>CAYPBB010000004.1:116903-123872 GCA_964408855.1 uncultured Ectothiorhodospiraceae bacterium
AGACGAAACAGGGGGTGAAGAGGAATCAATTTGCCCCCGGCGCTGAGCGCTGACCCAGAGCCCAGAACCCCCCGGCGCTGTGCGCCGACCCGGCGTGCAGAACCCCCCGGCGCTATGGGCCGACCCGGCGTGCAGAACCCCCCGGCGCTGTGCGCCGACCCGGAGCGAAGAACCCCCCGGCACTGTGCGCCGACCCGGAGCGAAGAACCCCCCGGCGCTGTGCGCCGACCCGGAGCGAAGAACCCCCCGGCGCTGTGCGCCGACCCGGAGCGAAGAACCCCCCGGCGCTGTGCGCCGACCCCCTTTTGTTTCGCAGACGAAACAGGGGGTGAAGAGGCGGATGTGTTGATTGTTCGGCTGGGCGTAAGTGCTCTGTTTTTAAGTAAATGGGAACACTCTGATTCTGCTTTTCTTCCCCGTTTTTTCCTCTGGCGATTCCGTCGTATCTTGGGGGGATAGGTACCGGTGAACGCGTGATTCGTGCGAAAAAGTCTCTCGGTCAGCACTTTCTGGCCGACAAAAACATAGCCCGGAATATCGTCCGGGAAACCGGCGCACAACCGGGCGAGACCATCCTCGAAATCGGTCCCGGCACCGGTGCGCTTACCGAATTGCTTGTAAATACAGGCGCTTCCGTCGTCGCCGTCGACGTGGACAGGCGGGCGATCGAGTGCCTTGAAGAGCGCGCGCATGTCGAAGGATGGACCGGTGTGCGGCTCGTCTGTGGCAATATTCTCGAGACGGATATTGCGTCGTTCGTACCGCAGGGCACGCTGAAGGTTGTAGGTAATCTGCCGTACAATATCACGAGCCAGATTCTGTTCCGGTTGTTTGAATTCCGCGAACGGATTACCTCGGCGGTGATGATGATGCAGCGCGAAGTGGCGCAGCGCATCTGCGCGCCGCACGGAAACAAGGAATACGGCATCCTCTCGGTCCTGACGCAGGCGCAGGCGGAGACGAAGATGCTGTTCAAGGTGTCTCCGAACGTTTTCATCCCGAAACCCGAAGTGTGGTCGGCGGTGATACGGACGGATTTTACGAAGAACCGCCTCGCGGAAATCGAATCGTATCGGGCGTTTACCGCAACGGTGAAAGGCGCGTTCGGTACGCGGCGCAAAACGCTGGCGAATGCCCTCAAGCACGCAGGTCTCCTGCCCGCGCCGGTTCCACCGGAAATCGAGCCGTATCTCGGCAAACGCGCCGAACAGTTGGCGGTGGAAGAATTCATCGATCTGGCAAACAACCTCTACAGGAATGAGCGAAACGCAAATCCATAGCGAAGAACAAGAGCCCGAATACGACTCGTTGGACGGTATCCAGTCCACACTGACGCTTGTGGATCAGGAATTCCTCGACGATATCCGGGATCTCGTTGAAACGCAGTCCAGTCCGGCGCTGATCAATATTTTCGCCGATCTGCATACCGCCGACATCGCCGAGATCATCAACAATATCCCGACCGAGCATGCGAAGTATCTCTTCGAACTGCTCTCGGTCGAGGATAAATCGGAAGTCATTCTCGAACTGCAGGAAACCGTCCGCGAAAACCTTGTCGATCTCCTTACTCCGAAACAGATATCCGAAATCGTCGACGAACTCGAATCCGACGATGCGGTAGACATCGTCAGCGAACTCGACGAGGAAGTGGCGAACGAGGTTCTCGAAAGCCTGCCGGTCGAAGATTCGGCGGAGTTGCGCGAACTGCTGAGCTTCGACGAGGAAAGCGCCGGCGGTATCATGGCAACGGAATTCGCGATGGTGCGTATCGACGCTACCGTTCAGGACGCCATCGACGCAGTGCGTGCCACAGCGGAGGATACGCAGGATATCTACGAGGTCTTTGTTGTCGACGAAGATGTGCATCTTCGCGGCGTCGTCGATCTTAAAAGTTTGCTGCTGAACAAGCCCTCGCGGTGCATCGCGGAAATCATGGACCCGGAGGTCATCAGTGTCAATACCGGCGTCGACCAGGAAGACGTGGCGCACGTCATGCGCAAGTACGACTTGCTGACGATTCCGGTCGTGAACGAAGGGAACCAGCCGGTCGGCGTCATCACCTTCGACGATATCGCCGACGTTCTCCATGAAGAGGCGATGGAAGATATCGAGCGCATGTCCGGTATCGTCGAACACCAGGAAGCGAAGAGCACCATTTTCGGAATTGCCCGGAGCCGCGTGCCCTGGCTGATGATCGGATTCATCGGCGAAATCTGCGCGGCGTATGTGCTGAGTTCGTTCCAGTCTTCGATCGAGAAGGTTATCTTTGCTGCGTTTTTTATTCCCATCATCATGGCGATGGGCGGAAATTGCGGCATTCAATCGTCCGCCGTCGTCGTGCGCGGACTGGCGACCGGGGAATTCCAGTTCACGCGGACATTTGTGCGCTTGGGCAAGGAGCTTTCAGCTTCGCTGATCAGCGGGGGAATACTAGCGATTGTGTTGTTCTTCATCGTGTATTTCTGGATACACGATGTTAGGTTCGGAATGGTTGTATCGCTATCGTTACTCGCTGTAATGACAAACGCCACAATCGTCGGTTCCACCGTGCCGATCATTCTCGACAAATTCGGAATCGATCCGGCAATCGCCACCGGTCCTTTTATTTCGACCACCAATGACGCGCTGGGACTGTTTATTTATCTACTATTCCTATCGTTGATTTACCTGTAACCGAAACCGCCGACCACTGCCGACCATATCGCATGAACCGTTTCCTCGCTTCGCTTGATATCCTTGACCTCACCAACGTCGCATTCTTTCTGCTTCTATCGATAGCAATGATTTGCTGGAGCTGGGTCATCCCGTTATGGTGGGTGTTCCTGCTCGTCAACGCGGCGGTGATCGTGAGCGTACCGGCGCTGGCCTGGTTTGCCCATAAGCGGAAGCCCATCTGGCGGCTTTTGCACGGCTTCTATTCGATGGGGTGCATCCCGGTTGCGTTCAAGGAAGTGTACTACCTCGTCCCGGCGATACATCCGGTCGATTACGATGCGTCGCTTGCCGCGCTCGACAGGTTGTTATTCGGCGTGAATCCGACGCAGTGGATATACCAGTTCGCGCATCCCTTCCTCACGGAGATCCTCCAGCTTGCATACAGCAGTTATTATCTTCTGCCCCTTATTCTGACAATCGACCTGTACCTGAAGAAGCGTCATCAGGCATTCCGGATTGCTTTTTTCATGGTGATGCTGGGATTCTACCTTTCCTATTTCGGATACGTTGCCGTGCCGGCGGTAGGACCGCGCTTCACGTTGCATCAATTCGAACGTATCAGCGAAGAACTCCCCGGACTGGTCGCTACGGAAGCGCTGCGACTTTACACGGATATAGGCGAGAGCATCCCGCCGGGCACGCCCAATCCGGAGAAGGTGGTTCAACGCGATGTTTTCCCGAGCGGGCACACGCTTGTAACGCTTCTCGTGATGTGGCTGGCATTCCGGTACCGGGCGCGAACGAGATGGGTACTCGGCGTTACCGGATCACTGCTTATTATCGCAACAGTGTATCTGCGGTATCATTACGTGATCGATGTCATCGGAGGGGTGGTGTTTGCCGTCATGACCGTGCTCGTCGGCAAAGCGTTGATGCGGCTCTGGAACCGCGTCAAACCCGAGGCGGCGCTGAGAGAGGGATAAGACTTCGGGTCAACGGTTGCGGATCGTTACCTCATGGAATCGATGCAATCCACTCGATCATCTGTATGGGGCTAAGGTCAATAAGCCATAGGATCGATACCAGTATTCCAACCGGTATTCCGGCGATCAGCAACGTGATCGCTGTCCAGATGAAAATCGTCTGAAAGACTTTCCAATGTAAGTTGCAGGACATGTTCAACCGTGCCGGGTTGATTGTATCGAAAACAAATGAGAGGATATCCTGTAGCGTACCGGTATCGTTCCAATACTGAGTATGAGCGCAAAACGGTATTCTCCAAAACCTACTCATAGTTGTATTGATGATCGGCTGTGCAGTATCGGGTCCAACAATTACCCTATGTCTGAGCGGTCCGGACACGGGATCGAAGACATGGAAATAATTGACCCATTTGAAATCCCGAGGCATATGTGTCCTGTCCCATTCCTTTATTGTTTTGCTCCCAAAAAGAAATGCGACTTTATCGAGTGGGCTGCCGAGAGTTACAAACGCAACGAGACAGGAGAAAAAACGGTTTGCCCCTGCTTTTTGCTCTTTCGTTGAGTCGGCGGATTGTAAAATTCCGACGGCCTTTGCTGTTATGTCCGCAAGGGTATTATAGCTGATGACGCTGCCGAGGCTGTGAGCTACCCAAACAACGCGATCGAAAATCAAACATTTGGAATCGCACGAGTGGCATTTCCATGAGGGCAGCGGCCGGAAATCCCAATCAAGCCCGATCAAGCGCAGGAATTGTTCGCCGATCTTGTAATCAATCCGTTGAATGAATGCGCGTTGCATCGGTCCCACTGGTTCGATATAGTTCTTTACGTCGCCGAGCACATTCGTAAACGTATCTTTCCAGCAATGATGGAAAAACCCGATCAATATTTTCCCGGGGAACATTATTGCCCGGTAAAGCAAACAGGCGAGTACACTACTGCCTCCTGTAAGCTCGTTTTTCAGTTTCAGCGAGGGGAGTCTTCCTAGTTGTTCTTTGTACCACTTTTTGATAGCGCCGAGATTGGATAATTCTTTCGATACCGTCGTAGCGAAGTAGATTTTTTCTCCTTTGTCGAATAGTTTCCAGATACCCGGAAACATTGCTTTCATAGACGTATAATCTGCCCAATACCCTTCCTGAATAAACGGGGTTTGATGTTCTTTCAAAAATGTATTCCGGCACACAGTAGATGGGTCTTCTCGCGATGCAATTTCTTCGATGGCGGTCTCAAATCCTGATCTCAACTCAGCGGCAGTCTCCGCCCATTCCTGATTTCCCATGCCGTGAACCACGAAAATGGCAGTGTTCTGAATCGGGTTTGCCGGATCGCCGGGTTTGTGGAGTTCGTAGCACCAGCGGTACACATCCTCGTAGGCACGTGGACGGTAATATGAAGCGTTCATGTCGATCATGGAGCATCTGGATATCGTGGTCGGATACCTATTAGACGCCTGCCGGTTTGTTTCTGTGACAACCATCGAGCAATTTTATGCAAATGGATTTCCGGGCGTTTCCACGAAGGGAATTCATCGTTTGCAGCTCATGTTCTGTTGGAACAGATACTATCGACAAGGAGAAAACCGATGTCCACGCCACGCGTCCTCCGCGTTGTTTTACTGGCGATCTTCGCCCAGTGCTTTTTCGTATTCGTACCCACGCATTCGAATAATCGCAACGGCATCCATCCAGACGGCGGCGACCCTCCGATGGAGATGAAAACCCAGCTGGGATTGAACTTCGAAGCGTTTATTCATGCGCTATCGGAAAAATTCTTCGAAAACGCGATCGACTATATGCCGCTTTGCGCATTCGACGATATCTCTCAACAGGATATGCTTCTCAAGCTCAGGCAGAGCGATTCTTTGCTGCCGGTTTCGTCGCTTGGGTCCCGAATCATTAACAACGAATATTATGAGGGCAGGAGTAATTGGTATGCCCGGCTCGATGCAGAACTCATGAGAGTGATAGCGGCTCCAAAGGGCATGAAATCGCCCGACGGGCAGGCTCTTCGCTCAAAACTGGCAGGTCTTTACGGGGAAATGAACGTGCACCCGCTTGATAAGGAGAAGGCATTTCGCGTCAAGCAGCGGACAAGCTATTATGCGATCCATGAAAACGGGATGTGGAAGTTTGTTGAAACCTCGTTGAGCGGGGAATGCCTGCCCGCGGATGTGAAGGAAGTTCTCGAGAAGTAGACTTCTCTATGTATAACGCAAAGAGGCGCCCGATTGAGCGCCTCTTGTACATCTGAGAAAACCGGATTATGCCGCGCCCATTACAGCATTGAATGCCGTGGTTGTGACGATATCGGAAACGGAACAGCCGCGCGAGAGGTCGTATGCAGGCTTCGCTAGACCCTGCACGATGGGTCCGATGGCTTCCGCGCCGCCGAGGCGTTGCGCAATCTTGTATCCGATATTGCCCGACTGAAGATCGGGGAAAATGAGGACGTTCGCTTTTCCGGCGACGGGGCTGCCCGGCGCTTTTTTCTCGCCGACCTTTGGCACGACCGCTGCGTCGAACTGCATCTCTCCGTCGATCTTGAGGTCGGGACGGCGCTCGTTGCAAATCTTCGTTGCTTCGCGGACCTTATCGATAAGTTCGTGTTCGGCGCTGCCCTTGGTGCTGAACGAAAGCATCGCCGTCAGCGGCTCTGCCTGCATCAGAATCTTGTAATTGTCCGACGTCGCGATGGCGATATCGACAAGCTGCTCGGTCGTCGGCAATGGGAGAACCGCGCTGTCGGCAAACAGGTAAATGTTATCGGGCATCACCATCACGAAAAAGCTGGAGACGGTTTTAATGCCTTCCTTCATGCCGATGCAGAGAATCGCCGCGCGCATGACATCGCCAGTCGTCGAGAGCGAGCCGGCGACCGACCCATCGGCCATGCCTTCGCGTACCATCATCGCGCTGAAATACAACGGGTGGAGCATCGTTTCTTGCGCCTGTTCGATTGTGACGCCTTTGTGCTTCCGGAGATTGAAAAAGCTGTTGGCGAAATCGCTTAATTTCGACGATTTCGCTGGATCGATGACTCGGACGCCCTGCAGGTTTACGCCGATGCTATCCGCTTTTGCGCGGATTTCTTCTTCGTTCCCGATGAGGGAAATGGTTGCCGTTCCTTCGTCGGTAACAATACGCGCCGCCTGAAGCGCGCGCTCGTCCATCGCGTCGGGATAAAGAATGTGTTTCTTGAGCTTTTTCGCTCTTTCTTTTACGTCTTCAATAAAATGCTGGGGTACCATAGAGGTTCTTTATCGGGAAGGTGAAACAAGTGAATAGTCGAAACCGCAAGTCATCCACAAAAGTACCGAATGAACGGGGGA
>CAYPBB010000004.1:123882-140382 GCA_964408855.1 uncultured Ectothiorhodospiraceae bacterium
ACCTGACCCCGCTGCTCTCCACCCTCAACCTGGTGCTGCTGGCCGGGCAGCGCCTGTCCGCGCTCAGCCTGGCGGCCATGCTGCTGATCATCGCCGGGGCGGTGGTGGGCGCCTGGGAAAACAAAAGGAGAGCGCAAACCAAAGGTCTGCGCTCCCTGATCCTCCATCGAGGATGAAGAAAAACCTATTTGTTCAGCACCATTCTGCGGGTGAGTGTGGCGCCGTTTGTCGTCAGACGGTAGATGTAGACGCCTGAAGCAAGCTTCGAACCATCGAATTCGGCGTTGTATGTACCCGGTGCGAGATACTCGTTCGCCAGGGTCGCGACCTCGTTACCGATCACGTCATACACCTTCAACGATACCTTGCCGCCCGTCACGATCTCGAACCGGATGTTCGTCGTGGGATTGAACGGATTCGGGTAGTTCTGGCTGAGCGCAAGGCTCGACGGCGCCTGCGGGAGCCTTTCAACATCGGTCGGAATCAAGATTAACAAAGAATGCCCTGGTCGTTGCGCCGGATCATTGTTTGGAGGAGTGCTTTTCGTTACGAACAGGCCATCTGTCGCTTCGACAAACCAGTAGACCGATTGGCTCATCGCCAGATCGGTACCTGCCATCGTGAGCGCCATGCCACGTAATTGATAATTCGTCATAGTCAGTTTAGGCATCGCACCGAGATTATCCGACTGGATACGTTGTGCATGTGTCAAACTTACGCTGTCGATGCAAACCCATGTATAACCGACAACATCGTTCCCGATTTCGCCGCTGCCGGCAGATATCAGAATGTTTGTGTACGGATCGGCGGGTGTTTTTTGCTCCCACGTAAATTCGCGTACCTGATCGAAAGGATCTGTTCTCCATACTGTTTGATGTGGAGGCAGATAGAGATCGAACGGATACGGAGCGTGGCTGAGGATTTCGTAATTCGACGACTGACCGGTAATAGTCGGATCGTCATGTTTGAAGGCCCGTATCCACTGAAGCTGACCGAGCGCATTCGGGAGTTCGCGGATGGTTGTCGATGCCAGGAAGTAGTTGGTCATTCCCTGAATGAACACATCGCCGCTGAAAATATCAGATAGATCGGGTTCGGAATTGACGAACTCTCCGGGCCAGCGCGCGCTGAACCGCGTTTGCATCAAATCGTCGGTGATGTTGAGATAGCGGTCTCTCGGGGCGACGAAGATTTCGTATTTCCTGAACTGGAACACCTGCTCCTTGCCCGGCACGGCGGAGGTCAGCATGACGAGGTAATTCGTTGTCTGGCCGGCTGTGAAGGTTACCGATTCCGACCGCTGATTGAGCGGCGGGAATTTCGGCGTGATTTCATAATACACCGCCGTATCAGCTTTTGTGTGAATGAGGCATATTTCTGCCACACCGTTTACAAAGGCAGTTTGCGGAAGCGTCCATTCGTTGTCCGAGACTTTCGTCAGCGGCGAATCGTTGTGGTAGAACATCGCCCAGGAGTAATCGCCCGGATCGGCGCTCCAGGACTGATTGCTCGTGTCGGTGTTTGCGGTTGAATTGTAGAGTGTGATCGTAATCGGGGCTCCGATCTGGTCCCAGCTTCGAATAACGTTTCCATTATCGTCGCGCGCGGTTAAACCATAACAGACCTTTTCTCCTGCGACGACCGTTTTATCGGCGAATGTCGAGGCAGAAAAGGATACTCCTCCCGTTGGCGAGCCTCCCGGACCCTGAGCGTATGCGGCAACGGACAACAGCAGTCCGCAAGCAAGCAGAAGTGAGCTGACGGTTTTCATAATTCAATGCTCCTCGTATCGGTGAATCGGTAATGCGACCTTTCTGTGAAGTGCGGCTGATCGACGTCGAAGTCGTCTTGATAAGTACTCTTGCGTTGACGGAATATAGCATTCCATGTGCGACGGTTCAAGGGAATAATTAGTGACCTATTTTTATCATTGACGAGTGTTATATTCCATGAGAACGTTACAATATCCGGTTCAATCCGCGCTTCGGTGGTATGAGCTCTCAGAGCGGCAGACCCATTCCTATCCGGGTTCGCTGACAAGTAACCTGGTATTTCTCGAACGCTATTTCCACACGATGAGTTCTGGAGCGTTTATGGTGCGAAACGTCACGATTCTTCTATTTGCGGTCGTCACATCCATCGCGTTTGGACAAAAACAGGGGATGATGCCGCGAAATCCCGCCGATTTTGTCTCGTCCGAAAACGATGCCGTACGCATCTTCGTGAATAAAAGAACCGGACAATTCTGGCTCGAGCGGTTTACGGGAGAGCGGTTGCTATTCGCAGGCGCTGATGGCGGGAGTTCGGCAAGCAACGTCCGTTTCAACGGCGCAACGTTTACCAACAACGACATCCACTCCCCGCAAACACCCGCTCAGACGCTGGGATTGCCACTAGGCAATGCCGTTCTCGAAGGGGATACCATCGTTTTCAGAACCGTCGTTTTATACCGGGAACGGCAACTGGATATCGAACAGCGGTTTATTCCGTTGCTCGAATCGACATACGGCTATATGCGCGTCATAACAAAGATGCGGAACAGGTCGGCGGAACCCGTACCGGTAGGTCTGCAGCAACTCTATGATGCCTATCTATATATCAGCGATGCGCCGCAGATCGAGATGAGCGGTGCAATCGTTCAAGAAGAACGAGAGTGGCAGGGCAACGCGATACCGGACCAGTGGACAGGTTCGCTTGCCGGAATACCGGAAATGCTTATCGGACGGTTGCGCGATTCGGGGACGACGACTCCGGACAGAATTTATGCCGGCAATTGGCAGTACAACGGCTATCTGGGTGCACCGTACTGGAACTACATGCCCAGCGGAATCCGCCTCGGAGCCGACAGGGCATTGTTACTCCAGTGGGACGAAGAAATGCTTCTTCCCGGCGCTGAGCGAACGATTGTTACTGATTACGGAGTGTCGGTAAATGCCGCTCTAGCGCTCGATTGTAGGTGGGAACTGCTCGGCGGTTCAGAAAAACCATTGCACTACCTCGTCATATCGCAATTACGGAACAAAGGTAGTATCGCACTACACAATGTGGAGGTAGAGATCGATCTTCCCTCCGGCCTGGCTCTTGCTCCTGGAGAATCGAAAAAAAAATCGCTTGTAACGCCGCTACTACCGGGAGCGAGTATGCCGGTAAGTTGGAATCTTCGTTGCGATTCCGCCTCTGTACCGAAAATCATGCCTGTCACGGTCCGGGGAGGGAACTCTCTTGCTTCTGACTCTTGTCAATTGGATCTCGATATCCCAATAATTGCGGAATATTCAATGGCAACGGTTTGCGATCAGCCGGTACGCATGCAGTTGACGCAGGATGGCCTGGCGTATCTGAATAATCCTTTCGTCGTTGAGGCGCGCGTACGTAATAACGGCAATGTGCCGGTTTCGGGGACTTCAGCCCAGATCGGGTATTCGTCCCGGCTTCAATTGATGTCGCCATCTGATGTTGCGTTCCTTACCCCCGATCCGCTGCCGCCGGGTCAGGAAGGTGTTGTCTCGTTCCAATTGTACGCGATTCCCCAAAAACGCGATACGACTGTTCAGTATGTTATCGAACTTATCCGTTCGCCGTTTTACCGCGATTCGTGCGTCGTGTCTGTCACGTTACCGGCAACATTGACGCCCCGGTGCAAAGACAACGGGGTATTGACGAAGGGGACATTGTTCCATGCCGCACTTCCGGGTAATAATGCCTCGACAACGGGCGATTACCCGCTGGCGGTGTTGTATATTTGCGCCGATTCGACTGCCTCGGTACAGGTCACCGACCACCTGACAGGCCGGTTGCATTCGTTCACCGTGCTCTCAGGGGAAATGGAACGGGTTATTCTGAGCAATCGGCAACTCGTGCCTGCATACGAAAGGGATGAAACAAGAACGTTTACCGTCTCTTCAAGCAGCTCAGTATCGGTGATTGCAGGTTCTTTGCAACCTCGTCACAGCGACGCTACATTGATCCTTCCCGACCATGCGTTGGGAAAGGAATACTATTCCGTTGGATACGATCTGTCACCCTCGGTGGAAGCTGAGGAATTTGCAGTTGCTGCGACCGAAGATAATACCGAGGTTACCGTGGTTCCTTATAGCCGGACATCGACCGGAATACCGGGGAGTCAACCGTTCCAATTCAATCTCGATGAAGGGCACGATTATACATTTGTTCAGGGGGTTGGAGGACCGTTCGGAGGATTGACCGGCAGCAGGATTACCGCCAACAAGCCAGTTGCCGTTGTAGGCGGGATGAACTCAGGATACATTCCCCATGCTGGCTCTCAACTCCAGTATCTAAATCCGGCTATGCATCAGGTTTATCCGATCGAGGCGTTGGGAACCGAATACGTCATTGTTCCATTCCGTTCCAGATTGAATGGCTATACATTCCGTATCGTAGGAATCTATCCGGGAACGACGCTGCGCGTCGACGGCGGAACACCCATGGCTCTTTCCCCCGGAGAAAAAATTGAGTTGCAGCGCGTGGATCCGGCGGTGATTACCGCATCGCAGCCGGTTCTTATCGCCCAATACGCGAACTCCGCATCGTTTGATTTCGACGTGAATGAGTACGGCGATGCCTCGATGGTTGTCCTCACGCCGGTCGACAGGTATGCATCGTGTAATACGTTTCCTGTCAGGATTGGTTCGTTTATCGATACGATAGGAGAACGGTATACCGATTCGTTCGTAAACCTTGTGGCGTTCGACGGAGGGCAGACGACTGTAACAGTAAACGGTATTGCTGTCCCGGACACGGCGTTTCATCGAATCCCGAATACGCAGTATTGGTGGGCAAGTCTGCGGCTCGACGGCGATTACTTCGCGGTTGGGACAACGGATATGCGGGGTGTCGGAGCAGTGGTATATGGATTTGAATATCACGATGCGTTTTCGTTCGTCCCTGCATACCGGTCGGGCGCATCGACGACGCATCTGGAGGGTATTCCTGAAGAAGCAGTCGTCCTACTCGATGTTGCGCCGAATCCGGTGAATCAGGGTGCTTCCATATCGGTCCGGTCCCTCCGTCCGCTGAAAGGCCGGATATGTCTTATCGATATGCTCGGACGAATCGTGTCGGAAACGCCTTGCGAGATAGATCGAGGGCGCCAACAGCTCCATATCGATACATCGTCGTATCCTGCAGGATTGTATTCCGTGCAATTCGTTTCCGGGGAGCGGCGCTACAGCGTCCCGATGTTTATTGCTCATTGAGCCGCGCTTCCGTCCTGATTTCGCACGGACGATGAATGACGGACGGTAAGGCAATTATTTTGGAATTTTTCTACTATTGAATAACAATTCCGTCTCTCCGGTGTCTTGAAGGAAGAACGCATTCATCTTCGGAGACGAGGCGTTGCCCGTAACCGCAAGGCCGGGTTCGCTGTTGGGAACCGGAGGCGCACGAACAAAGGAGTACGTATGCGCTTGTTTCTATTGTTTTTATTCGTCATTTCTACTATCAGTCAAGCCCAATACCGTTTTTCAAATGAGATGCCTGCCGCCGGCGGCAGGCCGGTGGAGCCGCCGCCCTACGAGAGCGATATCCTCGCAGCTCGTCCGGTCAGGTATTACATCGGTTTGGGTGCGGGAGTGTTGGCGTTTCAACATAACGGTGAATTTCTGCCGGATCCCTTCCGGTGTAACTGTGTCTTCTCCGATAAATCGGAAACTGTGTTTCATTATGCAGCCGAGGTATCTGTCCATTTTCCCAAACGGAACTATGGGTTCAAACTGCTGTTCCAGTACCTCGATTATTCGGGAGAATTCGCCTACACATTTTCCCGGTCGGCGTTGATCGCAGGGCAGGATACGAACGAGGTTGCGGAATTCCGCAAATCCTCCGATGTCGAACTTGAATATTTCACGCTTACTCCTTCGTTCGCGTGGTACATACCGAAAACACTTGTGTTTCTTCATGGGGGATTGGAAATCGGCGTTCCGCTGACCGCCAGGTACGACAACCGGGAAAATATCCTGACACCAGGATATTCCTACGATTCGACAGGAACCAAGTTTGAGTATACGTTCCTCTCGAAAACGGATATCCCTGAAGTACCCTCCGTGCGCCTGGGATTGCATCTCGGCGCCGGCGTCGATATCAAGCTGTCCGACCGGTTCTATGTTACACCGCAGGCCGGAGCAACCATACCATTGAATCCGGTAAGCACACAGCACGATTCATGGAAGGTGACGTCCGAATTCGCGCTTGTCCTTATCAAATACAGACTGTGAGGGAACACCTATATGATCAAAAAGCTATTTGCAGAATCACGAATTTTGTTCGCAGCGATATTCCCTGTGATATTGCTACTGGCATCCTGCGGTGGGCCTCCGCGACTGCTGGAAATGAAAGGCAAGAAACCGGAACTTGTGCGCCTTGGCAAGGTGGTGAATACCGAGTTCGATGAATACGCGCCGCAGTTGACCGCCGACGGGAGCGAACTGGTGTTTACCAGCAACCGGCCGTTGAACAAGGACGACGACGATCCTACGGATCACATCTATCGAAGCGCCATTACCGGGACAGGCCTGGCCCCTGCGCAGTATTCCTCGATGGATAACAAAAAGGAGAAGAAAGCAGGCGCGGTTGCCTACGACTACGCACGCAAACAAGTGTACTTCGTTCTCTACGATATGCCCGACGGTGTCGGCGATTGCGATTTGTACGTCGCCGATCTGCAGGGAAATGAATGGAAGAACATCCGCAATCTTGGACGCGAGGTCAACAGTATCGAATGGGATTCGCATCCGTCGGTATCGCGCGACGGTAACACGCTGTATTTCAGCAGCGAGCGGACGGGTAATAGCGATATCTATTACTGCACCCGAAAACCCGACGGCACATGGTCTGCGCCGGTAAACATGGGACGTCCTGTCAACACCGCCGGCGACGAGAAATCGCCGTTCATTTCCAACTCGGGACAATATCTCTACTTTGCCTCGGACGATCATCCGGGATTCGGTGGATATGATATGTTCAGATCCGAACGGAAAGAGAAAATCTGGACCGAACCGCTCAATCTGGGGATTCCGTATAACTCCACGGAAGACGATGTGTTTATCGCTACAACGCTTACCGGCGATACAACATACCTTGCCAGCAGCCGGACCGGCGGACTCGGCGGTTTTGATATTTACGAAATCAGAAATGTCGAAATGCGCGAGCCTGCGCCTCCTCCGCCTCCAGTCAGGAAGACGTTGGTTGTCAGGTATACGATTAAAAACGCTTTTACCAAACAGACCATCAACGCCAAGGTGAGCTATTCAGCGGAAGGCATCGACGATTATGAAACGCAGACGCTTGACGACGGTATCGCTCAGCGCGAGGTTCAACCGGGGAAGGAGTATACCGTGACGGCTTCGGCAGGCGGCTTCCAGAGCGGCGTCGAGACGTTTTTCTATCCTTCCGACGAGTCGGGAATCAAGGACCGGGAATTGCTTCTTATCCCGGTCAGGGAGGAAGAGCGAAAAATTTACGGCTTCGTCGTCGAGTTTGATTTCGATCTGTTCAATATCCGTCCCGAAGAAGCGCGCAAGCTCGACAGCGCCGCGCTTGTGTTGACGGAATTCCCGAATTCCACGGTTGTCGTCTCGGGTCATACCGATTCAATGGGAACCGAAGTATATAACATCAAACTCGGATACAATCGAGCCAGGGAAGTGAGCAAATACGTCGAAAAGTATCTCAGGCAGAAGGGCGTGAGGCTGAGAAATTCCATGGAAGTCCGTACCTACGGCGAAACGCAGCCTATCGACACCAACGAATCCGATGAGGGAAGGCAACGGAATCGCCGCGTAGAGATTGGTATCATACGTAACGAATAGCGGTCTATAACGCGAAAAATGACGATGGTAATACGAACGAATAGCGGGACTGCCTCTGACCGGGCGGTCCCGCTTCGTGTACATACGAGTAGTTTCCCTCGTATTGCGTATTTTGTTCGTCGAACCGCGCGCGAATGTCGCCGCATTTTCAAGATCACTCGGATAATAATAGCGTCATCGACCCAAACACGCTGCTCGCAATGGAATTCAACTCCACGTACCTGACATCGATTCTTGCAGCTACCGGTATCGAGGCAGAGCCTCCCCAAATCCAGATGCTCGACGCGTACGCCGAACTCCTGCTTTTTTGGAACGAGAAGGTGAACCTTATCTCGCGTAAAGATGAAGAGGCTGTTTGGCGGAACCATATCCTGCACTCGCTTGCCGGTCTCACCGTGATGGATTTCGACAATGGAGATTGTGTACTGGACATCGGAACAGGAGGAGGGCTTCCGGGAATCCCGCTCGCCATTTTGCGGCCGGATACGGAATTCGTCCTATGCGATTCGATCGGGAAAAAAATCCGGGCTGTTGAAAACATGGTAGAGTCCATAGGATTGCAAAACGTGCGCTGTATTACCGCAAGAGTGGAAGACCTGATCCGCCGGTATCCGGGGGGCGCGGCATTCGATGCCTGCGTTACAAGAGCGGTCGCTCCTCTCGACGAACTTGCCCGATGGTGCGCACCGTTAATGAAACCCGGCGCATCGCTTGCGGCGTGGAAAGGCGGAGACCTCGGAGCGGAGATCGAAGCGTTCAACCGCGCAAATAAGGGTATTGCCGTTACCCGGCGCGACATTATATTGGAAGGGGAGGAATACTTTCAGAAGGAAAACAAATGTATCGTGGTTGTACAATGGTAGGTCGCAGAGTAATTCCCTGGCTTGTTGTAGTATCGGCACTGACCGCCGGCGGCTGCGGACTGGTCCGCACGTTGACCGGAACGAATCTCGATGCCGAGCAATTTTCGAAAGCCCGCGAGGCGAAAGTATTGCAGGTCCGGCTGCAGAAAGCAAACGAAGTCGCACAGCGATTGCAGGCGGGAAGCCCATACAACAGCGGATCGATGACGATCCAGCTCTCTGAAACGTTCCTGAATTCCATTGCGCAGTGGTATGCGGGACGCACAGGCTGGCTCGATAGAAACACGAAATACACCGTCGATACGGTAAACGTCGAATTGCATAACGGCTGCGCGTCGGCATCGCTCGGCATGCGGGCGTGGCAGGATACGTACGGTGTTGAGATGCGTCTCGTTATGGATTGTCTGCTCGATATTTCAAAGTCGGGAAAAGACCTCACGATCGAGCTCGAACCGTATAATATTTCGCCCGCAGTTTCGTCGACCGGATTCCTGGTCGGAACGGGAACGATGATAGAAAACATTGTCAAGATGAAAGTCGGCTCGATCTCGAAGGACTTCCCGCCGTTGAAAGTGCCGTTGAATTTCGAAAACACGGTGCAGATCGATAATCAGCAATTCCCCGTCCGGGAAAAGATCAATCTCGATGTATCGATACCGAGGCGGCTTATCGACTACTCATTCTCGATAGGGGATGTGTTGATTCTGAAAGAAGCCGTCTTTGTTTCGCTCCAGCTCACAAAAGCGGAGGTACGGTAATGAAACGCGCATTGTTAGCGATATTGGTCCTGGCGGGTTGCAGCGGATCGGATCTTCCGTCGATCGAAGAATCGCAGAAGACCATCGATCATTTGAAGCCAAAAATCGAAATGATCGATAAGGTGATCGATAACACTCCCAAGCCCGGAATGCCGTCGCGAAGCGCCGAGGTGCGGGTGAATTCAGAAGCGTTGAACAAGCTGCTCGGCGCAATCAGCAGCAACCGCAGCGACGATGTACGCATCAATTTTCTTCCGACCCGGCATCTTATCGAGGAGAAGAAAAGCGCGCTCGGATTTGAATACACCAACTTCGTGGATGTCGATTCGGGAAGGTTATTTCTGAACCTCAAGGAATTCCGGATCATCAAGGCGGACGGCAACCGCGTTTCGGCAGTATTGGGGATGTCGGGGGAAGGGAAGATCGGCGTGACCGGCAAATATATCGCCGTCTCCGGATCGGCTTCGCCTATCGTGCGGTTATCGTTGCGCGATACCATCGATTTCGTCCTCAGGCGCGATTCAAGCAGCATCGCAGCGCTGTATCCCGTTCCCGCAAAACTACCGCTGAAGGTAACCATGGCGATCAAGCTGCTCGATTGGGAGATTCCCTATACCCATACCGTCTATCTGCGCGTCACCGATCTTATTCAACCGATACCGTTTCCGGTGCGGTTTGCCTCGGTAATCAATATGCCGGCCCCGGACGAGATGCCGGGGCAGCAGATCCGGTATATCCCAACGCATGTATCGATCGGCGATGTGCTCGTCGATGTGAACGATGGCTGGCTTCGAACCTCGATGAATATTAAAATCAACGAGACAAAAGACCGGTAGCTTTCATTTCACCGGCGGGTTTTCTATACTGCACACAATGGAAATTGATTTCGCAAATATCGAGCCTGAAGCCTTCTTCCCTTCGTTCAACAGCGATCAATGGAGCGCGGTACAGGAAACCCTGAAAGGCTATGCCCGTATGCTGGCAGGTATCCGCTTTAGTATGGACGCCCCGCAGCCGCACCGAGGTCATGCCGGATTGCGCGTCGCATCGACGGGGCTGACAACCACGCCGATCATGGCCCCCAACGGGATTGTCTTCGACATCACGCTCGATCTTGTTCGCCATTGCATCCATGTTTCCACCAGTAAAGCAGGCGTTTGGAGTATTCCGTTTTTTCAGCAATCGACGAAGGAACTCTACTGGCAGCTGCGCAATATTCTTTCCGGAATCGGGATCGATGTGCAATCGATTGAAAATTCGTTTACCTTGAACGACGGCTTGTACGACAAGGAAAGCGCGACGCAGTTCCATACAGCATTGACCCAGGTCGATTTCGCCTTGAAACGGTTCCGCGGCGAGCTGAGAACGCAAATGTCGCTGGTCAGTTTTTGGCCCGACCCCTTCCAGCTTTCGATGAATACCTACACCGGGAGGGCGGTGCCTGACACCGATCCCGCGGATGAACTGCTTTCCGACGAGCGAATGTCGTTCGGATTTTCGCCGGGCGATGCCCATTATCCGGATCCGTATTTCTTTGTTTCGGTCTATCCATGGAATATCCGGTTGACCGAAGTAACATTCGACGAGCGCGCATTTTGGGTGCCCGGGCTGCCGGGGTATTCGGCGCTGCCATACAACGACTTGCGCGGTAGAACTAATTCCTTCGAGTCGTTGATCGAATTTTACAGGTCCGGTTACGATGGATTCGCTGCATTTCTCGAACATAGCGGGAGCGCCACACCGGAATCCTGATTTCCCCGCGAATTCCACCACCGTATCCATCCCTGTGGTCAAAATACGGAATCAGATCAAGCGCGCTGGATCCCCCGGCAATCGAACCCCGATGTTGTGTTTCCCCTCATATCGTTTCATTCCCCGGACGCTCCCCAGCAATAAGACAATTTCATTCCAATCATACATTCCGCCGCGGTATTCCCGTGGAATACCGTATGTCTCATCGATGAAGGATATTCCGTCGTGTTAACACCGAAACTGTATTCCGTTCTCAAGGGGTATAATAAAAAGCTCTTCACTCACGATCTGTTTGCCGGGCTTACGGTCGGCATCGTCGCGCTGCCGTTGGCAATGGCTTTTGCAATCGCCAGCGGCGTTCCGCCTGAACGCGGACTGTTCACCGCGATCATTGCCGGCTTTCTCATTTCTTTTCTCGGAGGCAGCCGCGTACAGATCGGAGGACCGACCGGCGCATTTGTCGTCATTGTCTACGGCATTATGGCTACTTACGGATACGAAGGGCTCGTTTACTGTACGCTTATAGCTGGCGCGATTCTGATATTGCTCGGAGTGTTCAAGATGGGCGGCCTGATCCGGTTCATTCCGTTTCCCGTGACCACGGGGTTTACATCCGGAATTGCGGTCGTCATTTTCTCCACCCAGATCAAGGATTTGCTGGGATTGACCATGGGCACGCCGCCTGTCGATTTCCATGAGAAATGGATTGCGTACGCGATGCACATCCATTCCATCAATCCAGCCGCCGCAATCATCGGCGCCGGCGTGATTCTGACCATCGTCGTACTCCGGCGCTTCTACCCTCGTCTCCCTGCCATGCTTATCGCAATGGTGCTCGCGGCTATTGTCGCAACCGTCTTTCATCTCGATATCGAAACCATCGGCAGCCGTTTCGGCGATCTGCCCAGAACTCTCCCGATGCCGATTTTCCCGGCGGTCAATTTTAGTACGATTCAACATTTGATGATTCCGGCATTCACTGTCGCAATGCTTGCCGCGATTGAATCGTTGCTTTCCGCTACCGTTGCGGACGGCATGATCGGAAGCAAACACCGCTCGAATATGGAACTCGTCGCTCAGGGTGTCGCGAATATCGGCTCGGCGATCTTCGGCGGAATTCCTGCGACCGGCGCGATCGCCCGCACTGCGACCAACGTGAAAAGCGGGGCAAAGACTCCCATTGCCGGCATAATTCATGCTCTGACGCTTGCGCTGGTACTCTTGTTTTTTGCTCCCTACGCCAAGCTGATACCTCTTGCAGCGCTTGCAGGAATACTTGTTGTCGTGAGTTATAACATGAGTGAAATTGAGCACTTCCGGCGTTTGTTGAAAGCGCCGAAAAGCGATGTTGCCGTGTTGCTCCTCACTTTCCTTCTGACCGTGTTCATCGATCTCACTGTCGCGGTCGAAGTCGGTCTGGTGCTGTCGGCGCTGTTGTTCATCAAGCGTATGGCCGAGGTGACGAACATCGGCATGATTACCCGCGATCTGAAAGGTGACGACGAGGAGGAGAGCGATCCGAATTCCATCACGATCAGGCAGGTACCCCAGGGCATTGAAGTGTTCGAAATTCAGGGACCGTTTTTCTTCGGCGCCGCCGAGAGTTTCAAGGATGCAATCAGAGGAATCGAATCCCCTGTGCCTGTCATCATTCTCCGTTTACGGAATGTCCCCGCTATCGACGCAACCGGAATGCATGCGTTGCGCGAATTCCTTTATTCCTGCAAAAAGGAAAACACCGCACTCATTTTATCGGGCGTTCACGCCCAGCCGTTGTTTGCAATGCAGGGCAGCGGTCTGTGGGATGAAATCGGCGAAGAGAACATATTCGGGCATATCGACGACGCCTTGAACCGGGCACGGGAAATTCTCGGTCTTCCTCCGGCGGAGCGCCCGGCGCCCTTCGTTCCGACTGTAGCCAGAGAGAAGGACCGGATGGTCTAGCGGCATGCCGGTGCAGCCCCGTCCGTCCTGCCGGCTGTGAGGCGTGTTCGAATACAAAAATACAACTGCGGGGCGACACCGGATGGTATTGTCCGGTATAGCCCCGCCGTTCCCCGCTGGATCCATCCTATCAGGCGGTAGACGGATTACCTGAGGGATGGAGCTCCAAAACGTCGCTCTCGAAGGCGGAACAAGCCCGACTCGGGTGGGGTACATGGCAGGGTAAAACGTTCATTCGTGAATTGGATTCCGAATCTGCCTGTCCGCGCCTCCGTAAGCGTCCGTTAAGCCTCCCTACCGATTTTCATCGTTTTCGATTGGTCTGTCTGCGGCGGTTATGCTGTTCAATACCGGCCATCGCTGCGTTGAACCAATGCGCTGCGTTGAACCAATGCGCTGCGTTGAACCAATGCGCTGCTTTTGCTGTCCGCTACCAGGCGTAATGCCTCGACGGTACGCGTTGCGACCCGATCGCCGGACCATTTCCGGCGCGTCTTCCGGAGGCATTGCCGCGCAGTCCTCCGTTCCGGATGTATGCGCCGGATTCGTTACGGACGAGCATAGCTTCGTGCTGCATACGCCGGGCGCGGAGCCTGTCGAACTGTTTCCACCGTAAGCGCTTCTTCCAGCATATAGGCAAGAGCGATGGTTGTTTCAATAGCCTGAGCGCGCGGGTGATTGTTTGCAAAAACATACGCGTAATCCACCTGGTGTAAGAGTAAAAGAATATTATAGACAATGTCCTGCAGCTCCTTTTTCGAGTAGGTATAGTCGTACCGCGACGCGTTATCGCCGTTGAACCACTGAAAGGCGTTCCGCCCGTGCAGCCGGTAATAGGCAATCGACTTGCCGGCCACCACGGAATTGCACGTCAATCCGGGGAGCCTGGGCGCGTCCACGGAGCACATCGTTACGTTCAACCGGCGGCAGAACTCGACGGTGTCCGGATTGACCCAGCTTCCGTGCCGGAACTCGACGACGAGCGGCAACTGCGAAAAGTAGTCGACGACTTCATGGAGGTATTCCATGTTATCCTTGTTTTTCGGAAAGCTGAATGGAAACTGGAACAGTACGGCGGCGAGCTGTTCAGCTTCGGCAAGCACCATGGCAGCGTCGCCGAACTGTTGCCAGTCCTGATAGATCCGCCGCCGCTGGTGGGTGATGGATCCGTGCGCCTTCAGGCTGAACCGCGTTTGCGGCGCTTTGTTGCGCAACTGGTACAGCGTGCTGACCTGCGGCAGGGAATAGTAGCTGAAATTCAGTTCGACAGCCGGGAAGAACTGCTGGTAGTATTCCAGCATCCGGTTTTTGGATACCGAGTTCGGGTAGAACCTGCCGCGCCAGTCGTCGTACGAATAGCCGCTGGTTCCAAGGAATATATTGCGCTGCCTGAGCTTCCACAGAAGTTTCGGCGGAATAAGCGTCGGGTGATCGTCCTGAAAAAGTGTTTGTTGCATGGTTGCACCGTGTGTTAGTCGAACGTCTAACCAAACATACAACTTCGTACTCAGCTTGTCAAGAGGCGGCGAAAATATTTTTCCCCTCATCGAAAAGTGTCCCGTTTGGCACAATTTCGACGGTATGCAATGGTGTGGCCGGTGTTGACGAGAACGGGCAGATGCGGAATGCCGACGAATCCGCGATCGGAAGGATGATATGGGTACGCCGGACGGGCGAACAGCGCGATGGCGCACGTGTCGTGGATCGACGGCAGAACGGAAGAATGTATACCAGTAAACTGGTAATTACTTGAGTAACTATAAAAAAAATGATGATTTATCCTGAAATATCGGATGATGTTGTCACAAACTGACGGTCGTATGGCACTATAAGGGTAAACAGCAAATAACAGCAATTCATCTGAGTCTTATGAAACGGTACTTCTTCAAGGTGATCCCCCGGGGACAGGAATGGATAGTAAAAATGGATGGGATAACTGTAAATACGTGTCCTACAAAGGTGTTTGCCGAAGAGCAGGCCAGAATACTGGCCAGCGAGAACCGTCCGAGTATTCTTCTTGTGCGCCATGAGGATGGGAGTCTGGAATATGCGCAGCAATTCGATACCGAAGTACTGATACATGCTTTGTAGTCGCTGCGGGTCTGGCGGTACGATGAAGGTTTGTCTGCACGGTTGCGGATGCCGTACCAATAAGCGTCGGATATGCCCCGGATTCGGGGCTTGATCTTACCCCCCCCTAATACTGGTATTAATCCTCTTTTTTCGTACCTTACATCCCAACAAATCAATCATTTTCGAAAGCCGGGTCAGGCAGCGATGCATTTCCTGTTGATGCGATTCAGAATCGCAGGTCCGGTTGCATGAATGGATATGAATCGAAGTACCACTCAGTGCGAGGAGAAAAGCGCGATGAAACAGGTCTTTCAAACTTTGGCAGTGGTTTGTGTTGCCTGTCTGTTGAGCGCGCCGATTGGCGCTCAGGGATTTCTTAAGAAGGCGGCCGAAAAGGCGAAGGAAAAAGTGTCGGACGCTACCCATCAGACGCAGAATACCGGTTCGCAGCAGTCCGAATCAACACAGTCGAATACCCAGGACGGAAACAGCGGGAACGAGGATAAGTCCGTAGGAGCGGCCATCGCTGCACCGGCGAACGCTGCACCGGCGAACGATGAGCATCCGAAACCGAGTTCGGAAAAAAGGCAGTATTACCCCAGTCTCTCGTTTGCGACCGTCCTGAACGGTGTGAAGATAGAATGGAGATCGGGGGGAATTCAGCTCGATAATATCCAGGCGACTTTTGTCGACGAAGGCGCGGAAGGGTACACCATACTCCGGACAGCCGGTGGCGATGAATTGTACAGATACGATTGGCGCGCGCAGCTTGTAAAGAAGCCGTTTTCGCTTCTGGACATCATACGAATTACCGATTTGAAAACCGGACAATCGGTTCCGGGATGGGCGCCGTTGAAAAAGAAGGGGGATTTCGTGCTCGATTTCTATCTCCCGGCGGAACACTTTTATTCGTTTCCGTTCAAAGTATCTGTTCTTCCGGCCGCGAATGCGTTTTCCGGCGAGGACTGGTGGGTGACCGAAGGAGATTGGGATAACTGGGCGTACCTGCTTATTCCGGATAACAATCCAGAACAAAATCTGATGTGGAAAATGTGGCTCCGGAGAAGAACCCGGACCGATCAGACGGAGGTGCATCAGGACTGTCGTATCAAGGTAGAGATTAAAGGGAAGAACGGCGTGGTATGCGTGAACCGCGACGCGACGCATTCGCTGGGACCCAACTGGGTGCGGTGGGAATTCGACATGGCATTTCCATCCGAGAAGAAGGGGGATAAGACAACATGGAATCAATACTTTAAATCGAAGGACCTCCTGAAAAAC
>CAYPBB010000005.1:0-140306 GCA_964408855.1 uncultured Ectothiorhodospiraceae bacterium
GACATCTCCTCACCGATTCGAGGGATCAGTGGATGATCGAAGACGGCGAGAATTCGCTGATGGCATTCTTTGCCAAGGAAGATTTCATGGACTACTTCCAACGCGGCGGTTTTTCCGCGGGAGGTTCGTGGTACTACCGCTCACCCCAGGAGGTGATGTACCGTGTGTCGGTGCAGTACATCCACGACACCTATAAGGAAGCCGGGAAGGAAACCAATTGGTCCCTCTTCGGAGGCGATAAAACGTTCAGGGAAAATCCTGTCGCGAACAATATCGCGTATTTTCGTCAGGTTGCCGGGAACATCAATAGCATCGTCGTCGGTGCGGGATTCACATCGATTTCCGGCGATTCCCGCGATGAAGGCTGGCGAGGAACCGTGACGTACGAGTCCGCGGGCGGCACGGCAAAAGGAGATTTCGAGTTCAACCAGCTCGTCGCCGATCTCCGAAGGTACCAACCCATCGGGGAGTTTCTGCAATTCAACGCCCGGGCGCGTCTCGGCGGCTCGGAAGGGACTGTCCCGTTTCAACGGATGTTCGACCTCGGCGGAATCGGAACCGTTCCCGGTTACCGGTTCAAGCATTTCTCCGGCACCCATCTCGGATTGATCAACACGGAATTCATCGTCAAAAGCAAGATTGCCAGGATTTCGGATGGATGGTTCAAACGCATTACCGAAAGCTTTAACCTGATATTTACGTTCGACGCAGGTATGGTTTCGATGGATCAGGGATTGAATCCGGCAGTCGACGGACGCGGCCTTTATATTTCCGCTCCAGCGCCGGAATCGATCTTCGATGGAATCAGCGATTTGATGGACCTGACATGGAAATCGTCGGCAGGTATCGCCGTCGGAGGAAGCGACGGAAGCTACCGGATCGGCGTCGCATGGCCGCTGAACGGACCCGATAAAAAGCCGGAACTCGTGATCCGTCTCGCTTCGCCGTTTTAATCCCGCTGCCGGGGCTATAGCGCCTGCGGCTGCGAATCAGACAATCCCGCTACTCAACGCGCGTCAAGGTTATCCCTGGCGTGCGTTTACATTTCTGGTTACTGGAACCGTGATGCAGAGGCTAGAATGCCCATTTCGCGCGGATAAAGTAGTAGTCGCCGTACTCGCCGAATTCGGTCAACGCACCGCCGGTTGTCAGAAATGCCAGCGCCGAAACATCGAGATTCGTTACCACCGACCACGTCGCCTGCGGAGAGGCGAGGAGCGAACCGTCGATGGGATTGATAATTGTAAATGCCGAAGCCTGAACCAATGGATGCGGCTGGTACGACGCCGAAAGGTAAACCGACCAGCGCGAAGGCGACAGCATACCGGCGGCAAGAGCATCGGCGGAATACAGCGCGGCATGTTCGATCACACCGGCACTGTTATACATGGCTTCCGCTGTGAGGGTCAGCGAGTTTTCGAACGAATAGTCGCCCGATATCACGGCGCTCACTACAGGATGCGGGAGGTTATAAAACGGCGAACCATATTTCAGAGTCTTCTCTTTGTCGACGAATTTTTCCGGCGATTGCGATATAAGCGCTTCGCCCCGGAAACCTCCGTCGGCAATGTCGCCCGCCCACGCGCCGCCGGTAAACCAGGCGTTCCTGCGCAGTCCGCCGATCAAATAGAAATCGTAATCCCACTCGTTCAACGACCACAATCCGCCAAGGGTGGTTCCACTCCACGTCGTTCCCGGATTATATGCCGCTTCGATTTTGCTCACCGGACCGGTATAATATTGCACGCGCAGCGCATCGGCGCCAGGCAACTCTTCGTAATCGAAATCCAGCACATCCTTCGGATTGAAGACGTCGATGATATTCCATGCGAATGCCGTCCCCCATGCAATTCGCTGACGCCCTGCGGTCGCCTGCAGCGCGCCGCCGGTATAATCGATCCATAACCGATCGATTTGTGCATAGCCAAGCGAGGATGGCGACTCCCACATGTTCCAATCGAGTTGCGCAAACGGATGACGGCTTCTGATCATTTCGTAGTAGCCATCGAAATGCTCCTTCGTATCCCCGTAGAATGCGCGCATGCGGATATCCGCCTCGGCTTTCAGTTCCCCAGTAAGATACCATTGTGTATTGAGCCGGGCATGAATCAGATGATCGTCGAACCTCTCATCGAATTTCGGAACCGACGCGGACGAAAACAGATACTTGACATATCCGTTAAAATCGATCTCCGGCTGCGCCAGAGCAGAACCCGCGCAAAGAAGCGCAAGGAGAATCGAATATCGGAGCCGCCGTACAATCATGACTTCTCAGTTGCCGGTCGTGCGCGAGATGTCGGATTTAATCCTTCCGTCTTCCAGCGTTACCACCCGCCGGGCGCGGTTAATGACGCGCTGATCGTGCGTGGAGAAAACAAACGTCATTTCGTGTTCCCTATTTAGTTCCTCCATGAGCGTCAGAAGTTCGCCGGTCGACTGGGAATCGAGGTTTGCTGTCGGCTCATCGGCAAGGACGAAATTGGGATGCGACGCAAGCGCCCGAGCCACGGCGACGCGTTGCTGCTGGCCGCCGGAGAGCTTCGACGGGCGGACGTCGAGTTTATCGCCGAGACCGACGCGTTCAAGAAGCGCGCACGCGCGCGAACGGCGCTCGTCTTTTCCCGTGCCCTGGAGCAGCATGATGAATTCCACATTTTCGACGGCGGTAAGCACGGGAACAAGGTTATATGCCTGAAACACGAATCCGATATGATGCAGACGGTATTCGATGAGCTTCCCTTCCGGCAGCTTTGTGATATCCGTACCATCGACGATGATACTCCCGCCGGAAGGCGCGTCCAATCCGCCGATCATATTGAGCAGGGTTGTTTTCCCGGATCCCGACGGTCCGACGATTGCGGTAAATTCTTCTTTCTGAATTTGTAGGCTTACACCGTCGACCGCCCGCACGGGCACTGCAGTGTCGTTATAGATTTTCGTGACATTTTTGATTTCGATAAGAGGCATGTACGGTCTCCTGGAGATGGACAATTCGTTTACCGCTAATACGTTCGGATGGCCGTCGCGGGCTTTGTATGGATAGCCCGAAGCGCCGGAAATATCGCGGCAATAACCGCCGCCGCAATGATCATGAAAAACAACTGCACATAGGTAACCGGCGGCAGAAACGGGTACAACATCGATGACATCCCGATATCTTCCAGTCCTTCGCTGAAGAGCGAAAGATCGATGCCGGTGTTCTGCGTGAGGAGAATAGTGCCTACCGACAGCAGGACCCCGAATACCCCGCCAATAATGGAAAGGAAAATCGTTTCCAGAACGATCATCAGAAACACGCGGCGTTTCTTCATCCCGATGGCGAGCAACACGCCGATTTCCCTGATACGTTCGAGTACCGCCATGAACATGGTATTCGTGATACCGAACAACAGCGCCAGAAGAATAACGGCAAGTATAAACAACGTGTATTGCCCCATCATATCCGTCATCAGCGCGAGTTCGGGGGCGAGCGTTTTCCAGTCGCGCACATCGAGCGAAGGAAATTCCGACGCAACGGCTACGTATATGCTATCGAGATTTCGCGACGACGGAGCGCGCATAACGATTTCGTGATAGACCGGCGGAGTACCGAGAAGATTCCACAGGTCTTCCTGTTGTAAAAAGACATTGCTTTCGTCGAAGCGCGACGATCCGGTCTTATAAATACCGACCACCCTGCACGCCGCATACGTGATCGTGCTATCCATCCCTTGAAAGCTGACAACAATTTTGTTGTTGAGTTTGATATTCAACCGCTGCGCCAACTTCCGTCCGATAACCGCCTGATTGCGGATCTCGCCGTTGAAATAGCGCCCCTCGATGATGGATGCCTCGATATTCGTGATGTACCGTTCCTTCTGAGGATCTATCCCGACGATATTCCCTCCGAAGGTCGACGAGGCCGAAGCCGTCATACCTTCGACAATCGTGCGTCCCGATACGCAATCCACGTCTGGGATCCTGGCGGCGATGCGGGCGAGCACCGAATCTCCGCCGGGGATATAATTGACCGCCTGCACATTGTCGAGATATCCCTTATTGTGAATCTGAATATGCCCTAACCTGCTGTCGATGGCGGTGTTCACCATCGATTCGGTCATTCCCCAGAACATCGCGTTGGAGTAAATACCGCCCCACAACCCGAACGTTGTCGCAACAATGATGACGAGACTGCGCCGTCTGTTGCGCCACACATTGTTCCATGCAATTGCCGTGATCATCCGCACTCCTTAGCCTCGAATCGCGTTCATTGATTGTAGTTTATGCACATAGAATATGGGGTACAGCGCGGTCAACAGCGCGAGGATGAGAATGATGACCGATTGCTCTATAAACACCGCTGGTCCGAAGTCGAACGGATAGATCGGCTCGATTCCGTACACTTCAAAGAGCTTCGCGTAGTCGCCGGTGAACCGGATGGGATTGTTGTGCAGATACCAGATAACAGGGATACTCAATGCGAACCCGGTCAATCCTCCGACCATGGCAATCAAAACAGATTCAACCGTAGTGACGAGGCTCAGCCGCCAGCGCTTCATCCCAACCGCGATGAGAATGCCGAACTCCCGGACCCGCTCCGCCGTCATCATCATCACCGTCCCGAACAATCCGAACGCAATGACCAGATACAATATGCCCAGCATGATATAACCGCCTGCGGCATCCGATTCAATTTGCTGCAATAATTCGGGCATCATCTCTTCCCACGTCATGATCCGGTATTCCTTATCGACGATACGCTTCACCTCCGGTTTGACATCATCGATGTATTCGGAGTTGTCGAGCATCACGGAAAGCGACGTCATGAGACCGTACGCCGCGTTGATTTCCTGCGCCTGATTCAGCGACAGGAACGCCATGGCGTTGTTCTGCTCCGAAACGGGAAACTTCGCGATACCGCTCACCCTTACAATTCCGGCGGCGATTGTCCCATGATAGCCTTGTCCGTAGATGACGATAGAATCGCCCACCGAGGCGCCGATGTTTCGTGCGAGCCCTTCGGCAAGCAAAATGCCCGTCGATTCGTCGCGGAGATACTCCCCTGCCTTCATCCGCCGTTTCAGTCCGCTGATGAGGTTTTCGCGCTCGGGATCGATGCCGATGACCGAGGTCACCTTTGTTAGATTGCCGTTCGAAACCAGAGCGAATGTTTCCAGCCGCGGCGCAACGTGGCGCACATGTTCGAGCCTCTCGATACGGCGGATGTCCGATTCGCTGAGAGAAAAGCTCTCGTCGATGGATCGGTCTTCCCAGTAATTCTTCCCCTGCACCTGCAGATGTCCCGTATACTGCCGGACGGCGGTATCGATCATATAGGCGTATGAGCCCAGCTGCCCCGAACGCATCAGCACGGAAATAATGACCGCAAAAACGACGGAGGATATTGCGATAATCGTTCTTCGCTTGTTTCTCCACAGGTTCCGCCATCCCATCGATGCAAGCATCGGCTACCTCACCTTCTTCATATTCTGTTCGGAGAAGAAATCCTTCTCAATCTTTTTATCGAAATCGATGTCGACGTACTCGAACACCGTCTTCTCACCCGGTTTATTGATCGGCGCCATTTCCATTTTACACGGTAACAGCCTGCCGTCGATCTTTCTGACATCCGACGCCGTCATTGTCTTCACCAGCGCTCCGTCCTCGTCGTAGAAATCCGATTTCAGCTGGAGGTATTCCTCCTTGCTGATCCATGTAACGACCTTACTGTACACGATGCCCGCATCAGGCTTGGGCGTCATCGCAATTTTATAGCATTCGTACCCCGCGACCGTTTCCGTCCCCAACAGCGTGTGATCGTAGTCGTCCACGACCGATGCCTCGCGTACAAGATCGTCGTTGGTGAAGTTGGATCCCATCCACGGCTGCATCATCATCGAAGGGGGTATCTTGATGACGCGCTGGGCGGCGGGCACCCAGTTCCATACTTCGTTTTTCCGTTTTAACGTCACCGTGCCCTTGTCGCGCGCTGGCGCAGAAATATAGATCAGCGCATAATCCGGTTCTATTGACCACATTTTCATCGTGTATTCGCGCGACCATGTTGGTTTGACGACCTTCATGGTGACTTCGGAATAGGACGACGTTCCCCGCATTTTATCGTTCGCTTTTTTGACGATCTCCTTTGCCGATTCGGCCTGGAGCGCCGCCGTCAGAATCAACATTGAAATAATTCCCAAGGATAAGCCGTGTCTCATTCATCCCTCCGGGATTGATGTATGAATATTCGTTCCATTTCCTCCAATAGATAGTCCGCGCCCATCTCATTCACAAGCATCGACTCGCCGGCAATAATATTCCCGATCATGATTCCGTCGATCGCCGCCTGGAAAATGAGGTTAACCGAGGCGGGATGCCGGAAGCCCAGTTCCGCAAAATGCCGCTCGAAATTCTGAAGATACTCAACCTTGATATCTTCCATCAGCGGCAGTATCAGTTTCGAAACGTCAGGCTGAAGCATGAGCGAATATAACAGCCGCCACGTTTGTTTTTCCGTATTGAGATACCGGAACGTATCGTGGAGATATCGCGTGAGAAACTCCTGAGACGCGATCCTTGATTTCACATACGGGTAGAGTTCTTCGATGTGGAGGATCTGCTGCCGCATCACATCGAGCAATAGCTCATTCTTGCTTGCCCAGTAATTATAGATCAGCCCTTTCGATATTCCTGCTTCAGCGGCAAGATGCGCAATGGAGGTGCTTTTGTATCCGTTTTCGGCAAACAATTTGAATGCTACACCGAGGATATGCCTTCGACTGTTTTCTCTGATTTCGTCAAATTGTTCCTTGGATCGAGGCGACATGGTTGCGGCATTTTTTATTGACCAATCGTTCGGTCATAAACATACGCATAAAAAATCCTGAAAGCAACAACGCATGCGCAATCAGGAGGCAACCAACTGTCGTATGCAAGACTAGAGCGTGAACGATGCGCCGAAGGAGATCCATTCGGCTTTCAGCTCTATTCCGTCGTCCTTCACATCCGATGTTGTTTCGGAGGGAGAAATCTTGAATTTCTGTCCGTTTTCAAGCACAATCCTGCAACCGTACTTCATCAGCAACTCTGCCGCAGTCGTTGTTGTGCTATCCGGAGTAAGCAATGCGGAGATCCGGTGAGTAACCATGGAGCCGGCGCCTTGCTTTGGCAGAATTTGCTCGTACAGTCCGTTCTCGAAGAAACAAGGGAATTCGGTCTTGCCATCTGACAAGAACACTGAAGAAATCGTTAAAACCATGCTACCTCCTGATAACCGGAAATGGGGCGCCGGATACAGCGAAACCGCACCGGGAACCGTCGGTGAACTGTATACGGATGGCGCGGCTGATACACCGGAATGAGAATTCCGGTGCCATCGCCGTACGAGAGTACAATACCCGAATGTATGAAAGCGAAAAAGAAGAATCTACCGGATTTTACCAGTCTTTCGCCGCTTCATGAAATTTTTGCGAAATCCATGACCGAAGTTCAGGGGGACGAACTCAGGTTTGTCGATAGGCGCAAGCATTTCCCAATGATGCCTATGCTGGTTCGTATCGTATGTTTTATTTCCCATGGCGCCCGGTTGCGCCGGTATACCGCCTCACCGGAAATGGAATCGGATTCAATGTATCTTCGCGCTTTCGCGGCCATGCCAGGTATGGTAACACCAATTCCGTAATCTCCTTGATTCACCAGCAGGTATAAACGCGCACTTCCGCCAACCAATAAGTTCAATACAAACGCAATTTACACATTCCAACTGTAAACGGCGAATGACACCTGTCGCGAATTCACGAATCACACTTCCGCATTTTATGCGCAACCATCGTTTTTTGGCAGGAACACCGCTGGCACGATTCGTGATAAATAGAATTGAAATATTGAATCAATCAAGATTTCCTATTATGTACTAGCTATTCGACGGTGTCGTCATGGTTGAACAATTCACAGTCGACCGGGACACGTGGGAATTCATCATTCCGCCCCATCCGGTCGACGCCACCGAACAGGAATATGACGCAATCATGCGTCGCGCCGTATCAAAGGTTGTATGCAACGGCCGGTCGGAGCATCCGGCGGCGTATACAAAGATCCCTGAAGATGCAATTACCGAATATGTCTATGTAAGCATTACCGCCATTACAGCCGGACATTTGCTCGGGTTTGCCAAAATGATTGCCGCAGAAATAGACCGGTTCATTTGCGAAGGCAAATCGGCTTCCGCCGTTTCGATCGCTCCTCCGCATGAAATTATTTCGTACGCTATCGATCTTCCAAAGAACCTGAACCATTTTTCGTATAGTAAGTAGTCTCTCTTCCTTATCGAACACGGCAACCTCTCATCCCCCGGAGGCTGCCTTTTTATTTACCCTTTTTCGGCGCAAATTCCTCAATTATGGGTATTGACAAGTTTTTGGGGTGTTTTTACATTCTTATAAGAATTTCCATGCTTCTTTGAACAGCACTATGGAGGATGGATGCCTTCACAATTCGAATATCAGTACGGTCAAGTCCCGTGCTGGGAATTAATAAGCGCACCGAATCTCGCAGATTCCGAACACAGAGAATTCATGATCACATGCCGGCGTGAATGCCGCCGGACCACGGTGCATTCGACGGTCAGCGCACTCCACAACGGCGATGAGAAGATTGCGGTCCCGAAGGAAACCCCGGAATATATCTATGTCGTTGTTGTCGGATCCTGCATCCCTTCAATAGAAGCGTTTACTGAATCGCTTCAAAAGCGCATCGACGAGCGCATCCTATACCAGCTACCTGTGACTAACCTCGAAATCGAACTCCCGCCCCAGGTCGATTATTTCCTTGTCAACACCCCTCCGGTTTACAACCCCCAAAGAAGAATCGGCGGTTAACGAACATAATCATTCATTTCAGGAACGCCGGCGTTTCCTTGCAGCTGAACTGACACTCCTGCATACCTGTAAACCGATAGAATAAACACATCTCTTTCCAAAATACCTTCATAGTAACCTTACAGTTTACACTATCACATTGGAATTGCACCCATTATTTGGTATTTTTTCAACAAATAACGACCATGCGTGCAATTTTTACAACGCCAGATCCCTTCTCTACCCAGTTTTTGGCGACCGGCAATCCGGCTCCCAATCATACACTCTTCCATCTTCAGACTGAGGCAGCCCGCTAACTCCAATACATTGCAGTATTTGCAAAACACTGTTACTTCATCCCCCATTCTTCCATTCAGTAGGTACCTCCCTGGTTTCTGTTGCTCGCCGGGAATACCGGTAATCCGGTATGATTATTGCAATCATATTATTCGGCTACGCTGGAAAAAGGTACCGTTGAAGTCTTGAGCCAGTAGAGTTTTTCTAACTTCAATGTTTACAATCGGTTGATGCCTTTTCTGCTCTATCCGGCGCTTTGTTAATGTCATGCGGTTTTTGCATTGTGTATAAACCGGCATTACGAACGCAACAACCATTGAAAGAGTAAAAGGACCTCCTCTATGGGTCAACAGATGTTCATCATAGCGCTCCTCGCATCATTCCTGGTGTCGATCGCAATTATTCAATTGCGGGAGGTCTGGGATGATTCATCGGACATTGCTATGGATCAATTTCAGCAAGAGCAAGTACTCAATCTTTCGTCCAGCGGCGTGAACATGGCAATTTCGCGCCTCCGTCAGTCGAAAACCTGGAGAGCCGGATATTCCGACGTTCAGTTGTTCAACGGCGGATATATCAATGTGAAAGTTGAGGATATCGGCGTCGATTCCGTACGGATTACCTCGGTAGGAAGTATGGGCGAAGCGAGCCACACGGCTATTGTCGAGGTAATGCTGACGAGCGCTGTTCCTGTCGCCGAAAGCGCGATGGCGATCGCCGCCGAGGAGGTTACCTTCTCGAACGCGGGCAAGGCCTTCAGTATCGACGGCAATGATCACGATGTGAACGGCGTGAAATGCGCCGGAGAGCCGAAACTCGGCATCAGCGTCAGCTCGCCCGATGTGCTTGCATCCATCACCGGTCAGTTGGTGAAAAACAAAGTGACCGCCAATATCCTCGGAATCGGAGGAGCGCCAAGCGTCGGCGTGGGTACTATTACAAACGATATGATCATCGAACTCCGGAATATGTTCCGCGACATCGCGACAATAACCCTGCCTCCCGGTCACGACGCCGGGAACCACGTGTACGGTTCGCTGGCACAGCCGGAGATAGTGTACGTAGGCGGATCGAAACGATGGACGGGACGAATAAACGGTACAGGCGTGCTCGTGGTCGATGGTTCGTTGAAAATGGGCGGCAATGTCCGCTGGACGGGGCTGGTTATCTCTGTCACTCCCGATGTCGACGTTGAATTCGGCGATTCTGGAAATCCGGAAATCAACGGCGCTACCATGATTGCGACTGAAGTACCCACGGAACGCAAACTGACGAACGTCAAAATTAACGGCAATCCCAGAATCAATTACAGCAACAGCGCGCTGACGACGGTGATGACCAATCTCGGTATGAACGAAGTCCGCATCTGCAGCTACTACGAATAGAGAATACGAATACGCATTGATATAGATGAACAGGTCAAGAAAACGGTACACTGGACAAGACACGCAAACAACAATGACAACCGCGGCAACAAACATCGAACAGGCAACCAACATGAACACATGTAGTGTGAGGTACGTATGAGTTCAGGTCAAATGATGCTCGTCATCGGCGCCTTCATGATCTTCGGTCTGGTTCGGCTCAACTTCCAGAGCACGGCGCTCCAGAGCGAACAATACATGGAAACCAACACCTACGTTCAACTGTCGGCAACTATTGCGCGGGCGATGATGGATGAAATTATTCAGAAGAAATTCGACGCCGCGTTATGGACCAAGCGAATTGCCTATACGTCCGATTTAACAAGCTGCGGTCCGGGTTCGGGCGAAGCCTATCCGAATTTCAACGATTTGGACGATTTCCACGGCTCGGTATTTCTAAGTCCGAAAATCGGCACAACGCCGACAACGTCACCCCGCTGCCTCTGGGGCACCGAAGGGTACCGGGTATCGATCTCGGTGCAATATGTCAATCAAAATAATCCAAGTCAGATTTCATATGTCCCGACGTTCGCAAAGCGCGTCAGGGTACAGGTTGCAAATACTTATTCCGATCAACAATTCGAAACATCTCACGTAGTGTGCTACTGATATGAACTCACAATTAGACATAGCGGGATCATTCATTCTGGCAGGAATGATGTTGCTCAGCTTCAACATGCTGATGGTGGATAAACAGCGTGCTGAGCTGGTATGCACAAATCAGGTCATCAGGCAGGTCTCTGTCTCCGAAGCGACATCGCTGATGATGTTCGATCTTCGGAAAGCGGGATTCAGATGCACCAGTAATAAAGTACTCGCCTGCTCGGCCAGCAGTATATCGTTCCGGGGCGATATCGACAACAACGGCGTTGTCGATACGGTGAGCTACAGCCTCGTGCAAAACACCAAAAACGGAACCGCACGAACGCTCCTGCGAAGACAAGCTGCCGGTACAGCGGGTAACTCCGACCTCGATATACAACGTTTGAATTTTACGTATTTTGATAAAGACGGAAATGCAACGTTGGTACCGGGAGACGTGAAAACGATTACTGTGACAATCGCATTCCGCGAGCGGGTACAAACCCCGGGTCAACAGGGGACCCTCCGGATCGCCGACTTCCGTATCACTCCGAAGAATTTGTAGTCCAGGAGGTAATGGAGCATGGGTCAGCAAATGATGATAATTGCGCTTCTCTCGTCGTTCCTTTTATCGGGAGTCGTCGCGACCATGATGGGCGTCTGGAGCGATTCGGATCAGCTTGCCGCTTCGCAGTACGAACAGGAACAAGCGCTCAATATTGCCTCCACCGGAATTAACATGGGCGTTTCGCGGCTCCGCCAGGACAGGTACTGGAGAGACGGATATTCGAACGTCACTGTTACTTCGAACGGCACTGTTAGCGTCAAAGTGGACGATATCGGCACAGATTCCGTCCGCATCACCTCTAATTCCCGGTTCAACGGCGCAACGCACACGTCCTGGGTCGAAGCGAAACTCACCTCGATCTTCCCCACGACCGAAAGCGCGCTGACGATTTACGGAGACTCGATTAATTTTACCAACGCCGGTAAGTCGTTCAATATCGACGGACGCGATTATAAAATCGATGGTTCGCTTGGCGTACACAATCCGGTACACGGCATCGGCGTCGCGAAAACGGAAATCGTCACCAGCTTGAAGCAGCAGCTTGTCGATGGTAGTATCACGGCGAACGTTATCGGTAAAGGCGGTAACGCCAGCGTCGGCACTACCGTAACTACAAAATCCGACCTGCTCGAGCTTCGCACATATTACAAAAATCTCGCGACTATGCGTCTCGCGCCAGGAAAGTACTCCGGCAGCGCTGTGTACGGCACTATGGAAAAACCGGAAATTGTCTATGTCCCCGGCGATCTGGAATGGACAGGCACGATATCCGGCGCCGGCATTCTTGTCGTCGACGGCGAACTCCTCATGGCTGGCAAGGTAAGCTGGAAAGGCATCGTTATCGCCGTATCCGGCGACGTCGACCTGCAGATCGGCGCGTCTGGCACACCGAGTCTCATGGGCACAACCCTGATCGGAAGCAGTTCGAGTAATATCACGAAAGTACACGTCAACGGTAACCCGCAAATAAAATTCAGCCACGACGCTATCGAATCGGTGCTTACCAAATTGAACCTTCTCAATGTGGAGATCATCTGCTATTACGAATAGATGCCGGAACGAGCTTCACCGGCTGCTTTTCTTGTTTTACGTATTCGACAAATGACCCCGCGAGACCGGCTGCGCTTTTTCAGCCGGTTTCTTTTTTCGCTAACTCAAATAAAATCGAAAAATATATCGCCGACGACTACCTGTTTATGGGTATTTTTTGTATATTAGTAGCGATTGAACCGGGAAAAGCGGTTCGCAAGGCGCAGCAGTATGTATCCCATGATCATCTGCGCAAGTGACGATCTTGCTTTTGCTCTGTCCGGTAGTGGCGATTCACGAGCTGAACAGCATATGAACAGTGTAGATTTTCGATGAGCGAGCAAGGAGCTTTCCCGGTGTGGAAAGGTCAGAAAACGCCCCGATGATTTCGGGGCGTTTTCCATTCAAGCCGTATACACTCGGCGGATGTTGTTACAGCGTTTCCTTTGTTGTGCCGCAATTGAGCATCTTGTCGCCGAAATACGGGTTCATGATCGCTTTTTTCAGGCTGAGCCAGTACGCGCCTTTATCGTCGAATGCCATCGGGCAATACTGGTAATACACCGTGATCCCCCCGGTTCCGAACGTCTTCACCGCTCCATATAACGGCTGCGTCAATTCCGCGAACGCCTCGCGTTGGATTTCGAGCATATTCGATGTCGCGATACCCGATACTTTTTGGTCGATCGATTGCTTGTAATCGAGCCATTTCGTTTTCAATTCTTCAGGTAGCGCCGATTCGTCGATATCTCCAAGCCGGGCAAGCACAGACTTTGCCGTTTTCTTTGTCTGCGTTGCATTTGAACGCACAAACGCATCCGTCATTTTCTGATATGCGTCAAGCAACGCCGCAAGCTGTTCCTGAAATTCCTTCGGAACCTCCTGCCGGGCAGGTCTGTCCGATTCAGTCAAACCGGCTAGAATCGGATTCGCGAAAATGATCATCAGCGTAAGGGTAAACAATGCAGATGCAGCAAGGTTGAATGATTTCATGATATTCTCCAATTCGTTCAGTGTTTCATTTCATATTTAGTAGTTACGCGCATACTCGGCATCGCGCCGGCTCAACGCCGGCGCGGCATGCGCATCGCAGTGGCTGCAGTCCTGCAGCCGGTAGCGCTTCTAAATCAAAAACGACTGATTGAGAATTGGAATGGACACACTTTTCCCATGGTAGTGCATTTCTCCCCTGTCTTCGCCCGTGTTCCGGGGTTGAAATACGAGCAATTCACAGGCAACCACAGCCTGCCCGGCAACGAAATGGTTCGCCCGGCCGGCATCGGGCATTGGATGGGAAACGACGGTGAACTGATCCTCCAAACGAAGGGAGGATAGTTCATTATGGCAGCACGGCATCTGAATCTCGCCGTCTTCGCCGCAACACAAGCCGCTTTCGTCCCCAACAGCCAATTGGGCATACCGGATGCTTCCACCGCAGTAATGCCGCATCACCGTCACGCCGGTCGTTCCGGCGAGCAGGAGTATAACGAGAACAATATGGAGCGCGGTGTTTCGCATTCGATTACGAATAAATCCAATAGAATTTACTGGATAAACGGATGCGTTCCAACCGGGGTTCCTGAACGCCGATAAGAAATCGCGTGAATTGAACAGTCCCGCGCAAACAAATTCCTCACGGCATGGAATTTCGAACGCAAAACAGGTATTTTAGGAGTATCGCGCCTTGCGAAAAACACGGCGCACTCTTCCAGGCATATCATACGTACACATATTCCACGCACACTTACGAGGTTTTCGATGAAGAGATTGTTGCGAGATTTGCTTTTCACGGCTGCCTGTCTGGGTCTTCTGTCCGGACTCCAGTTGCCGCTTCAGGCACAGACAGAAGTATTGGACGACATCACCACCAACACGACCTGGGATCTTGCCGGCAGTCCCTATGTCATCATGAAGGCATCGGGGCGAATACTGATTCAAAACGATGCGACCCTCACCATCGAACCGGGCGTCCGTGTGGAATTTCCGGGCAGCCAGTCGATGATTACCATCAAAGGCAACCTTGTCGCCGAAGGTACGCAGGCAAACCCGATCGTCTTTACGCGGGCAAGCGGTTTAACCGAACTCTGGCACTGCCTTGAATTCAACGGGATCGAAGGATACGGCGGCGGATCGCTGAAATACTGCAACATTGACGGCGGCGGATCGACGCTCGTGGCGGGCGAAAACTACCATGGCGCGATCGATTGCATCTTTGCCGCCAAACCGGTCATCGAGAACTGCACCATAAGCGGATCGCGCAACGGTATATACTCGACCAAGGAATCCGCTCCGGTCATAAAAAACAGCGTCATTTCCAATTCCGAGTACTACGGTCTGTATCTCGAAAACTGTTCGCCTGAGATAACCGGCAACACGTTCTCGAATAACGCCTCGGCGGCGATCTATCAGCGTACCGACGGCGACGGGGCCTGCTATCCGCAGTATTCGGGAAATACATTCGGCGCAGGCGACTTCGTCTTGCTGAACGGAACCTTGCAGAAATCGGGCACATGGGAAGATCCCGGCGTACCGTATGTCATTAATGAAGAAATGCGGATTCAGAACGGCGTCACTCTGACAATTGAACCGGGTACGGAAATCCAGTTCAAGACGGCGCAGGATCTCCTCGCTGTCCGCGGAACGCTTATTGCCGAAGGAACGGCAGCCGACCCGATTCTATTTACGCGCGTTCCCGGATTCGCCGGTAACTGGCACTGCATTGAATTCAACAGCGCCGCAGTCAATTCCAGTAGCATGAAACATGCCATTGTCGAGTATGCGGGTTCCGACTGGGGCGGAGAAACCTTCGTCGGAGCCATCCAGTGCGTAAACAACGCCGCTCCGGCGTTCGATAACGTCACCGTGAGAAATTGCGAGCAGGGATTCTACTGCCACACCAACGGCAACGCAACCATCCGGAACAGCACGATTCAAGACAACACCCGCTTCGGTTTTTACGTCGTCAATTCGTCGCCGGTTATCATTCAGAATACCGTAACCGGGAATGCTGCGGGCGGTATGTACCTTCACACCCTTACAGCCGGGAAAGCATACCCGTCGTTTGAAGGCAATACATGGGGTCCGAACGACAGGATTCATCTGCGCGGTAATGCCGACCAGAACGGAACGCTGGAATTCGCCAATACCCCGTATGTGATATCTCAGAACATGATCATTCAGGATCTGGTAACGCTTACCGTGGAGCCGGGCGTTGAGTTCCAATTCCAGAATGCGGCGGATATGATTACCGTGTACGGGACGCTCATTGCCGAAGGAACGGCGGCGCAGAAGATTCGATTCACGCGCGCACCGGAATTGACGGGGAACTGGGAGAGTATCGAGTTTTTCGATAGTCGTTCGAGCACAAGTAAAATCAAGCATGCAATCATCGAATACGGCGGCGGTCCGCTCGGCGATGATTCCAATCTCGGCGCGCTTGAATGCAATATGGGCGCCGCTCCGAACTTCTCCGATTGCACTATCAGGAACAATCAGAACGGCGTTCTGTGCTACTACAACTCTCAGGCCGTCATCGAGAATTGCAGTTTCGAAAACAATAACCGCTTCGGCGTCAATGCAGTCAACAGTTCGCCCACAATCCGCGGATGCAACTTCGCGGGCAACCTGAAAGGCGGCGTCGCCGCGTACACCAGCGGCATCGGTTCTGCGTTCCCTACATACGAAAACAACACCTGGAGCGCAACCGACCGCGTTATCGTGATCGGAAACATTCAGGAATCCGGCACATGGGCATACGCTGCAACTCCGTATCTGATCAAAGGCGAGTTGCGCGTCGAACGCAACGCCACGCTTACGATTGAACCCGGCGTGGAACTACAGTTCCTGAACGAGCTTTCGGGCTTGCAGCTCATGCATACGCGACTCCTCGCAAAAGGCACGAAAGACAAACCGATCAAGTTCACGCGCGCACAGGAATTCACCGGCTCATGGAAGAGCCTTTACATCTTCGGAGAACCGGATGAAGGACCGACGGAACTCGAGAATTGCATCTTCGAATACGGCGGCTATACACCGCTCACGAACCCGCAGTTCGGCGTCATCACGGTGGATGACAGCGCCGCTCCAATCATCAAACGGACAGTCATCACCGGCAGCGTGAATTCCGGTGTGTTTATCACCAACGATGCGAAACCGACATTCCGCCATTGCATCATTGAAGGCAACACGCAATACGGCATGTTCAATGCAAAACGGAACCTCGTCACCGATGCACAGGAATGCTGGTGGGGCGATGCCACCGGTCCGCTGGATCAAAGCAACATCGATACGCTCTACAATCCCGACGGGAAGGGACAGAAGGTAACCAACTATATCGATTACCGGAACTGGCTTACCGTCGCTACCGGAATCGAGACCATATCAACGGTGCCGGATGAATTCAAACTCTACCAGAATTATCCGAATCCGTTCAATCCATCCACGACGATTATCTTCAAGCTGGAACGTCCCGGCGTTGTAGCGCTCGATATCGCCGATGCGCAGGGCAGACATATCGCGCGGATAGCCGACGGCTTGTACCGTGCCGGAACCCAGATGGTGTCTTGGGATGCCGTCGACGATGCAGGCGTCCCGGTGGCATCCGGAACGTATTACTACACGCTGCACAATGCCGGCGCATCCGTGACGCGTTCGATGATATTGACGAGATAATTCAGACTATCCAGGCTGAACATGAAAGGGCGGGTATTCAACCCGCCCTTTCTCGTTCATGGAACCACTTCGTGAAGCTCCGGTATGACAGCCGCCCTTGCTATAGCGCAGCCGCTCACTTCCCGCGTTTCAGCAAATACACCCCGTCGCCGCCGTACAGTAACTGGCTTTTTTTCGCTTCCTCCGGATCCTGCTCCCTGATCCACTGAACATGTCCGTCCTTCACGATAAATGGATAGATTCCGTACATCTCGCCATTCATCGTCAGGACGAAGGTGTAATTCCCCGGCTGACGAAGGATTTCTTCCGCGCGGATCGCGAGCCGCGACTCGGCACCTGATGTATCGCGTACGATCTTCGCCACCGGCAGTTCGAACCGCTGCCAGGCCGGAAACAGCGTTACTTTTTCTGCATCGAAACTGCTGCTCCCTACAAGAGAACCGTCCTTCGTCAGAACCAATTGGATCGTCGCATCCTTGCGGGGACGGCGGTCCTTGTTTTGTAGCCACACAATAAACTTCAGGTTCGCCTCTGAACGTCCTCCGAGGAAAAAGAGCTGGGCGTAGTCGTTCCACGGCCCTTCGAGGAAGTACTTCTCTATCGGATCGACATCCGGCAATCCTTCGAGCTTGGAGATGCTGAATGGAAACACCCAGAACACGTCCCCATCCAGGAAAAACTCCATCTTATACTCTCCGGCGGTCTTGAATTCCATCCATCCGTCTTTCGCCGTCGGCTGCGTTTCCGCGTTGACATCGTAGCGTTCGAAAGACCAGTACGGCTCCACTTCCTTTTTCCCGTACCATTTCATTTCCGCATAGACCAGACCGGTCTGTAGATGCGTAATCTTTGTTTCAAATTTTCCACCGTCGGCGGGGTTGTATTCAAACCCTCCCGAGCCGTCGGCATCCGGAAAATGCACACACCGCAGACGCTCGATTTTCATCCGCCCCATCTCGTACTCGAATTTCATTCCATTCAACAGCGTCGAATACACAACCGCCGGTCTGTTTTGTCCCGCAAGCGGCAACGCAACCATTGCAAACGTTACGGCAATCAATGCCAGTCTTCGAATCATTCCTTTCTCCGTCTACAAAAACATCGAAGTAAAATAGACATTTCAGCGTGCGCAGAAAAGGCACGGAACCGGTTCCATCGGGTTATGCAAAAGACCGGTTGTTGTTCGAAACGGGGTAAATATGGCAAGTTGCATAGCGATTCAATGCAACATTCCGCCTTTGAGATGCGTATTGAGATTCAACATCGGAGCGACTCATGAACCTGAAAACCGTACTCATTCTTTGTGCCGTTATCGCCGTTGCCGGATGGTTCTCCGCAGCGGTGGCGCAGCCGATCGGTATCCGCAAACATCTCGGATACGACTTCTCCAACAACGCGGATGAGATTACCCGGTATTATAAAAAGCTCGGCGCAAAGGTGGTTCGCGAAGATGTTTTCTCCGAAATTATCGACAATCTCAATAGAACGGTGGAAGTTCGGCGAGTGCAATTCGATCATACGCCCAGATTTCTTTCTGTCGAGACTTCCGGGGTCAATATCGGATTGGTAGACGGCAAGATTCAGGTTATCAGCATCCTGACAAACGACCTGCGGCGAGTGGATCGCATGGATTACCTGCTCCATAAGTACTCACACGGGAAGGTCGATGTGGAAGTGCGTGGAGGCTCGAAAGCAATTCTCTGGAAATTCGACGATTGTTCCATCGTCAAGGAAACGGTAGTATCGAGGGCTGATACCGAACGCTATTACAAATACGATATCCTACCCATCGCGGAAATCAACTAAGCGCTATTTCCGCAGCGCCTGCAACAATGTCTCAGGAACGCGCTGCACCTTTCGCGATTCGTAATCGAAACAGACAAATCCTGTCTTTGCAACAACCGCCGTCTTTCCCCTGCAAACAAGACGGTAATACAATTCGAAATACGTCCCCCCCGTTTCTCCCGATGCGACCGAGGCTTCGATCGTATCGCCGTAAAACATCTCCGACTGGTACGAAAGAACCGCGTCGGTCATGATGATGCCCGCTCCGAAGAGATCTTTCTCCGTCTGTCCCAGCGACGCAAGAAACTGCATGCGCGCCTCGTGAATGATTGATAAAACGGCGTCGTTCCCGAGATGACCGCCGTAATTGATGTCGCCGATTCGTACGGGGATTTGCGAGCTGAATAAGATGGTTCCTGGAAACTCGATTTTAATTCGTGCCATGGTTCATGTCGATTGTGGTTGTTGACCGGACCGGTATTGCTGGATAACGATCCCTGCGATGATGAGCGCAAGCCCGGCAATGGTCGCGGGAAGCACCGCCTCGCCAAGAACAAGCGCAATAAAGAGGAGCGAAATAAACGGAGACAGGTATACCAGATTGCTCACGCCGGCTGCGCTGTCCGCTGATTCGAGCGCGCACATCCATGTATAGAAGGTGATTCCCATCTCGAACAAACCGGCGTAGATTCCGCCCGCTATCCCCTGCCATACCGCCGGCCGCAATTGCCCTGATACAATACTCAGGATGAGAATATACACCGTGCCGAATGCGAAGTTCAGGAACAGCCGCTGAATTTTATCCCTGCGTTCCCGCATATTCATGATCCAGTATCCCGCCCAAATCACAGTGCTGCTCAATGCCAGCGCCACGCCGGCAGGATCGCGGAATTCCAGCGCGAGGAAATTTCCTTCCGTCGCAATCAGCAGTACGCCGGTAAAACCGGCTGCGAATGCAGCGGCAATTCTCAGCGAAAGCCGCTGTTTGAGAAAAACGACGGAGAACAACACGAGCACAATCGGCCACAGATAGTTCAGCGTCTGCGCCTGCTGCGCCGGAAGCCTCTCGTACGCTTCGAAGAGCACGATGTAATATAGAAATGGATTCAGGAAACCGGTGAACGCAGATACAGCTATGCTTCGCGCGGTCCAACCGCTCCAAGGCGTTCGTCGCAACAAAACAATAACGAAAAGCGCAAGCGTCGATGTCGCCGACGAAATCAGCAGAAGCTGAAGCACGCCCGTATACGGCAATGTGAGTTTGAACGCCGTCGCAACCGTCGACCAGAACAGGACGGTAGTGGATGCGAAAGCGTACGCCCGCGTTTGTGATTGCATGTCGGCTAAAAAAGCATTGTTTGCGGTCCGGGTTGGCGGATGAAAAGGTCGGTCCTCAGCGGACCGCTTCTTGTTTGAAGTCCCAATTTATTGCATGACGCATGGAAAAGCGAACGGATATGATCGGCATACGGTCCCTGCCCGGTCATCCGGTAGCCGAACCTGCTGTCGTGCAGCTTTCCTCCGCGGATATCCCTGATCCGGTTCAGCACTTTTTCCTTTGCGCCGGGATAATACCGTTCCAGCCAGTCCACAAACAGCGGAGCGACCGAATGCGGGAGTTTGACGGGGATGAAGCCGGCGAACGACGCTCCTGCATCGCGCGCGCGTTCGAGAATCGCGGGCAATTCCGAATCGGTCAGACCCGGGATCACCGGCGCCACGAAAACGCCTGTGGGTATCCCCGCTTCGGAAAGACGCCGGAGAGCCTCCAGCCGCCTTCCGGGATGCGACGTCCTCGGTTCAAGCACTCTCGCAAGCCCAGAATCCAGCGTCGTGATGGATAGTAATACCGTTACCAATCCCATCCCTGCCATTTCGGCGAGGATATCAAGATCGCGCGTTATCAGGAAGTTTTTAGTAACGATTCCGGTGGGATTCCGGTATTCCAGCAGGACTTCGAGGCAGCGGCGGGTAAGACGGTATCGCCGTTCCGCAGGCTGATAGGCGTCGGTCACCCCGCTCATTTCGATGACCCTCGGATTCCAGGATTTCGACTGAAGGGCGTTTCTGAGGAGTTCGGGGGCATTCTCCTTGACGAGTATCTTCGTTTCAAAGTCGAGTCCGGAACTGTATCCGAGATACTCGTGGAACGGCCGCGCGTAACAATAGATGCACCCGTGCTCGCATCCCCTATACGGGTTCAGCGACACATCGAATCCGAGATCGGGGCTTTCGTTCGTCGCGAGAATGCTTTTCGTATTATCGGCAATGAAAACAGTCCGTTGCTGCGGTTCCTCGGGATCGTCGTACCAGTCCTCGTCCTGTTCGTAGGATGTGCGTTCGAACCTGTTCGCAGGATTGTACCCGGCTCCCCTGCCCTGCGATTTCCCTTTTCCGCCCCGGTTCGACATCGCTGCGTTAGATTCCCTTTATTCTTGTGAACAAATGCGTGAGCGCGACACCCGCGCCGTCGAACGATGCCGCTTTCCGTTCCAGCTGCATCCCGCCCCCGGATACCGGGAGGAGTTCGAACGTAAACAAGAACTTCACTTCGTTCCACCGCCCCAACCCGAAATTCAATCCTTCGGGGTGCGTGGAGAACTCGCCAAACCGGAGATCGTGAAAGTGAATGTATCCATCGTTCGCCGTCACGGAATAATACCCGTCCGAGAACCAGCGGAGCATCCGTACCGCCCGCGTGTTTTCCAGTCCGTCGAGCGCCGTATCGTTGCGTTCCACGAGCTGAAATTCCTGAGGTTCGCCTGAATCGAACACCGAAATATATCCGATAGCGTAGCCGTCCTGCGTCTCGGCGACGACGCGCCAGAGGAAAATGGACAACGGCGCAGGCGTCGTGAAATATCGTTCTGCTTGCAGGTTCTGACTGCGCATGATCCCCGCTGCGCTAATATCGATAAACACCTTGATGATCAACGCAACGGCGATATAGGCGCTGCTTGCAATCAGTCCGGTCCATGCCCTCTTTCTTCGCGCCGGATTTTCTCTTTTCAGATACAAACCCGTGAGAACGCCTACAATGAGCGGAACTGTGTAAAACGGATCGACAATAAAAATGGCATTCCACGATACTTTGTAATCGGAAAACGGCGCAAATACCTGCGTTCCGTATGTCGTGAAACAATCGAGCAGTATATGGGTGGCGTACGCAAGAAATGCAAGCCACGACGCCTCCCGGAAAGACACCTTTCCGCGATGAATGCGGCTGATAAGTGCGCCGAATACCGGCGTCATGACCGCGGTCGCAAGGATAGAATGCGAGACGCCGCGATGCCACGCGAGCTGCGAAATGCCATCCATCAACGGATTCGCCAGAATATCGAGATCGGGGACAAGCGCGATAGCGCCGCCCCAGAGGACCACCTTGTTGCCAAGCTTTTTTCCGAGCGTTACTTCGCCGATTGCCGCGCCGAGTGCTATTTGAGTGATCGAGTCCATTTCATCCTTTCGAGTACATCAATCGTACTCTCCCAACAGCGGAAACCGTCTCGAGGTTTCTACCTCTCCTGCCCGACGGCGGGCGGAATAATTCTTGTCGGCTGTACATGCAGGCTCCAGAGGAGGATTCCGACTGCGGCAACGGCTGCAATAGAGGCAATCGGGAAAACGATACCGTAATTCAGGAACTCCGCAAGTATACCGAACGCAAAGGCCGTAACCGTTGTGCCGACATCCATCATTCCCGTAACAAACGCCATGGCGCTACCTGAAAGCTCCGGCGGAGCGAGGGTGTATCCCAGCGTGCCGACGGCAGGAAAAGCGATGCCGTGCGCCATTCCTGCGATGATTCCGCCGATAAAGAATCCGATTGTCGCGGTGCTGGCATACACGACGAGCAAACCGATGAAATACGCCGCAAATGCCGGAACCAATACCCGGCGCAATCCGGCGCGGTCGCCCCATTTGCTGCCGATAAACCGGATAATTACTCCCCCTGCCCCGAATCCGGTGAAGTACAACCCAAATCCTTCCATCGACCGCTCGAATGCCATTTTTGCGATGAACGCATTGGGCGTGGAGTAGCAAACAGAGAGCAGCATTGCGAGAATCATGGCAATACGGAGTTCCTTCGATTTCAAAAGAACGGCAAACCGGTGGATCGAAAAATCCGTTTTGGTCGCCGGTTTCTCCTGCTTCAACAGCAGGATGACTATTGTCCCGGCCACGGCTGTCAATGTCATCATGATAAAGTATGCCGGCAACCCTGCATGCGCTTCGAGGTATTCTCCGCAAGCCGGTCCGATAAAAGCGCCCAGCAATCCGGACACGCCGTACATCGCCATGGACTCGTTTCTTCTTCCCTTCGGCGCTATCTGACCCGCCAACGTAAAACCGGCGGAGAAATGGGCGCCGAACCCGATTCCCTGAATCAGTCTCATTCCCCAAACAAACCAGGGTAATCCGTTCCCTAGACTAAAGTAAAAGAGAATATTCGGGAGAGCCATCATCAGGCTCCCGAATATCAATACCAGCTTTACCCCTTTATGGTCGATGAGATATCCGACGAGCGGACGGCCGATGACCGCAGCGAGCGAGTAAATGCCCATGAACAATCCGATATCCGCCGCCGATCCGCCCTCGGCGGATACATAGAGAGGATAGAGCGCGTTGTTGGTGAAATGAAGCGAGAGCAGGAAGTTGTAGAGAAATCCGATGAAGAAAGTCGGTGTATAGAGACGTTCTGTTGGGTTCAATGTTCTTGGCTTTCGGACGGTACGAACGAAACGTTTCCCGCCCTGAGTGAGCGGGAAACGTTAATTTCGGAAATCTTTGGAATAAACCAATGCGCGCGTGTGAGGCGGCGCAACGGAGTATCAGCTGAAAAGCTTTGTCATCACGTTTTCGAGATCATTCTTTTGCAGCGGCTTGATAAGGAATTCCGCGCAACCCGCTTCTTCGCAACGCTGGCGGTCTTCTTCCTTCTCGTGCGACGCCAAAACGATGATCGGAATGTCCGCGGTAGCGGAGTTCGACTTGATCGTTTTCGCGCAATGTAATCCGTCGAAGGTGCCTTTCAGATACCGGTCGAGGAAGATCAGATCGACTTTGTGATTTGCAAGCACGTTCAACGCTTCCTCGGTGCTTGATGCGTGATGCAGATTGTATTCCTGCAGCGCGATGGACATATACCGTTGCGTCAACGCATCGTCTTCGATAAGAAGGATACTCTTGCGTTCGATGCCGTCGTTGAAACCGGTCGACATATCGAGCGCATCGTCGTCGCCCGAATCGGCAAGGTCAGCAGCCGCCAGCGGTATGTCGATGACAACGGTCGTTCCTTCGCCCTTGATACTCGATACCTGGACGCGTCCCGCGATTTCGTCGACGTACATTTTCGTCAGCGCCAGACCGAGACCGAGTCCGTCGAACGGCCTCGTGTATCCGAGTACTTCCTGCGAGAACATCGAGAAGATCTTCGGAAGGTAGTCTTCGGCGATACCGATACCGGTATCCTTGATCTCGACAGTCGCGTATTGCTTGGTGGTGTACACCTTCACGGCGACACCGCCGGTATCGGTGAACTTGATCGCATTGTCGAGAATGTTTGCCAACGCCTGATCGACAAGATACCTGTCCGCGGTGACAGACAGCGGGAAATTGTCGATCTGCACCTCCAGCGTCAGTTCCTTGGCGTGCGCCATGGAAATCATGTCCGACGCCAGGTTGTTGACCTGTTCGCAGATATCGAAGTCCTCGAAACGAGTCGCGTAAGTGCCGACCTGCATACTCGAAAGATTGAGAAGCTGTTCGACCGTGCGTTGCAGACGCTGCCCCGCGCGTTCGACGCTCTTGAAATATTCCTGCTGTTCATCGTCGAGCATCGGACTGATTTCGGATTCGATAATGCCGGTGTAGCCGAGGATGATGTTCAGCGGGGTGCGGATTTCGTGCGACATGTTCGCGATGAAGGCATCCTTCAACCGGTCGCTCAGTTCGGCGCGCTCCTTTGCTTCGATAAGCTCGCGGTCCGATTTCACGCGTTCGCTGATATCGCGGACAGAGGCGTAGATCATCTCCCTTCCCTGATGCACAAACACGCCTGCGGACACTTCGACCGGGAATACCGTTCCGTCCTTCTTCTTGTGATACCGGAGCGGGATCTTCATGATCTTCACTTTCGGCATCTCGAGAATGGTGTTGAGCGTTTTTTCCGGTTCCGCCGATAGCTCGGTCATTGCGAGACCGATGAGTTCTTCTCTGGTATATCCGTACAACGAGAGCATGGCTTCGTTGGCTTCGACAATTTTCTTTGTCACGAAGTCGTGAATAATAAGCGCGTCCGGCTCGATGGAGAATAGCTGGCGGTACTTTTCCTCGCTGTCGCGTAGTTTTTTCTCGGCGGCGCGGCGGTCGGTAACGTCTTCGCCGATAGACGCGGTACCGATAACATGCCCTTTCGTATCGCGAAGAATGGTGTTCGTCCAACTGATGAGGCGGCGGCGGTTATCGCGCGTGACGATTTCGCCTTCGTAGTTGACCGGGAATTCGCCTTCGACCATCGAATTCTGATAGATCCGGATCATCATGTCGCGCATCTCCGGCGGAACAAACGTCTCGAACCAGTCGATGCTCAGAAGCTCGTCGCGCTGATAGCCTGTGATATTGAGGAGGTATTCGTTGCAGAATACCAGCTTGCCGCGGGTATCGAGAATAATCGAAATCATGCTCAGACTTTCGAGCATAACCCGGAACCGGCGTTCGTATTCGTGAAGCGCGTGGCGCATCTGCTTGCGTTCGGTAATATCCTGACCCACGGCATAGATGCTGAGCATCTTCGTGTTTTCCGCATCGAAAATGGGCTTGCAGTACTCGCGAAGCCAAACCGTTTCGCCCTTTCTGTTCACGATACGGAACTCGGCGATATCCGAATTACCCGCCAGCGTATGCTGAATATGCGTCTCGACGATTTTTCTGTCCTGTTCGATGACGTGATTGCTCCAGGAGAAGAGCGGCGTTTCATCGGGATCGTGATCGATCAGCCGGAGGATGGTTTCGGAAACCCATTCCGTTTCCAATCCCCCGTCGTCCTTGATCACCTGCGAGTACGCATAATCGGAGATCACCTCGGAAATAATCTTGTAGCGTTCTTCGTTCTTCCGGAGATCTTCCAGCGCCTGCATACGGTCGGTGATGTCGAGTTCGAGAATAAGGAGGCAGGTTTCGCCTTCGAAAAGGATGGTGCTCGTATACGCCTGAATCCAGATGATCGAGCCGTCCCGCTTGTAGCTGCGGTAAATATTCTTCCGCTGAACCGGCGCGCCGGACCATATCTCTTGAAGATGGTTTAGAATCCGTTCCCTGTCGTCGGCATGAATCAGGTCCCTGACCTGTTCTTCGTTCATCGACATAAGCTCTTCGCGCGAAAAACCTGTCACCTTCGCAACATAATCGTTCACGAAACGGAATTTCAGGCCTTTCAGTACGATGAAACCGACAAGGGACTGGTTCACGATGCTTGAATCGGCATTGAAAATCTGCTCTGTCAGCATTGGAATGCCGGCAGGCGGCAGTCCGTCGGAAACCGGACGCTCAATCGGCGTAACGGTACACGCAACCACCTCAGCGCCATCCCAGGGAATAGAAACGACGCTGGCATTGACGCCCGATAGATTGCCCTTTGCATCGACTGTCTGCATGAGGAAGGGGACGGGATGTTCCTGAAGCAACTGATCGCAATATTCTTGTGCCAACGGCTTATCGCCGGCGTTGAACAGGAACTTTGCTTTATCATTAATAAATATCACCTGTCCGTCTTTCGCGAGGAGTACGATTCCATCGGAAGACTGATTGAATATTGAATACACGCCGGATTGTACATCCTGCATTTCAACCTCCGGTTCTAATTTGCCGTTAATCGCGGTTGCGGCGCCGCTCGAGGTCCGGCCGCATCCGTTCCAACGTCCAGCTCAGTTACAATAATGTTTGCGTTGTTGTTGATTCAGCTACCTGCGCGGAAATCGTCTTCGCGCTGAAATCATTGGGTAAGTACCAACACTTCGCTCGTGCCGGGGAGTACGCTCGCGGCTCGTACCGCCGCCGAAAAATTTGGTTCAGACTCCGCGCGCCGTCCACAAAAAAATGCAGGGAAACGCGCGTTGCGACGAAAATTTCGCGCCGGCAAACGCTGTCTCAGGCAGTATCAAGTATACTAAATGGCATATGTCTGAACAACACAAGGAATAACGCTGAATGCAATTTTGACAAAACAGATCGGAGAATCATTCATGCTTCACGATAGGAATGTACACGAACATCCGAGTTAGCCCATACTCCGGGGGCGGAAACGGACATCCACCGCATAGACTGGTATAGGAAACTCACGGAGTGTATCATAAGTGTTGCAGCGCTTTTGTAGCGGCAGCGATATTTACCAGCTTTGAATGCAATAATTGCACCGCCGCCGGCAGAAGGGGTATTGTTACGAACGGAAATTCCAGGATATTGTGTGGCAACTTTATCTGGTGGTTTGAATTTCCATTTTCATCTCAATGCAGTCGAATGGCTGACTCACAAGCAGTATCTATGACGCCGGCTTTCACTTCTCCCCTGCTCTATTCTCTGGAAGAATTGAAGTCCACGCTGCTGCCCGCGCTTCTCTGCAGCGCGGACGGTTCCATACGCGCAAGCAATGATGCGTTCCGCGCGTGCAGCGGCCTCGAATCGATGCTGGATAAAGCTCTCCTCGAATATTTTTCGAACGCGGCAACCGGAATAGACGAACAGCATAGCGTACGCTTTTCCCTATTCGAAGCGATACGCGCAGCAGATTTTGGTTCGTGGCGGGTGGGGTCTCTCGAACCGGTCGCAGTTGAAGGAGAGGAACTGGCGCTTATCGTGTTTCAGCATGGCGCCCAATCGACTGAGAAACCGACCGATTCGTTCACCGCCGTTATCTCGCCTCTTATTGAATCGCTCAAGGAAGGCGTGCTTATCCTGAGCGCGGACGGTTCCGTGATTGCGGCCAATACCCAGGCTTCCACGATTCTCGGTATGGACCGCGGCTCATTGCTTGCGTTGAACCTCTCGTTGTTCGCCGCTTCGACATATTCCGAACAAGGAATGCCGATTGAAGAACGGGAACACCCTGTCTACCAAACTCTAAGCAGCGGGACACCGGTAAAGGATGCTCTTCTTTACTTCTCCCATCCCGGAGGAAAGTATATCCTTCTGAACCTTAGCTGCGCCGCTATTCCGGAGAACTGCGGAGAAGCGCCAAACCATGTCTCGATCTCATTTTCGGATATCACATCCGAGTATGAGGCGCAGGATACGCTAAAACGCGACGTTGCGCTGTACCGCCATCTGACCGAGAATTCATCGGATATGATTTCGAAGCAAACCGGCGACGGAACATTGCTCTTTGTTTCGCCTGCATCCGAATCGATACTCGGTTATGCGCCGGGTGAATTGGTCGGCAGAAACATCACGGAGTTTATTCACCCTGCCGATCTGGATGAAGTTCGGGCAATCTACAAATATCTCCTGCCGGGAAAGAATGCGGTACTATCGTTCCGTTTCCGTGACAACGAAGGCGGGTACAAAACGATCGAAAACACGATCCGCAAAATCGTATCGTCGCACCGCCCGAACGAATTCGAGCTTATCGCAATCTCCCGCGATATCACCGCACGCGAAAGCATCGCTCATGCGCTTCAGGAATCGGAACGCAGGTACAGGACGGTGTTCGATAACGCCAGCGATTCGATCTATATCCATGAACCGTTCGGACGGTATATCGAAGCAAATTCCGTCGCGACAAGCCGTCTCGGCTATTCGCGCGAAGAACTCCTGAGCATGTCGCCGCGCGATATCCAGGCGCCCGAATATTATTCCATGTTTCTCGACCATATCGACCGGTTGTACGACGAACGACAACTCGTATTCGAAACCGTTCATATCCGGAAGGATGGCAGCGCCTTCCCGGTCGAACTCAGCATGAAGCTGATCGATTACGGCGGTCAGGAAGTGGTGATGAGTTTCAGCCGCGATATTACGGAGCGGAAGGAATTCGAGGAAGAGCTTGCCAAAAGCCTCGCCCTTCTGCAGTCCACCATCGAATCGACAGGAGACGGGATCGTGGTTATCGCCGGGAACGGCGAGATCATCACGAACAACAAGCGGTTCGAAGAGATTTGGGAATTGCCTTCGCACTGGTCCACGATACGGTCGAGGGAGAAGAAATTTTCGTTCCTTGCAAGCCGCGTCCGATTCCCCTCCGATTTCGGGGAACGGCTGCAACATCTCGACGAGGTGCAAAAGCAGTCGCACGAGGTGTTGGAGTTTTGGAATGGAAAATGCTATGAGCATTATTCGTTTCCGTTCAAGATCGGCGACAACGACGCGGGAAGAGCGTGGAGTTTCCGCGATATCACCGAGCGCAAAAAAGCCGAAGACGAACTTCAGCAAAGCAGGACACATCTGAAAGCGATTTTCGATCATGCCGGCGTGGCAATCGGGATGCTCGATAAGGGCGGGAAATTCCTCCTTGTCAATGATCGGTGGGCCGATCTGATCGGCGTTCCGGTGTACGACATCGTTGGAAAGGATGCGATGACCTTCTCTCACCCCGAAGATAAAGCGGAAGGACAAGAGAATCTCGACGCAGTGCTGAACGGCCTCTCCCACGGATACCGCATCGAAAAACGGTACATCAACAATATGGGTGAAACAATCTGGGGGGATCTTTCCGTAACGCCGATCTACGACGAGGATGGAACGCTCAACGCCGTGCTCGGCGTTGTCAGCGAAATCACGCAGAGTAAAAAAGCGAAGGAAGAGCTGCAGGCGGCGAACCTCGAACTGGCGCAGCGGAACGAAGAACTCGACGCATTCGCGCACACAGTTGCGCACGATTTGAAGAATCCGTTGAGTATCATCATCGGATATGGGAACCTGTTGAGCAACAGCCGCGACGAAATATCGTACGACGAAATCAACAATATTTACGAAGGAGTATTCGCAAGCGCGGACAAGATGAAGGAGATTATCGAATCCCTTCTTTTGCTTTCGAAAATCCGCAGCGCGGAGATAGACCGGCAGCCTGTGGATATGGGCGCAGTCGTCTCCGAAGCGATGAAGCACATCCGCGGACTCGCGCAACAATTCAACGCCGAAATCATCCTGCCGGAACGCTGGCCTGTCGCGCTCGGGTACAAGCCCTGGATCGAAGAGGTGTGGGCGAATTATATCAGCAACGCCATCAAGTACGGCGGGCGCCCGCCTGTCGTCGTTCTGGGAGCGGACGAAAACGTCAACGGTTTCGTCAGGTATTGGGCGCAGGATAACGGCAAAGGCATTTCGAGAGAAGACCAGCCGAAACTGTTCACCAAATTCACACGAGTCGGAAAGAACGATATCGAAGGACAGGGACTCGGTCTTTCAATCGTGAAACGTATCGTCGAGAAACTCGGCGGCGCAACCGGCGTCGAAAGCAAACCCGGCGAAGGAAGCCGTTTCTATTTCACCCTCCCCGTCAAGTAACAAATTCATCGCACTTCCGCCGTTCCGCATCCCGAAGCGTGTTCGAAGCATCGGGGTGCGTTCGCTGTTATATAACTTCGGTCAATACGCCGTACCGGACTTCTTTTTCCCTTTCTTCGGGTATGATTCCGGTACGATATTGGCGCCGGTACAATAACGGAGGAATATCGCCCGGTTCACAATGCTACATCGATATAAACAGCGGCACGGCATGCACGGCTCCGCATAACAATTTCGTTACTGCGAATTAACAACCCTGCGTGAATATATACTGAGCTGCCTCGGTAATTTGGTATTGTGAATATGGAAGTATTAAACAAACAGCGCGTCGTACTACTTGTTAAAACAGGGATCGTTGCAGCATTCGGGTACTTTCTGTGGCATGAATTCGCTCATGCCGATCTGAACCGCATCGCAGCGCTGCTTTCGCAAACAGGCTTGCTTCTTGCCTTCGCCGTTCTCCCCTCCGCCGCAATGTATGCAGTCGATTCCTATGCATGGAATCTCTGCTTCGCGCGCAGCGCATCCCGTTTCCCGTTTCACAGAGCATATATCATCCGCATCGCAACGGATGCGGTACATAATTCGATACCTGCAGGCGTTGCACTCGCCGAAACGGCAAAGGCGCTTATTGCAAGAAACGAACTCGGCATACCGCTGACGGATGGATTTGCAGCCGGAATGATCGCGAAAATCAATACGGCTGCGGCGCAATCGTTGTTCATTGTTATCGGTTTATCCGTCCTCGCGGTCAATCTATCCGGCGGGTCGCAGTTCTCTGCCGGAGCGGGAGAAAGCATGTATGTTGCCGCCGCGTTCGCTATCGCAGCAGGCGTCGCACTTGCATGGCGAATGTACCGGGGATCGGCGTTTGGACGCGTATACGCAGTTCTCCGGCGCATCCCCTTCAAGCGGTTCAGCGCTGTTCTCGATACAAGAAAGAAAGCATTCGTCGATCTCGATCATTATATATCATCGTTCGCGCGGCATCATGCGCGCGAATTGTATACCTCGCTCGCATTGTTTTTTATGGGATGGATGTGCGCCGCATGCGAAACGTGGATCATCCTCGATCTGCTAGGGAATGGCGCGAATTATCTCGATGCGCTTGCGATCGAATCAGCGGTGTCGTTATTGCGCATCGTGTTTTTCTTCCTGCCGGGCGGCGCGGGCGTTCAGGAAGCCGGAATCGTCGCCCTTTTTGCTTCGTTCGGATTTGCCGATCCGGTCTCCCTGTCCGCGGCGTTCATCATCGTCCGCCGCGCGAAGGAACTTGTCTGGATCGCGGCGGGCTACGGGCTGTTCCTTCCGCTCGGGTTCGATCCGTTTCATCCTCTCCTTCACACCACGCAGAAATGATACGGCATGAGTAAACAGAAAAATATACTATATATCTGTGGAACGATTAACCAGACATCCCAGATGCACGAAATCTCCAAGGAGCTTCCCGGTTTCCGGCACCACTTTACTCCGTATTATGCCGACGGGTATCTGGAGTGGGCGCGCCGGAACAATATGCTCGAGTTTTCCATCCTTGGAAATAAACTTGGGAAGCGCGCGACCGATTATTTGAAGGAACACCGGTTGACCATCGATTACCGCGGAGGGAACCATGCATACGATCTTGTTCTGACATGCAGCGATCTGGTTATCCCGTATAACGTGCGGGGGAAGCGCACAATTCTTGTTCAGGAGGGTATGACCGATCCTGAGGGACTGGCGTACTACCTGGTGAAGTATCTGAAGCTGCCGCGTTATATGGCAAGCACCTCCGCGACCGGCCTGAGCATGCAGTACGATTATTTCTGCGTGGCGAGCGAGGGGTATAAAAAACACTTCATCCGGAAAGGCGTCGAACCGGAACGGCTCATCGTGACGGGGATTCCAAACTTCGATAACTGCGCGGAATACAACCGGAACAATTTTCCCTACCGCCATTATGTACTCGTTGCAACCTCCGATATGCGGGAAACATTCAGGTACGAAAACCGCCGGAGATTTATCCGGAACTGCGTTGAATTAGCGAAGGGACGACAACTCATTTTTAAACTTCATCCGAACGAAAATGCGGAACGCGCCGCCGCCGAGATTATGGAATATGCGCCCGGCTCGCTCGTGTTCTCCGGAGGAAATATCAATCACATGATCGCGAATTGCGATACGTTGATCACGCGATTTTCGAGCGTTGTCTACATCGGTCTCGCGATGGGCAAGGAAGTGTATTCCGATTTCGAACTCGACGAACTCCGCGAAATGGTCCCCTGGCAAAACGGCCGCACATCCGCGCGCAACATCGCCGATGTATGCCGCAGACTTCTCGGAGGCGAATTGCCGCCCAACGAGCGCAAATATATACCCGGCAGGACGTTCGCCTCCCTCCGGCGGAACGGCGCGAACGCTTTTCACGCTGGACGCAATCGCAGCGCATCCGTACACAGCGCCGCAGGCTCGTTCAAGCATCTTCTGAGGAAATCATGCTGAAGATTGCCGTCGTCGTGCAGGCGCGCAGGGGGAGCACCCGGCTTCCGGACAAAATTATGATGCCGATGGCGGGCGCTCCGTTGCTACAGAGAATGCTCGAGCGAGTGCAGACCGCGAAGCTCCCTTCGCTTACCGTGGTAGCGACGACGACGGAACCTATCGATAACGCCGTCGTGGAGTTGTGCGAATCCATCGGCGTGCCCTGGTTTCGAGGCGACGAACACGATCTGCTCGACAGGCACTACAAAGCAGCGAGACAGTTCGGCGCAGACGTATGCGTAAAGATCCCGTCCGACTGTCCTTTGATCGATCCCATGACGATCGACCGGGTGATTGCGCATTATATCGTCCATCGGGATACCTGCGATTTCGTAAGCAACCTTCATCCGGCGACCTACCCGGACGGTCAGGATGTGGAAGTAATACCCATGCCTGTTCTGGGCATCGCCTGGCGCGAGGCAACGTTGCCGATGCACCGGGAACATACGACACCGTTTATCTGGGATCAGCCGGAACGCTTCCGCATCGGGAACTGTGTGTGGGAATCGGGGCGCGACTATAGCCTCAGCCACCGCTGGACAATCGACTACCCCGAGGATTATGAGTTCATCCATACCGTTTATAACGAACTCTACGACAGCGCAAATCCCGTCTTCCACATCGACGATATTCTACGGCTCCTGGAACGCCGCCCGGACATCGCTTCGATCAATGCGAAGTATCGCGGTATGAACTGGTACCGGAACCATCTCCACGAATTGCGCACTATCGACTCAACAATGACGAAACAATATCCGGCACTCCAATGACACTTACGCTTCAAACCTCGCTCGAACAAACATCCCTACGCGTGCGCGAGCATATCATCCGCATGTCGACCGGCGGCGGGTGCTTCATCGGCGCTTCGCTCTCCTGCACCGATCTTGTCGTGTACCTCTACTCGGAGGTCCTCAACTGCTCCCCCGCATCTACCGGCAGTCCGGACAGGGATTATTTCCTCCTTTCGAAAGGACACGATGTACCGGCGCTGTACGGCGCCCTCGCCGAACGCGGATACATCGACCGGGGGCGGCTTGCCAACCATCTCGCGACAACCGACAGTATCTACTGGCACCCGAACGCTTCCATCCCCGGAGTGGAATTTCACTCCGGCTCGCTCGGGCATCTTCTTTCCGTCGGAATCGGTATCGCGCACGATATCCGGATGCGAGGAGGGAAAAACCGCGTGTTTGTCCTTCTCGGCGACGGAGAACTGAACGAAGGCTCTGTCTGGGAATCGATGCTCGTCGCCGCATCGCACCGGCTGGACAATCTCATCGCAATTGTGGACAGGAACGGATTCCAGGCGAATATGGAAACCGAATCGCTGTTGCCGCTGGAGCCGCTGACGGAAAAATTCGCCGCGTTCGGCTGGGATGTTCAACGCATCGACGGGCACGATTTCGCGGCGATGGAACGCGCATTCAAGTCGACACCGATTGCACCCGGCAGGCCGTCCATGATTATCGCGGACACGGTGCGCGGGAAGGGACTGCCTTCGATTGAACGCCGCGCCGACCGGTGGTTCGTAAACTTTTCAGACGATGAAGTGCGCATGCTTCTCGACGAACTACACGGCGGCGGCGATGCGGCGCTGTCATCGGAAACACTTTATGTCCGATAAGGAACGACCCATGGAACAAATACACACCTACGAACAGCTCCTATTGAAACTCCTCGCCGGGCGCGAGGAATTGGTAATTCTCACCGCCGAAAACCGCGCGGCAATCCGTAATCTACCCCAAACGGTAGGCAATAGGTTTATCGACTTCGGTATTTGCGAAATGACAATGCTCGGCGCGGCGGCGGGGCTTGCCCTGCGCGGAAGAATTCCTGTTGCTCACGCGCTTGCGGCATTCCTCACATTGCGCGCTTATGAATTCGCCCGCACCGATATCGGCATTCCCGGATTGCCTGTGAAGCTTGTCGGCGGCGTGCCGGGATTCCTGAGCGAAGCCAACGGTCCGACGCATCAGGCAATAGAAGATATCGCCGTCATGCGCTCCATCCCCTCGATGAACATCTTTTGTCCCGCCGATCTTCAGGATATGCTGCTGGGCCTCGAACAGGTTTTGCTTTCCGAATCGCCGTTTTACATCCGATACAATCCGGCGCCCGCAGTTGTCGAGCACACGCCTGCATTCCGGATTGGCGAGGCGGAGGTGTTCGGTCGCGGAAGCGACGCCGCTTTGATTACCTACGGATTTTTATTCGGCGAAACTTATCGAGCCTCCCAAATCCTTGAGCAGCGCGGCATCCGGTGCCGCGTCGTCAACCTGCGAACCGTCAAACCTGTGGATGAAGCGGCGCTTCTCGAAGCGGCGCTTTCAAGCTCGATGACCGTCACGATCGAAGACCATTTCGTTACCGGCGGGTTGTACTCCATCGTAGCGGAAGTACTGCTCCGGAACCGGATTACATGCGATGTGTTGCCGGTCGCATTTGAAAACAGGTGGTTTAAACCTGCCCTGCTCGCCGATGCGCTCCGGTATGAAGGCTTCGCTGCAGCTCAACTCGCCGCGCGCATCGAGCAGGCGCTCATGCCGGTCCGCCGCCGCGCGGAACGCGAACTCGTTCTTTCATAACCAAGGAAGCACACCATGCCGAATACGCTTTCGCTCACACAGGAATTTCCATCCATCGCGCATTCCGATGAACTATGGGCGCGCGCGCAGGGATTGATTCCATCGGGAACGCAAACGCTCGCGAAGGGTCCGCAACAGTATGTAAACGGCGTCGCCCCGAAATACGCGCGGCGCGCGAAAGGTTCGCACATCTGGGATGTAGACGGAAACGAGTATATCGATTACAACATGGGTATCGGACCCGTATCGCTCGGATATGCATACCCTGCCGTCGATGAGGCGATACGCGCGCAACTCGAAGACGGAATCACTTTCTCGCTGATGCATCCGCTTGAGGTGGACGTTGCCGAGCTCATCCGCGAGGTGGTGCCGCATGTGGAGAGCGTGCGTTTTTCCAAAGCCGGCAACGATGCCGCTTCCGCCGCCGTCAGGCTTGCGAGGGCGTACACAGGGAAGAGTACCGTCCTGTGCTGCGGGTATCACGGATGGCACGATTGGTATATCGCCGTTACCGACCGGAACGCGGGCATCCCTGCGCAGGTACGAGAATTGACCTACACATTTCAATACAACGATATCGAATCGGTTATCGATTCTATCGACGACGACACCGCCTGCGTCATACTTGAACCGGTCGTTTTCGAGGAACCGGAAAACAACTTCCTGCACGAACTCCGCGAAGTCTGCGATACGCGCGGCATCCTGCTGATATTCGACGAGATGTGGACGGGATTCCGCATCGCACTGGGCGGAGCGCAGGAGTATTTCGGCGTACGCGCCGACCTGGTATGCTTTTCGAAAGCCGTCGCCAACGGGATGCCCCTATCCATCCTCGCGGGAAGAAAGGACGTGATGCAGCTCTGCGAGCGGGACGTCTTCTTCTACACTACATTCGGCGGCGAAACACTCTCGCTTGCCGCCGCAAAGGCAACCATCGAAGAGATGAAGGCGCATAACGTGCCTGCCTATCTTCACGCGCGTGGCAGACAACTGAAAGAAGGGCTCCGGGCGATCATCACGGAAATGGAGATGCCGTATATCGGATGCAGCGGTTTGGACTACCGGACCATCGTCTCATTCGACGCATCGGCCGGCAATCCTCTTGCTTTGAAATCGTTGCTTCAGCAGGAGCTTATCAAACGCGGCATTCTGTGGAGCGGCTTCCATACAATCTCATTCTCGCATTCCAAGGCCGACATAGACTACACCCTTGAGGCATACGCGCATGCACTCCGCGTGTTGCGGGAAGCGGTAGATGCCCGGACTGTTGAAGCTGCGCTTCGCGGCGCGCCCGTCGAACCCGTCTTTCGAAAAACCGGAAACTTCAACACCAAGAGTAAACGACGGCACACCTGATTCCTCCCGGAGAATACCCGATGATAGCGAACATTGCCAGAGAAGCCTATCTAAAGCGCATGTCGTATCTCCGAACCGACGCGCCCGCGCCCTCGACAGACACATACTGCCTGCGTTGCGTGACGGTCAATACTCACCGCGGGCAGGGACCGAAACTCCCATACCTGCTCAACAACGCTTCGGCGGAAGAAGCGGAACGCATTGAGCTCATGCACGAGACCCGCGCATACGCGTATTTCATCGCCGACTGGCTGAACAGGCGCCGCCACGAATTCGACGTCATCGCGCTTCAGGAGGTCTTCCTGGGCGTGCTCGGTATCGGCGATAAAATTCTCGGCAAATACCGTCAGCGCGATCATTACCGCATTATCAGCGGCTACTCGTCGTTCGTCGAACACGGCGTCGGCTTCGCCGGATTCAGGTACCAGAATCTCCTTCTCAGCCAGCTTCCAAAACTCAGCGATTCGGCGTTCAATCGTCTCCTTCCCGGCAAGATGGCGTTCCTCGCCTCAAGCGGATTCACTCTTGCGCCGTTCCTGTTGCACGACAGAATCGTCTGGATCGGCAACACTCATCTTCATGCATACAATCCCAAATCGAGGATGAAACAAGCGGCACAAATTGCGGGCGTCATCGAATCGCTCGGCGACACACCGATACTCTTCCTCGGCGACCTGAACACCGTTCCTCCCGGCTGCCGCGATTCCGATTTCCCTGCCGGCGAGCGAGATGTCAACAGCTACAGGGGCGACCGTTCGCTCGACATTCTTTCGGATGCGGGATTGCAGATCGTCCATCACCGCGATTCGAAGGAATTCCACACGTACCCAACCGGCGCCGCAAACCGCACGTTGGATTATATCATGTTCACGCGCCACTGGCGGGTCAACAACTACCGCGTGCTGACGGACATGAAATTCTCCGACCATTATCCCGTATACGCAGAACTTGAACTGGAACAGAAGTACCAATGAACGCAATCCCCTCGCTTTTCTCTCTTCACGGCAAAACCGCAATTGTGACCGGGGCGCTCGGACTCATCGGCCGGGAACACTGCCGTGCCCTTGCTGAAGCAGGCGCCAATGTCGTCGCCGTCGATCTCGACGAAGATGCCAGATTCATCGAGGAACTCCAAGATATTTCCTACGGCAGCCTCGTCAAGGCGGCATCGATCGACATTACAGACCGCAACGCACTTGAGTCGTTACGCGATACCGTATCGACGCATTTCGGTTCGGTGGACATTCTTGTGAACAATGCCGCCGTGAACGACATGTTCGAGAATCCCGCGGCGGCGGCAGAGGAATCGCGGTTCGAACACTATCCGCTCGCGATGTGGCAGCGCGCAATCGATGTCAATATCACCGGATCGTTTCTCTGCGCACAGGTGTTCGGCGCCGTCATGGAGCGTCAATCGAACGGCAGCATCATCAACGTCGCATCGACATACGGCATGGTTGCACCGGACCAATCCCTGTACCGGAAGCCCGATGGTAGCCAGGATTTCTACAAATCGCCGGTGTACCCGGTTACAAAGGGCGCGATTATCTCGTTCACGAAATTTCTCGCCGCGTACTGGGGCGGAAAAGGCATCCGCGTCAACACGCTCTCTCCAGGCGGAGTGGAGAACGGACAGGACAAGTATTTCATCGACAATTACTCGAAACGCACTCCGCTCGGCAGAATGGCAAAGCCCTGGGACTACAAGGGCGCGCTTGTGTTTCTTGCAAGCGATGCATCGGCATATATGACGGGCGCGAACCTCGTCGTCGATGGCGGATGGACCTGCTGGTAGCCCCGGATGCAATTGCGCGAAGCGTACGCGCATCGCTGAACAACAACGGTCATTATTCATTAACTCAGGTAATACACTCATGGCAGAAATAAAAGCAGGCAACCGGTATATCGGCGGAGGGCATCCGGTGTACATCATCGCAGAAATAGGGATCAATCATAACGGATCGCTCGATATCGCCCGGAATCTGATCGAAGGCGCTGCGGCGGCGGGGTGCGATGCGGTAAAATTCCAGAAGCGTACCCCTGAACTTTGCGTCCCGAAGGATCAATGGGGTATCGAACGCGACACCCCGTGGGGACGTATGACCTACATCGACTACCGGCACAAGGTCGAACTCTCGCTCGAGGATTTCTCGGAAGTGGACAGGATATGCAGAGCGAATAATATCGCGTGGTTCGCTTCTTGCTGGGACGAGGAATCGGTCGATTTCATCGAGCAGTTCGATCCCCCGCTCTACAAAGCGCCGTCAGCATCCCTCACCGACTATGCATTGCTCGAAAAGAAGAAAGCCACCGGCAAGCCTCTGATGATCTCGACCGGCATGTCGACGATGGAAGAGATCGAGGATTCGGTCCATGCTATTGGACGCGGCAACCTTCTGATCGCGCATTCGACATCCACGTATCCATGTCCGCTTCCCGAACTCAATATCCGGATGATACAAACTCTGAAAACGATGTACCCGGAGCTGCCGGTCGGGTACTCGGGGCATGAGACGGGACTCGCTCCGACGTGGGCTGCAGTTGCGCTCGGCGCAGTTTTTGTCGAACGTCATATCACGCTCGACCGCGCGATGTGGGGGTCCGATCAGGCGGCATCGGTTGAATTGGGCGGACTGCACCGCCTCGTAGCCAATATCCGCGATATCGAGCAATCGCTCGGCGATGGTGTGAAACAGGTCTACGAAAGCGAACTCGGCCCAAGGAAAAAACTGCGCAGAGTTCTCGAGCCCGGAAGACTTCCCGAACCCTGATGCGACCTTCCTGGTCCGGTAACAGTCAGTTCCAGCCGGTACGGCAACGTGTCGGCTGCTTCATTATAGAGGACTGTGTTTGAAATGAGATGCTTTTGCGAATAAGCATTCGACTATTCAACTGAACCGCAGCTTTATATCATTCCGCTAATTGTAATTATTTCCAGAGATAGGGATATTCTTTGAACTACCAGTTGAGATTGTGATCGATGAAGAATATCTTTGAATGGATTATATCACGTCATGAGAACCGCAATGAAACCGTACGGTATACTTATTCTTACCCTGGCGTTGACGGCTGCTTTGTTTACGCCGGCGAGGACGCAATCGATCACCGAAGATCTGCAATACCGCAGCGAAATTCTTATCGATGAGGAAGCGGAAGATACGACCCAGACGTTCTTCTACCCGAGCGGAAACAAGCGTTCCGAAGGCAAGCTCTTCATGGGCAACCGCCACGGAGAATGGACAATCTGGTACGATAATACCAGAATCTGGATGATCGGGAAATACAACAACGGTCAGATTGAAGGACGTTGGAAATGCTGGAACGACGGTCTTTCCGTGCATTACTACCTGTTCGAAGGTCAATTGCAGAACGGCTCGCGGAACGGCGAATGGACATTCTATTACGAAAACGGCAATACAGAGAGCCAGGGAGTATTTCTGGACGAAAAACTGGACGGCGTTTGGCGGTACTGGTACTCAGGCGCACAGTTAAAACGAGTCGAGGGGTGGGCAAATGGCATCCGTAACGGTAAATGGGAATACTGGCATGTAAACGGACAGCAAGAACGGGAAGAAGAATACAACGGTGGATTAAAGCACGGCACGTGGTCGTTCTGGTATCCGAACGGAAATCTTGAGCGGAAGGAAAGCTGGCAGGGCGGCAAGATGCACGGTCTGTGGACCTTCTGGTATCCCAGCGGTCAGATCGAAATGCAGGGGACCTTCGTCAACGATCAGGCTGCAGGATCGTGGACCGTTTGGTATGAGAACGGAGAAAAACGCATGGAAGGCGATCTTATTGCCGACCGCCAGGAAGATGAGTGGACATTCTGGTACCCGAATTCGAATAAAAAGGCAATCGTCAAGTTCAAGCGCGGCGATGTGATCAACGTCCGCCTCCTTCGGAAACCTCCGGTCAATACCGACCGCAGACCCGAAATCGTCGGCGCATCCGCCACGGGCAGCTACTCACGCGAAGCGGCGATGCGTCTCGGCGAAGGCATGGGAGGAACAATCCCGTCCGCCGGAAGCGTCCCGCCCGAGCTTCAGAATCCGAACGGCGCTCCTCTCGACATTCAGGATAAAATCGGCAGGTCCGAAAAAGTGGTGCAACCTCGTCAAACCGGCGGTTTCTCGCAGACCAGTTCGTCGGCGAGCTCGTCAACGACGCAAAAGGTGAAATAGCAGTCGTTCAAGACATACGTTATTGAGTCCTTACAAAGAGATTTATTCCAATTGGCGGGAAGAATCTCTTTTGTTTTGGAACTATCTCCCTCCTCGGCTCGTATTAGCAGCAAAAATGTTACATTTGTATGCTATCCACACTTAACATACGGAGCACTATTCTTATGAAACGTACGGCGACAAGCGCATTGTTGTTCGGTTGCATCCTCGCTGTGACACTGCTCGTCCCAGGAAACACTTCGAACGCACAGATGCGGCATTTCGAAGGCGGGGTGAATTTTCAACTTGGCTTCCCGCAGGGAGAATTTGGAGACAACGTCGATAATCTCGGTTTTGGATTTGGAATCGATGCCTTATGGATGCCGATGGAAGTCGGCGTCGGTGTGTCGGTCAATTATTTGATCTACGGCAGTGAAAGCCGCAGGGAACCATTTAGCATGACAATTCCGGATGTCACTGTAGAGGTCAATACCACCAACAGCATTCTGCTCGGGCATCTGTTGATGCGGCTGCAATACCCGCGCGGAGTCGTCAGACCGTATGTCGACGGACTCGTTGGTCTGAACTACCTGGCGACGACAACGGAGATTAAAAGCCTTAATGCCACAAACGACGATAATAATGTCGCCAGCTCCGACAACGCCGAAGACGTTGCATTTAGCTACGGCGCCGGTCTAGGTTTAATGTTCAAAGTCTACGGCGGCAACAGTCCCGACGATCCGGAAGCGATTCTCATCGACCTCGGCGTCCGCTACATCTACGGCGGCAATGCGGAGTACCTGAAAGAAGGCGATATCGTGCGCTCGCCCGGCAGAGTTTTGTACAACTACCGCGAATCGGATACCGACATCATGACCGCTCACATCGGCGTTGCGGTAAAATTCTAACCTTCATTTCGCTTGAAACAACAACGGCTGACCCTTATGAGGGTCAGCCGTTGTACATTCCGGGCGCAGGGTCTATGCTTGCAAAAGGCTGCGGCGACTGTTGGGGAGGAGCAACCGCCCGGGCTAATGAATCAATTCATAGATACGCTTGCATACTTCGTCCACGCTTGCATGGAGGTCTTCGCCGTTCGACTCCCCTGCGCTGCCTTCCGGCACAAGCGATTCCGTCCGCTGGACGATTTTCGTGATCCGCACTTGCTGTTCGTTGAGCAATTTTTCGTCTTCCTTTTCGTCGCGCACGCGGTTAATCTCGCGTTGGATACCGTTAATCTTCACTGCCAGCGTCGGTATCGCATCCTTCACGCGCAACAGCACATCTTCAAGATCGTCAAACGAAAACTTCACTTCAATGAATGTATCCAGATCCATTTGTCTTGTCGGAGCCACGGTTTCCGCAGGCGCTTTGGATTCAACCGGCACTTCGACAATCACGGGCTCCGAAGGCGGAGGCGGTGGCGGCGGTTGGAACGCTTCGGCGAGGAACGCGTGCAGTTGTTCGTCCCCCTTTGAGACTTCCGGTGACAATATTTCCCAGTCGCGAACCAGACGGCTCAGACCGTCGAGCACCGATTTTCTGACGTCGTCGCTCCCCTGCGTCAGCAGCATGGTAATGGACGTATGCAGGAATTCGATCGCCGTTGTGAACTGATGCAGCGCCAGTTCCCTTTCGATCCCCTCGAGCTGTACATCGAGCGTGATATGATCCTTGAGGAAGACTTCCTTCAGAAACTCGCTGACGCGCGCGTCGAGAAGCGAGAACGCAGCCGGATTCGCGGCGTGCAAATGGACGCGAAGATTTTCGCCTTCGGGATGACAAAGCGCAAGAACATCTTCCTTGTACACCGACCGCACAAATGCGCTGAACATCCCCATATACTGCATCATTGGTCCGTGCAGCAATTTGGGTGTTTCGAACAGCACATACTTGTGTTTCCACTGCTTGAAGACCTCGTTCAACGTGAAGCCCTTGTTCACTCCTTCGTTGAAATTGCCCGTCGCAGGGATGCGGCTGTCCTCGATCGGTTTGTAGATGTCCCGTTTTTCTCCGTACTCGTCAAGCTCCGATTCCTTGACGTAGTTGGTGAAGATGTATTTCGTCTTGCTTATTGTCGCATCGTCGATGGTCCAGTCGCGCGTGTTCACTGCATCGAACGTAGCGCCGGTGAAATCGCAATCGATGAACTCCTTGCCTGAAAAGTTATTCGCCAGCAGCACCGCATCGCGGAAGGAATATCCTTCGAGCCGGGTGACGCCCCAGAACTGCGACGCATTCAGGATCGTGCCTTCCATATCCACACCTGCCGCATCGAGTTCCTTGAGGAACTGGAGGCGCGATTGATTCAGCATCAGTTCGTTATGGAAGGTTGCGCCCTTGAATTCGGCGCGTTGCTGGAAGGAGGTTTTCCTGAAATCCGCGATTCCTTCGAAATCGCTCATCCAAAAGATGGCATTCCCGGCAAAATTCGCTTCGCTGAGAATAGCGTTGCCGGAAAATGTGCTCATCCAAAAACTGGCGAGCTCCGAGAACCGCGACGCATGAAAACTGGTATCGCCCTTGAAATGCGTCCCTCTGAAATCGGTGCTTTGATCGAACTTGCATTTGGAAAAATCGGCGACATCGGCAAATACCGACTCGCTGAATTCCGCCCCTTTCTTCATCCGCGCATCGACAAAATTGGCTTTCGAAGAGAAAAACGCCTTCATGAAATCGACATCGTCTTCGAACAGGGTTTCGTTGAAATCCGCGATTTTCAGAAACCGCGCTTCCCTGAATATGGCCGGGGTCTTAAAACTGCACTTTGCGACGCTGATATCGTCTTCAAACTCGGTTCCCTGGAACCGCATTGTATCTTCGCTGCTGATATTCCGGACCATGAGCTTCCGCTCGAATATACACTTCGAGAAATCTGCTCCCTGGGCGAATGCCACCTTTTGCAGCAGTACGTTTCCCCGGAACCGGGCGCCGCGGAAATCCACCATCTTCTCGAAGATGATATCCTCCAGCTTTAACTCCGGAAGGACAAATCCGCGGAGATCGATAACGTCGAGTTTCTGGGTACACAGAACGATCCATTTAGCGAATGCTTTATAAAAATCGCTGGCTTTGTCTTCAACCTGATCGCTGTGAAAGACGCAATGCTTGTGATTTTTATAGACGGGATGATCGCACTCAAGGCGCTCGAATTCATCTTCTATAATGTACGGACAGCGTTGTTGTGTCATCGACATGTGATTCCGAACGAAATCTTGGTTCGCAAAAACGGATACTACGCAGTCAAGGTACTCAATGAGTCCGGATTAACAACATGGAATCTTGACAATAGGATGCAAAAATAACATTTCTGTCATTTTGCGGGTCGTCGTCGTCCCTGCTTTCAATTGAACAAACAGGAGCGGAGAATTATTTTTTGAACCTCGATAACAGCCTAAGGATTTCGATGTAAAGCCAGACAAGCGTCACCATCAAACCGAATGCGGCGAACCATTCAAGCTCTGCGGGCGCGTGTTGTTCCGACATTCGTTTAATGAAATCGAAATCCAGAAGCAGACTCAGGGAAGCGATAGCGGATACAAAAATGCTGATGCCGATACCAATTCCTCCGCCGCCGGACATTACCGGGGTGTGAATGCCGAAGAGACGAAGAACCAAATCGGCCAGATAGATAAGAGCAATGCCCAGGATCGCCGAGAAGAGAAACGCCCTCAACTTCCCTGTCACTCGAATGAGCGGAAAGGTATATGCGAACCACATCGAGGTAAAGACCGCAAACGTGATACCGACTGCTTGAACGACAATTCCCGGGTACGAATATTCCAGATAGGACGATAGACCTCCGAGCATCGCTCCTTCTGCAAACGCGTAAATTGCGCCCGAGATGCGAGCCGTCATCGGCGAATAATTGGCGACGAGCGCCGAGATCAGCGCCACGATAGCGCCGGCAATGATACGCCAGTCGAATCCTCCGTCGATCCCGGTCGAGGACCAGGTCCATGAAGCTCCGAGCAGAAGAATGAAGAAGAACACGCCCGTTTTTCTCATGCTTCCGCGCATGGTCATGGTTTCAGCGTCTGCCGTACTTGCAGGCGCGAATGCTGCCTCCTTGAGAATAGGATTGTGCGATGTAAGTGGCTTCATCGTTTTGCCCGGATTTTGTGTCGAGATGTCTATCTACAAATAAATATACGCGAACGCAGCAATATTGTTCAACGCAAAACGGCGCCCGAGGCGCCGCTTTGAAAGGTCGCAGTTACGATCTAGTCGCGGTTTTTGGCAACCAGTCTGCCGAGTTCGGATATGAGATCGAACACTTCCTTCGTCTCGTGGATTGTAAGACGGGAACCGTTATCTTCGATCGATGTGAGCAGAATTTTTTCGATACGCGCGGCAATTTTATAGACAGGATCGAGTCCGAGCGTGCCGCTGACGCCGGTGATTTTGTGAATGGTGGAATAAACATCCATCAGAGAAAGCGGATGTTCGCTTTCGAGGTAGGTCGCCCACTGCGTGCGTAGATCGGTCAACCGCTCAGGCAGTCCTTCCATGAACGCAGCCTGCATTTCGACCAGCTTTTCGGTGATTTCCTTCTCCGCTTCCTGCCTTGAATTGAAGCCGTTCCAGATTTCTTTGATAAGATTGGGCAATCCAATCGGATCGAACGGTTTCGGAATAACGTCGAGCGCGCCCAGTTCCTTATACTTTAAAATGTCTTTCTTAAAGATACGGGCGGTGACGAAAATAACGGGAATATTGGCGGTTTTCGGATTCCGTTTGAGTTTCCGGATTGTTTCTTCGCCATCCATGAACGGCATCATGACGTCAAGCAGAATCAGGTTCGGCTCGAACCATTCCGCTTTCTTCAGCGCTTCGACGCCGGAGGAGCAGGTTTCAACATTGTACTTCCCGAACGATTCGAGTGAAATTTTCGCGATCATGTTGATGTCCGGCTCGTCGTCCACGATAAGGATGCGCTGTAAGATCTGATGATTCATCTGGTCTGCCCCGAATTGGATTGCTTGAGACATCATAATAAACCCCATGAATATGAATTTCTCATGCCGCAGACCCGCCGGAACGCGTCCTTGTTTAGTAGAAAATCTGAGACATCAAATGTAGTGGCTTCCGTGTTCATTACTGCCATATTGCTATAAAACGTTGGAAAACTCGTACCACTTTGATTAGAGCATAATCCGTGCCACCCTGGAATTGGGTAGGTACGGGAACAGTTTCCGCGAATTGCTGTCAATATAGCGCAATCCATCCGTCGAAGTCGATAAAAAATGTTTCGACTATTGTAAACTTTTCCTGACGGGGTGTAACTCTGGTTTGAAATCTGTCTCACGGCGCAACCGATTATTGTAGTGAAGCTGAATAGTTATATCAGGATTCTGAATTGTACTCGTTGAAAAGTGATGAAACTCTGTGGATATTACTCAGACTTGGTCTCCACCTCAAGCTGAGTGACGGGAAGGGCAAACCAGAACTTGCTGCCCGCGCCTGGTTCGCTCTCGACGCCTATTTTACCATTGAGTTTTTCGACGATTCGTTTGACAATTGAAAGTCCCAGTCCATATCCTTTGACGCTGCTGGTACTCAGCCGGGTTAACGGCGAGAACAGCTTTGTAATATCGTCCTTTGCGATACCTCGGCCGTTATCCCGAACCCAGTACCGTACATACCCTTCGATGCTTTCATCGGCGCCCAGTTCAACTCGCGGCGGGCGCCCGCCGTATTTCATGGCGTTGGTGATATAATTCACCCACACCTCTTCGATCCATGACGAATATCCGCTCGATTTCGGCCATTGATCGGGCATCACAATCACGGCGTTGTAATCCTGAATCATATACCCGAGACGCGAAATCGCTTCGTCGACGATATATTTCATGTCCATATCCTCGAACTTCACATCTTCCTGACGCACTTCTGCCAATAACAGCAGCGATTCGATGATCGAGTTCATGCGCTTGCTGTTGAGAAGGATGTTCGAGAGATATTGCTTCAGTTCAGAGGGTTTCATATCCGCTGCCGCTTCGTTCAGCAGTCCGGCATAGCCGATTACAAGGGTGAGCGGATTTTTTAAATCGTGCGCCACGGTATGCGAGAACGCATCCAGTTCCTCGTTCCGTACTTTCAGCGTCGTGTTGGTCTTCAGCAACGCCCGCTCGCTTTGTTTCCTACTCGTGATATCCCGATGCATGGCAAGCATCGATTCGGGGCTGATTCTGGAGAGCCGGACTTCGTAAAACTGTTTTCCGCCTCCCGGCGTTTCGCCGGTTTCATATTCGATGACTTCGATCGCTCCATGATCGAGTACTGAGCGGACTTTGTCCTGAACCGATATTCTGAGCGTTTCCGGTACGAAGTCGAAGATGGATTTGCCGACGATTTCCGACTTCATCGAATGATGACGCTGCGCCTCGCCTACCATGATATCGGTAAACGTCCCATCGGCATCCATGATATATGCGTAATCGGGAAGCGAATTAAGGATCGCCAGATTCCAGGCCTGGCTCTCGCGAAGCGCGGCTTCCGCCTTTTTCAACGCCGTGACGTTTGTGTTCGTACCGACAATGCGCCTCGCGTTCCCGGCGGCATCCCTGATGACCAGCGCGCGGACGAGGAACCACAGTACGTCGCCGTTTTCGTTTTGAATTCTGTGCTCGGCTTCGTAGGCATCGGAGGCGCGGGTAAAAGCTTCATTCCTGAACACGCTGCTGATCAGTTTCGCAGCGTTCGGGTAGTCTTCCGGATGCAGTTGCTGCATGAACCGTTCCACGCTCATCGGCACATCTTCGTCCGTGAAACCGAGCATGTCGCGAAGCGTTTCGTCGATGAAGAAATCGTTTTTCGATACATCCCAATCCCACACGCCTACTTTCCCGGCCTCAGTAGCCAACTTGTACATTTCGCGGGTGCGGACAAGGTTTTCTTCCACGCGTTTGCGCTGGAGCGTCGTAATGATCACTTCGCCGGCAAGCGTCAGTGCCGGAATGATTTCCCTCGGAAGCGAATCCTGCGGCTCCATATACGAAAGCGTGATGTTGCCCACTGTGCGTCCGTTCACGACGACTGGTACCATACCGAAGCTTTGGACCTGCAGTTCCGCCAATGCCCGGCGTTCAACAAGAGCCTCATCGGGAATCTCGTTCATGGAAGGACAGAGCCATGCGCCTTCCCGGTTGAATTGCCTCCGGAGATACGGCATTGCGTATAGATCGATGGTCGAAAGCCGCGGCAGCAACGCAGGAAGATCCGGCCTGTACCACTCGTGGGTTACGTGCCCTGCTTTCCCCGTCTCGTCGATCAACAGGAGATGGCACCTGTCGGCGTCGAAGAACCGGGCGAGCATTTCGAGGGATTCGACAATCGCGCCGTCGATTGTTTCATACGCGAGGTTGATGAATTTCGCGGTCAGATTGCCGATCAGCGATTCCATCGACGAGCGGTGCTGAAGCGATTCCTCCACCAGCTTGCGTTCGGTTACATCGACCTGAACGATTTGAATCGCAGGCGCGCCTTTATAATGCACGCGGCTCAATAGCGATTCGATCCAGCGGATGGAACCGTCGCGCGAACGGAACCGGAACTCGATGCGGATATTCTCGTACGATTCTACTTTCAGCGAGTGCAGCGCGTTGGCAATTTTCGGTTTATCCTCGTCGACGACATTCGCATACAGATCGGTGGAACCGAAGCGGTACAGTTCCTGCTCGGTAAATCCGCTGTTCCGCACCGCTTCCGGATTCGCATAGACAATTCTGCCGTTCTGGGCGATGAACAACTCCTGGAGCGATTGTTCAACCATCGTCCGGTATGTGCCCTCTGTTCGTTCCCGCTCGATGACGGCTCCGATGAGGTTCGTCGCTGTTTTCAGCGCGTCGATAAGGACGGCTTTCCATTCGCGTTCCACGACGCAATCGTCGAATCCGAGGAATCCCCACCAGACGCCGTCCACCATAATTGGGAACAGCACAATCGACTTACAGTTCATCTGCCTGAGAAACGCCGATTCATCGGCCGGGAACGCAGCAACATCGCCCATGACCGGATCGCCGGAGCGCATGTTTTCGAGCCAGCGGATCAGACCGCTGTCTTCATACACAAAATGAAGGAGCTGCTCGTCTTCCTTTACTGACCGGATACCGCTCGCCGCCCATGCATTTCTGAGTGAAGTGTATACTACTCCATCATCGGTGCGCCCGTTTCGGTAGAGATATGCTCTGCTCACGTTTGTCGCCCGGCCGAGCCATTCGAGAACCTCGCCGATGTGCTTTTCCCACGGCGGAACCCGGAGAAAATACTCCGCAGCCAGGGTAATTGCAGCCATGATCGCGTCACGTTGCTGCAAATCGATCTTGCTTCCCACAAAGGCGCTGGAAACCTGCTCCAAGGCGCTGGAAACCTGCTCCGCCGGTTTGAGAGCGCTTTCTCCGGCATCCGGACTGTGACCGGCACGCGGTTCATCTGCGGCGCCGGATTGTTCCGGCTGGAGCGAAGGAACACTCCGCGGAACGGGAGGCGTCTGCTGTTCGGAAACCCCGGGCGCCGGAGCGGCACGGTGCGCCGGAGCGGCACGGTGCGCCGGAGGCGAATACTGCACCGGCATCTCGGCATGTTCCGCGCTTTTCGTCAGATCGAGCGGCATCTCGCGGAGAATTCCGGCTATCGATACGATCTCGTTGTTTGCTCCAAATGCCGGCGCGGCGATGACCTCGAACCACTGGACATTGCCGGCTGCGCCTGGCAACGGAAGTTCTTTGCGCAGCAACCGCTTCGATAAGGTTACTTCGGCATCGACCGCATGCAGGACGCGCGCAGCCGCTCCGTGACAAAGTTCTTCGCAGGTACGCCCGAGTATTTCCGGCTCACCCCTCTGAAGGAGGTTGCAGAATGCGCGGTTCACCGCCGTGTACTTCCCTTCGATGCTTTTTATCCATGCCGGATCGAGAAGGCATTGCAACAATGCGTGTTTTTCCGCCGTTTCGGCAATGAAGCGGATCGCATTATAAGGATCGCCGGGATTAAAATCCTTCATGAATGCAGCTTCCGGATCGCCCAGGCGGGCGGCGTGCGCCGCCGACTGCATCTGTTCGTAAAGCCGCATAAGTTCAAGGTTTTGAAGAATTACGGCGATAAACCGGACGCTCCCGTCAGGTTCCTGCAAACCGTCGGCGCGAAGAGAAACGAACATCTCTTCACCGGAGGTTTTCAGCATCGTCATTCTGCCTTCCCAGACGCCTCCGCTTTCGACGGCCGGTAGGATGCTTCGCAGGAATTTTTTCCTCCCTTCAGCCGGGAACAGCGATAAAATGCTGCTCGCTTCGGACGAAGCTCCGAAACCGAACAACGCATCGAACGCCGGATTGGGCTTCACAATGGCGCCGTCTGTCGAGACTACCACCACTGCCTGCGAGGTCGCATCAATAATGCGCCGGTACAGCGATTCACCAGGCGCATTTGAAAACTGCGATGGTGGATATCCTGTCTGCGCGGTGTTCTGCTTGTTCGATAGCACGTATTGATGCAGGGTTTCTATTTCCCGTGAAAGTTGTTCTCTGTCGTTTTCGCTGCGCTTGAATGTATCTCCTATGATCTCCAAAAAGGGATCCAATATCGGAGCAAGTTCCGGGTGGCTTTCCAGGAGCTGCTTGACCTGATATGTCAGTTTCGGATGATAGACCATACGTTTCGTTGTTCAGCGCCGTCAATTACAATTTGACAGTGTAAACGCTTGTTAACACATATTGCGGTTGATATTCACCGTATCGATGCTGTTCCGATCTTGATGGTATCCTTCTCTTCTGGAGGGTTCAGCATTCTCGCCGGCTTTCGCTTCATTGAATATCGCGATGTCCGATTCCAGTATGCACTGTGCCGCATCGCGAAATGAAAAGCGTACATCCAAACTATCCGGGAAAACACATCCTGACTCCGGTTAGATATATCCCAATAAGCGTGCCAAAAAATTACCGCGAATCCCACTTCTCAGGTAACCGGCTCAAGTGCGTAATCCCTGCAGCACCTCCTCCTGTTCCAAAGATCAATGTACCGATATCGTCCCGCCACGACGGGAAATAACAAACGTGCCCGCGGGGAGCGGGCGCGTTTGCCTTTCTGTGGTATGTCACGTCAGGAGACTTGCCTGCAGTTCGGCGAGATTTTCCTGCGCGACCGAATACTCTTTTTCGATCTGATCGATCAGCGCCTCGAGTTGCGAGAACGATCCTTCAACTGCTTCCTGTTCGATTCGGCTGAACAGATCCATCATGTGCATCGCTCCGACCGAACCGCAACTGCTTTTCATCGAATGAGCGATAAAGCGGATTTGTGCGTTGTCTTTCCGTTGGATCGCATCGCGCACCAGCCTGATATTGGTTTCAATATCTTCCTGGAACATGTCGATGATCTGATTCACCATCGTCAGCGCGCCTTCTCCGTACCCCGTCTTGAATTGGCGAAGCACGTCGACATCGATGGCTTTGTATTCTGCATACATTACCATGTCGTCGTCCGAATCCGGACGCTTTGGACACTTTGCCAAGGCCAGTGCAAGATCGCTGCTTTTCACCGGCTTGCTGATATAGTCGTCCATGCCGGCTCTGGAGCATTCGTCTCTATCCCCCTGCATTGCGTACGCCGTGAGGGCGATAATTCTTGGACGCTCGCCTTCGGGGTAGCGGGCATATATCTCTCTGGTCGCTTCCAAACCATCCATTTCCGGCATCTGGACATCCATGAGAATGACATCGTACGTCGAGAGTTCGAGCGCCGCGAGCACTTCGATACCGTTCGAAGCGATATCGACACGATACCCCATTCTGTCGAGAAAGTTCAGCGCCACCATCTGGTTGACGATGTTATCTTCGGCGAGAAGGATACGCAAGGGATGCCTGGCGGCGAACGAGCCGTCGAACAGTTGTTCCGTCACGACTACGGTTTCCTCATCCTTGAGATGCAGCACGAGCTTGCGCAACCCCTGGTACAGCGCTTCGGGCTTGATGGGTTTATGAATCCGGTCGAAAAATGCATCGCTTGAGCTTTCGACGCGCCCGGAAACATTCATGAGCAGGAACGGTATTTCGCCTTCGCAGGTGAACTGAATTTCTGCCGCAACCTGCAGTCCCTCCTTCACGGGAAGATACTTTTCGATCAGCATTGCGTCATAGGTTCTGTTTTCGCGCACCAGGTTGATTGCATCGACGCCTGTGCGCGCCAGATCCGCCTTCATTCCCCACGATTCGACGTAGTACTTCAACGACTGAAGTACAGCCTCGTCATCGTCCACGAGAAGGACGCGCTTCCCGTCCAGTCGAGGATCGGGATTCGTCATCCAGTCGGCATGCTGATCGTGCTTGAACACGACGGGAAACTCAAATGTAAATTCCGATCCCCTCCCAGGCTCGCTGGTCACGCCGATCGAACCATCGAGCATCTCGGAAATCCGCTTACAGATAGAAAGCCCGAGGCCGGTGCCGCCGTATTTCCGTTCGATGCTCTGCTCCGCTTGAACAAACGAGTCGAATATCTTCGCCTGTTGATCCTGCGGGATACCGATACCCGTGTCTTTCACCGAGAACGAGATATTCGCGGTATTCGGTCCGGTAATCTCGGAGCCGACGTGGACGAGGATATTTCCGCTGGCGGTAAACTTGATCGCGTTGTTGATAAGGTTCAGCAATACCTGGCGCGTGCGGGTCACATCGCCGATGATGGTCAGCGGCGCCTGTACATCGTAGATCATCGCCAGCTCCAGACCTTTGTCCGTGGCTTTGGGAGCAAGTAGATCGAGAGCGTCTTCGGCGCATTCCAACAAATTGAACGGCAGGTTTTCGAGGTGCATCTGTCCGGCTTCGATTTTCGAGAAGTCGAGGATGTCGTTGATGATATTCAACAATGAGTCGCCGCTCGTACGCACAGTATCGACAAGACGCCTCTGTTCTTCCGTCAATTGAGTATCCCAGAGCAGCGCGGTCATTCCGATGATACCGTTCATCGGTGTACGGATTTCGTGGCTCATATTCGCCAGGAATTCGCTCTTCACATTAGAGGCTTTTTCCGCCGTTTCCATCGCGTGTTTGAGCTCGAATTCGTAGATATGACGCTGTATGGTCGCGCCGATGGAATCGGTCGCAAGCTTCAGCGACTCGATATCGTTATGGGTGAGATGTGCCGCTTCATCGGTTAGCTCGATTCCGAGATAGCCCCAGAGCGTGGAACCGGTGAAGATCGGGAAGAGAATTAGATGCTGCACACCGCGGCTGAGGAGATACTGGCGGCAATCGCCTTCGAAATCGAATGCGGTACCGTTGACCACCTCGCCGGCGGTGAGCGCATCTTTCCACTGCTGCAACGAACCAGTTGGTGAAGGATGCTGGAATAGCGGTGATGTGGAGGGTTTGCTCGGGTGAATGCTTTCCGAATGGTATGGATTCCATTCGTAAACAACACCCTGTCTGGTGGAGTCGTCCTGGTTGTCGCATTGGTGGAGATAGACATTGCCGGCATTCGTGACGTCGGCGATACGATGCAGCACCCCGTCGATGCATTCGTCGAGGGTTTGCGATTGAATAAGCGTCGTTGTAATCGTGCCGACGGCTTCAAGAATTTTATCGCGGCGGCGGATTTCGTTTTCGATGCGCAATTGTTCGGTCAGATCACGGCCGGCGTATTGAATTTCCATCACCGCGCCGTTGGAATCCTTGATTTCCGTGTGGTGCCACTGAATCCAGCGCCAGCCCTCGGTGGTGTACATGTTCCCCGCGCCGGTTTTCGCCGCGGCGGTAGCGCCGATTCCGATAGAACCGGTTTCGCTGATGATATGCGTGCCGTTGCCGTTCAGAGCACGCGAGAGAGGCGCCCCGGAACGTTGCGACATCGCCTTTTCCTCGATAGCGCGCGAATGATCGAACGTCACCGGTTTGAACATCGTCCCGGTGAGATTGACAAGGTCTCTCCCGACTGCCTTGCAGAATGCGTCGTTTGCGAATGTGAGATAGCCTTCGCGGGTGGTCCGGATGATTAAATCCGTTTGGGATTCTACTAATCCGCGGTAGCGCTCTTCGCTTTCGCGAAGCGATTTTTCCGAATCAAGGCGTTCCGATACATCCTCGCGGATGACGACAATACGAATGATCTCGCCGAAATTATCGTGAATGGGACTAATCGAGACTTCCTCCCAGTACATCGTTCCGTCCTTCTTCATACTGCGCAATTCCCCGCGCCAGGTCTTGCCCTCGGCGACGCTTTGCGTGATCTCGTCGGCGAGGTCGAATCCAACCCGCCCCTGATCGAACAGATCAAGCAGGCTGCTGATGATTTCGGTGCTCTGATACCCGCTCATTGCCGTAAATGCGGGATTGATATATTGAATGAACCCCGAAGGATCGGTGATTGCCACGGCGGCTGGACTTTGTTCCACAGCCTGGGAAAGCTCCCGCAACTGGCGTTCATTCTCCTTGCGAACGGTGATATCCCGGAAGATCGTGGCAAATCCGAAAGGATTTCCGTTTTCGCTTTCGATGAGCGACGCGCTGATCTCGATCGGGAATTGCTCTCCGTACACATCGCACGCATAGAGCTCGAGTGGGTGAATAATTTCGTTATTGATAATAAGATTGATCACCTGATCCCTGATCGCGTCCTGATCGGGAGCCATGAAGTCGACAATCGAACGGCCGATCATTTCTTCCTTGTTGTTGAACCCAAGCCGCAGTATGGCAGACTGGTTCGTATCGATGATTTCGCCCCGGAGGTTACAGATCACCATTCCATCGGGAATAGTGCTCAGCGCCGTGGAAAGACGGAGCAACCGCTCTTCCGCCGCATATCGTTCGCTCAAATCGCGGACGGAATACAGCAACACATCCTTCCCATCGACCTGCATCTGATTGACCACCACTTCGACCGGAAATACCTCCGACGTGCGCTTCTGGTGCTCGCAAATGGTCAGCACCGTTTCGGGGCGCTCCTTCGAATCAAGGATTTCGTTTCCTAAATATTCAAGCTCCCGGACGCTCATACCAATAAACTCTTCGCGGGTGTACTTGTACATCGCCAACGCTGCTTTGTTGGCGTCGAGTACGTTCCGCGTACTGCTTTCAATCAATATCAAACCGTCCGCGCTGGCGTGAAACATCGTTTCATAACTCTTTCTGCTTTCTTCCAGCGCCCGGAGAGCTTCTTCCTTTTCCCGTACAAGACGAATTTTATGAATCACCTTCTCGAATACCGACGGCAACAGATCGATAAACCTTCCTTCGATATCCTTGACGATGTAGTCAATCGCGCCGAGCTTCATCGCTTCAACAGCGATGCTCTCGTCGCCTTTACCGGTGATCATGATCGTGGGAGGGAAATCGCCCTGGGAAGCGAATATTTGCAAGACTTCAAGACCGTTGTAGACCGGCATGTCGTTATCGACTGCTATCAGGTCGAATTTCCCGGGGAAATACTTCGCGATGCCTTCGGCTCCATCTCTGGCGATCTCCACATCGTATCCATACTGATCGAGTATATGGATGACACGCTTCGCCATCATCGTATCGTCTTCCATATACAGTATTCGGGCGGTATAATCCTTCGTCATCACGGCAAACCTCATCTTCAAATCGGGTAACACTACTGCTCTTTTCTCGATGGAGTCGCTTCCAACCGTAAAGCAACAATTGCGTTCAACTTTGGTGACTACAATTCCACATCATCTGGATATTCCAGCATCAACAATCGAGCCAATCAAGAGCTGGCATTCGAGCTATTTTAAAACATTGTATTTCAACGAGTTACAAGGACACACTCAAACATAGCGATTCGGCAACAAAAAACAGTGCATTTTTTCTCTTTAAAGTGTAAATCCTTCATTTACAGTTCGCGCACCACAATTGCGCTGCATATTTTGTTTACGTCGTAAAACCTGTTTATTGCATCTGCAATGGAATTGCTCCGGAAGCAAGACGCAGTTGACACTCGGTCGCCCTGGCGCCGGTCTCGGTTGTATTTCACACCGGAGAACTTATCCGCAACAAGAATGTGTTGTTTTCGTAAGATGAAGAAGAAATGTTCAACTTATCGGAGAAGCTGGAAAACAGTTGATACGGATACACGCCAACCGCACCTGAGCCGGCATATTGCCTGGTGAGAATTGCAGGTTGGACCATCGCAACGTCTTAATCCATTCCACAAACGGAGGTTTTTTATGTTTCGATCTCGCTCATGGAGAAGACAACAGTACCGTAGAACAGCAACCAAACGCACTCCCGCTGCCGCCCGGCACGCCGCCGATACTACTGCATCCCGGGAACCCGGCAATCATTCAAAACACACAGCGCACCCCGCCGACTGCGGCGTCGCTACCTGCCTGATCTGCCATCCTGCCAAGAACAGCGGAAACAGCAGTAAAATCGCAACACCGAAATCCATCCGTAAACGCGAACTCCTCCATGAAATGAGGATCATCAAATCGCTGCCCATCGACGCCCTGCGAGAGAATTTCTAGATCCCGCCTGCCGCTGCGGCGATATCCCCGCGCAGAGCGGCTATACTATAGAGGAACATCCTGACGCTGTCCCGGTGAATCGCAGATTCCGGGACAGCGTCATTTACGTCCAAATCAGGCGGCGACCGGAACGCTTCTCCGCTTCCGGCATTTTTCGTTATTTTACGATATCCATCGCCATCCAATGGTGAATTCAATCGGCATTCCGGAGCGTATGTACTGCCGGCGACCGCCGCATTACGGATGCTCATTCCCTGCGCATATAATGCCGGCGGACAGGAAACGCATAGTAGACACAATGTATATGAAACTCGCCCTCTTCATTCTGACGGTCATCATCCCCATAGCCGCATCTGCCGGTGGAGGTATTTCAATAGACCACCCCGATTTGGTGTTACGCGGCGTTCCGTACACTGTCTCGGTTTCAGCCCGGTTCAGCAACGGTCTGATCGACAGTACAAGGAACGATAGTATAACGATTCGCGGAGCAGAAATCGCGGACGGCGCAAGCGTGCGTCTTGAAAACGGATCAGCTTCGTTCAAGCTCCGAATGAATGACGGTAACGACACCAGGGTTGTTGTGGTTTGCGGGCAGGATGAAGGCAGTTTTTCGCCTCGGACAATTCCCGGCCTTCTAAGTATCCTCCCTCCCATCCTTGCGATCATTTTAGCGTTGACGCTTCGGCAGGTCGTTGTTTCTCTGTTTGCGGGTGTATGGCTGGGCGCCGTATTCGTGTTCGACTACGATATTGCCGGCGGTTTCCTTCGGGTGCTCGATCACTATATCATTAACGCGCTTGCGCAGCCGAATCATATATCCATCGTGGCGTTCAGCATGCTGTTCGGCGGCATGGTAGGGGTAATCTCCAAAAACGGAGGTACCGCCGGTATTGCGCAACTGTTCGGGAAACATTCGGGAAGCCCAAGGAAAGTGCAATTCATCACATGGCTGTTGGGGATCTTTATCTTTTTCGACGATTACGCCAACTCGCTTATTGTCGGCAATACCATGCGGCCGATTACCGACAAGGCGCGGATTTCCCGCGAAAAACTTGCGTGGTTCGTCGACTCAACCGCCGCGCCTGTCACGAGTCTTATCATCGTGAGTACATGGGTCGGCTATGAGGTGGGACTCATCGATGCCGCGCTCAAAGCTATCGAATATCCCGTACAAAGCGCCTACCTCATATTCATTCAAACGCTGCCGTTTAGGTTTTACCCGATCCTCGCGCTCATCCTGTGTGCGATGGTTATCGCCACGGGAAGGGACATTTTTTCCATGTCGAAGGCCGAACGCCGGGCAAGACTCGAGAATAAACTCTACAGAGACGGCGCATCGCTTGCGGTGGATTTAACCGACACGACGATGATTGCGCCGAAGGAAGGTACTCCGCTCCGCTGGTGGAATGCAGCGATCCCGATCGTCGTCGTCGTTGCGGCGTCGGTCGTAGGTCTCGTGATTACAGGGATGCAAAGCATCGCCGACAGCGGCGGTAGCGACTACAGCATCGGCAACATCATCGGAAGCGCGGATTCGTATAAGGCGTTGTTGTGGGCATCGCTCCTCAGTTGCGTGGTTGCCATCGTCATGTCGATGGCGCAGCGGATTCTGACGCTCTCGCAGGCGCTCGATGCATGGTTCACCGGACTGAAGTCCATGCTGCTGGCGATGCTGATTCTGACAATGGCGTGGGCGATCGGACAAATCACGCTCGATCTCCACACAGCCGACTATATCGTAGAGCTGCTTCTCGGCAAACTCTCGCCGCATCTGCTCCCGGTGCTGACATTTCTCGTCGCCGCAATCATCAGTTTTGCGACAGGCACAAGCTGGGGAACAATGGGCATTCTCATGCCCCTCGTTATTCCTCTTTCCGTGGCGTTGAGCCGCGAAAGCGGCCTGCCTGCAGCCGATGTCCATCTGTTATTGCTCGGTACCGTGAGCAGCGTTCTTGCCGGCGCGGTCTTCGGCGATCACTGTTCTCCCATAAGCGATACGACGATATTAAGTTCGATGGCTTCCGCCTGCGATCACGTCGACCACGTAAAAACACAAATACCCTACGCATTGCTTGCAGCGTGCGCCGGAATGGCGTTCGGCGATATCCCGACGGCATTCGGGCTTTCGCCGTATATCTCCATCGCCGCCGCTTCGGGCGCGATGCTGGGATTCCTGTACCTGTTCGGAAAGAAAACACCCGCGCCCGCGGAAGTGTAACCGCAGACGCGGGAAAAATTTACGTGGTCCGTTACCTCAGGACGATCTTCACGGTAGCTGTATTCGCGCCTGAAGAGGCTTGTATAATGTATATCCCCGCCGCATTGCCGGTTAAATCCACCGCCGTTTGAGACTGCCGTCCGGCAGGTACGATATCCATTACCTGTACAACTCTGCCGAGCGCATCGACGACGCGTAAGGTTGTGTTTTGGGAAGCGTCCAGTATTTCCAGATTAACCGTGCCCGACGTCTCGGTCGGGAATGCGCGAAGCTGGAACGCACCGGCATGTTCGGGCGATGGCGCGTCGAGAGTACCGACGTAGTATGTATCCGAAATTGCTTCGCAGCCGTTGCTATCGATTATGGCAACCTGGTAGTAGCCCGGCGAAAGTGCTACATGCGCCCTGTCTATCGAACCTGATATCTGCGCGCCTTCGAACATCCACTGATATTGCGCGTTGGGATTTGTCACAAGCGAATCGCCTGTCCGCACGATTGGCGGTTTTGATGGGGACGGATACACGATGACCTCTACATAGTCCGATGTGTCCCGGCAGCCGTATTCATTTTCCACCATGACCCGGTACATACCTGATGTGATCACTTCGATGAACTGTGAGTGACCGACGGGGAGCCAGTCGATTCTGGGATACTGACCTTGCAACGTCAGTACCGCCGTATCGCCTGCACAGATGAAAACCAGTCCCGCAGGTTCGATCACGGGCTTCGGGATATCGTGAATCGCGACCGAGTACTCGATACTATCGATGCAGCCGCCGTTATTCACCGTCAGGATGACCTTCCCCAGCGGACCCGTTCCCCATTCGATATCGATGCTGGGTGTTGTGCTGCCCTGAAGTACGATACCTCCTTCAGCCCGCCATGAATAATTCCATCCGGGATGTGTCGTAGCCGAGTAAGAGTTTTGCTCGCCGGTACAACCGCTGGCAGCGCCAGTAATAGCGGCAGCGGGTCGTGCGTGGAATGCGACATGAACCGTATCCGACCTCAACGGCAGGTTGTTATTTGCCTGCATGAGCAGGATGTATTTCCCGGACTGGGTCACCTGAATCGACCGGGTTGTTTCGCCTGTAGACCAGTTATAGTACTGGTAGTACAACGGACCGCTCAGCGTAATTGTATCGCCTTCGCAGGCAGCCACTGTTGATTGCGATTGAATTTCCGGCGACGGAAATACCTCGACAGTACCCGGCGTTGCATCCACCATCCAGCAACCTTTTGAAAAGGTCCAATTCTGTAGAGCGCATTGCACACTTGTATAGGCGGTCTTTTTCTTTGCCGTGAAACGCAGTTCGCACAATGCGCCAGGGTATCCGGGAATGATGGTTTTCGCAACCGAAAACGTTACCTGTCCGGGCACGGTGGTATCGGTCTGAATCGAAGCGCCGTACAAGTGTAATCCGGCGGTGTAGATCGATTCAAAGTGCAACGCCGTTGCATCGTACTCAAACGTCCAAACGCATGCGGGTATTGATGTATTCGAGCCGAGAGCGTTTGTGAGGGTCAATGGAATCCTGATCACCTCGTCCGCCAACGTTGTGACCGAACCGGTGATGACATGCAGGGTATCGAATGTCGATTTGTCGAGAGGAGCGACGAAGCTCGCAGTATCGGTTACGAATGCTCCGCCTCCGGTATCGACCGCCAACTCGATCGTATGCGGCACGCCGTCAAGACAAGGAAGATCGTATTCAAGCTCGCAACTGGAAATTGTTGCCATCATTTGCGCCCGTGCATCGAGCAACGCATTCCTCATCTGTAACGAGTCATTCGCGTTGAAGTAACTACCGCCTGTCATCGCCGCCAAATATTCCAGGTACTGCTCCTGAATACTCCCGGGAGGAAGCTCCATACCAATTGAAAAAACGCGTACCCGCTTCGCCACGGCAAGAGCAATTGCCTGTTGATATGTACTTAGATGACTTGAATTATCTCCGCCATCGCTGAATAATACGATGCACTTTGCCGCGTTCGTCCCGCTGTCGCTTACGTGATTCACGGCAACCTTCACAGCATCCCAGAGTGCGGTCATCCCATACGGGAACAGCCTCGATACTGCATTGGCAAGGCTGTCCCTGCGGTTTATCATGGACTGGTCAATCGTCGTTTTATCATTGAACGAGATGACGGCTGTTTCATCGCCTTTGGCAGTATCCATAGCAGAGATGAATCGCAGCGCTCCGTATTGCGCAAGAAGGAACCTCATTGCGGTATCGCTGCTCCCGCTTCGATCGATGAGAAGCGCTGTTGAAACCGGCAACTCAGTAACGGTGTGAGAGCCGCACTTTACCGTGAAGGCGGTAACACTGTCGCCATTATCGCGCAAGCGCAGGTTTGATTTGCCGACATCGCCAGGGTAGAAGGCAACCCCACTCTTCTGACCCGAAAAATAAATACGCACGTTCGATGCATCAACCGATACGCTATCGATGGATACAGTTGTCTGCGCCCGCGAAAACTGCGGCAGAAATACGCCCAGCAGAATGAAGGCGAGCAACATCGTAAGGAATCGAACTCGTTTCATAAATGTGCTTCCAAAATGGAGGTATGAATACTACAATAACAGACACGAAACTCCAATTATCGTAACAAAACACCGGTAAAGGCGTTATGGCTGCCGGATACAGCACGCACGTAGTACATGCCTTTCGGGTATGCGCTTAAATCCATTTGTAACGGAGCGTGAAGCGCCTCTGGATCGACGGATGTATTGTACACCGTCCTGCCAAGAATATCCGTGACGGTAATATGTACCGGACGAGCGTCCCACCCGGTGAGTACCGCATTAATCACTCCGGATGTTACTGTTGGATAGACGCGCAATGCGAATGCCTCGGGCGTTGCCGGATTGGCGATTCCGATAATTGTCATGTTGTACTCGTCCGATTCCTCGATACAACCCCAGGCGTTCGAGATAATGACCGAGTATTTTCCCGGTTGAACGGGAATATAGAAATACTCATTCGCGCCCGGAATGGGAATACCGTTCCTCATCCAGACATAGGAATAGCCAGTAATCGAAAACAATGTATCGCGATGCCGGGTTATCACCGGCTTCGGGACGGCAGGCGCCGCATCGATCACCACGGTATCCGAGAGCGCCATGCACTGTTGCGATGCGCCCGCTTCGACGAGATATATACCCGGTTTCGACACGGAGATACTCTGCGTGCGCTCGCCTGTACTCCACAGGTAGTAGGCAAACGGCTGAGAGGTACTTAGTATTGCTTCTCTTCCATTGCAAACAATTCGGGGTCCGTAGACATCAATTGCCGGCGTAGAGGGAGCGATAAGCGCGATCTCAAGAGAATCGTGGTATTCGCAGGTTTGATACGCAACATCCAGAAAGACTTTACCCGTATTCCCACCTGCCCATTGTACGTAGATGGAGGCCGTCCCGGCGCCGTCGATAATCGAGCCGCCTTCGACGCGCCATTCGTATTGCGCGTTCTCGCTCGTAAATCCGCATGAATAATACTGGTAACCGCTTACACAACTGGTGTCCTTGCCGGCGATATCCGGTGTAATAGACGGCTCGATATGAATTTCAACCGGCAGTGACGTGTACGTGCAGCCGATGGAATTCGTGATGGTCACACGATACATACCGCTTTTGCGAATGAACACTTCCGGCGTTTTTTGACCGTTGGACCACTCGTACGCCGGGTACGCTGCGTCGACCGAAAGCCGGACGCTATCGCCATAACAGCGGATGGGATTTCCCTCGACGACAATATTCGGGATCGTTGGATCGTGTATGACGACATGTAGCACCGGCGAGGTCAATACTCCGCCGTTCTCACACGTCGCTTCGACCCAGTAATCGCCCGATTGCGAAACCTCGATTGTTTGCGCGGAGTCGCCGGTCGACCACTTATAGGCGCTGAATCCGCTGTTTGCGTGCAGGCGGACAGTATTCGGGCTGCATTGTTCCAGCGCATCGAGCGCCACAACGGCGAGTTGGAGCTGATCTTGAAGCTGTGACTGATCCGCGCGGGATTCAACTCTCAGACATGCATTGTGGACGACGGCATCATCAATAGTATATGAGAAGAGATCGGGCGCTGACGGACTCTTTTTGGTTACGTGTGCATGGAACATGGTACCCATGACATCGGTCCTCATCCCTCCGGTATAGTCGATGTGTATGCCGTTCGCCTCCGGCGAGTACGTCAGGCCATTGCCGTTCAGTAGCAGCGTCGCGCTGGGAACCGTAACCGCAGTGATTTCGTATTGCTGCGTATCGTATTCGATATCCAGCGAAAATCCTTCGATGCGCTCGCCGCCGTCGACTGGAGATGTCAATGAAAAAGGAAGAATGAAGCCGCCGGCCGTTCCCTGATCGCCGGACTCGAATCCAACCGTCATATCTGTGAAAGTTGTTGCGTCGCTGGGAGAACGGTACGTTTTCGTTTTTGTATCCGCGCCGTTGCAGTAATTCTGAAGAGTCAGATCCACTGTCCGGAGTTCGCCGTTCATGCACTCCGCCTGGTATGTGATCAGGCATTCCATGAAACCCTGAAAAATGATTGTACTCATTTCTTCGTAGATGGACTGCATCTGCGCTATACCGGGATCGGGATAGTGTTTGCCACCCGTAAACAGAGCGATGGTTTCGAGTTCTGACTCGTTTGCCTGTCCTCCGGCGGACAGGGTAAATACTCTGATGCGGTTTTTATTCGCGAGCGCGACCACATCATTCACCGAGTGCTGGCTGATTGAATCAACTCCGTCGCTAAAAAGGAGCACGCCGCGACAGGGATTGTTCCCTTCGCGGATTAGTTTTTCGATCGTTGCGTATGCCAGATCGCGGTACCGCGATGATGCCGCCAGGGGGATTCTTCGCGCCTGGCTTGCAATAATGCTGCCCATTGGCGTGATTCCGGATTCCTTCGGTATCATGGAATCGTGCCATACCAGGCCGCATTCATCGATGATACCATCGAGATTCCCAGTATACGCTTGAACGAGTCCTGCAAAGTAGTCCCGGTGCATCAACGAAGCGGCCTCGACGCCAAAAACCACGGAAACCGCGCAGCGAACCAAAGGATTGGGACACCACAGGGTAAAATCCTCGATCGCCTTGCCGTTCTCGTGGATGGCGAAATGCTCTTTGCTCATATCGTACCGGGGACTCCCATCGCATGCTACGCTGAGATAAAGCTCGATCGTCGGCCAGTTGTTGACGATGCGCTTGAAGCTGAGGACGGGTTGGGAGATACCGTTGCTGCATAGTGCTCCAAGAAGAAATGGAACAAGTATCAACCTCTTCATAAGTCGCTCCTAGAGTTTGAGAATACGCTTCAGTACAGAACCGTGACTGGAATGAACTTTGACGAAATACGACCCTTGCGGAATCCCTTGCAACGAAAGCGTAAACATGTCAACGCCGCTATCGGTTGTCCTCTCCTCGGAGTACAAAAGGTTTCCGGAAATATCGTATATGGAGCATGTGTATGTCAGGAATCTCCCGCAACGTACGTTGCAGACAATCCGGTCTCGAACTACGGAAGGAAAAACATCGAGCGAAAACCCGGCTGGCTCATCCGTGTTTTCGAAAATGAGGGTTCCGGCATCGAATACGTCCGATTCAGCAATGCAGCCGTACTCGTTAGAAACAATGACGGTATACGACCCCGGCTCCTGAAGGACGTAAAACGAATCAGTCGCGTCTTGAATCGGAGAATCGCTTTCGAGCCATTGATAAGAATGTCCGCTCGTCGCAAACAGCGTATCGCCTCTTCGGGAAACGACAGGTTTGGTTACCGGCGCTGCGCCGATCATCACCGTATCCGATACGCGAAGGCATTGCTGCGAATTGCCCGCCTCCATGATATACACACCCGGCTTGGATACAGCGATAGAAAGCGTCCGGTCTCCTGTGTTCCAATGGCAGTACTGATAATTCGCATCTGCTTTCAACACTGTTTCTCTTCCCATGCATACCGATCGCGGTCCGTCGACAATAATAACAGGCTTGTCTGCGATATGAAGATTGACTTGCAGCGAATCGGTATATGTACAGGCTGCGTATTGTGCGGTAACATAAACGCACCCAAGCGTATCGTTTTGCCACTGCACAAGGATGGTATGCGATCCCAGTCCGTCTGCAATCACACCGCCACTTACCTGCCAATTGTACACGGCATTGCCGCCGGAGTACGATACCTTGTATTCCTGAAACTCATCAGGGCAAGCGGCAGCCGCGCCGGTAATATGCGGTTCGACTTCCGGTTCGATGGAGACAGTGGCAGCGGGGGACTGATAGACGCAACCGTAATCGTTTGTTGTCTTCACCCAATAAGAGCCGCTTTTATAGACAACGATACTGGAATCCTCCGATCCGTTCGACCAAACGCAAGAGGCGAACCCACCGCCCGCTGAAAGCCTCACGCTGTCTCCATAACAGCGTTCAGGATTTCCTTCGACAGTGACCTTCGGGATTGTTGGTTCGTGGATCGATACATCTATGGTATCGGATTGCACCGCGCCGCCGCCGATGCTCGTTGCCGTGACAGAATACCGTCCCGACTGATGTACTTCGATGGTCTGCGACGAGTCGCCGTTCGACCAACGATACTCGCTGAATCCCGTACTCGCATGCAACTTCACGCTCGCAGGTGCGCACTTCACAGACTGATCGAGGGCGGTGATTGTGATGGCGATTTCGTCGGCAAGGAATATCGTGTCCTCTATCGCTCGGATGAGCAGACACGAATTATACGTCGATCCTTCTGTTATTCTATAGATGAGTGTATCGGATGCCGCGGGAGAACGCTTCACAAAATCGATGAAAAACAATCCGCCCGTCAAACCTGATTCAATGCCTCCTAGGTACGTAACATGCGCTCCGGTGGAGGTAATTGAGTACATCATACCTCCTGGATTTTGCAGCAACGTTGCGGGAGGGACTTTCATTCCAGATACTTCGAACTGCTGCGTATCGAATTCAATATCTACTTCAAATCCATCGACAACACTTCCGGCCGCAGGTTCCAGAACAGAAAACGGTACCGTATACTGCTCTGTGGTAGCGAACGCTACCCCTTCCAATCCCATAGCCAATGTGCCGTATGTCGATGTATCTTTCGGAGCGCGGTAGGTTTTTGTTTTTGTGTCGGAACCGTTACAAAATCCCTTGAGCGTCAGGTCAACCGTGCGAAGTGCGCCGTTCATGCATGTTGCCTGGTACGTTATGATTGGTTCATAGAAACCGCAAAAAATGACGGTCGTAAGCTCATGATATATGTTGACGATTTGATCGGGAGATGGATTAGAGTAGAATTTACCGCCGGTTAACAGTGCCATCAACTGCAGATCGGTCACGTCTCCAGCGTCTCCCACCTGGATAGAAAATACCTGTATCCGGTTCCTGTTCGCGAACTGAATAACATCTTGTATCGAGTGATAGCTTAGCGAATCCTTTCCATCGGTGATGAGGATAACGCCACGGCAGGGGTTATTGCCTCCCGCGATAAGGGCTTCCAACGAAGCGTACGCCACATCCACATAGCGCGAACCATTCGACAACGGTATGTTGCGAACCTTTTTCATAATCGATGAAATTTGATTGGTCATACCAAGCTCGCGCAGGAAATAGGATTCGAACCATACGAGCGCGCCTTCATCGACTGGCGGTTTATAAAAATTCATGAACGACTGAACAGTCTCTGTAACTTTTGCATGGGCATCGGCAGTGGAGATATCGATTCCATAGGCCAGCGAAATGGGACAACGTGCTTTGGGATCCGGGCACCAAACGGTGAACTCGGGAATATTGATCCCATTTTCATGGAGGATAAAATTATCGCAGGTTAAGCCGTACGAAATTTCCCCATTGCACGAACCCCAAAAGTACAACTCAATCGTTGGCCAGTTATTGACGATGCGCTTAAGGTTAAGGACGGGTTGGGCGGAAAGCGGAACACTATGCAACATCATAGCGAAAAGGAAAAGGGCGTACAAACTGTGTCCCCCTATACCGGGGTACGGTTTACACCTATATCGCAAGCCCTTTTCCATACCCCTCGCACTCCAGCCCGTGTAAGCAATTACCGCATTGCCCGCGCGGTAATTTCCAGAGACATAACACGCCACCCGCATGAAAGTTACAGATCGAGGGAGCATTCTTGCTTCTGACCCGTAAACACGGTATTATTTCACCGTTCAATTACATCTTTACCCAAATACTTGACTCAGGACTCGTTTCTTTGTAAGTTGATTATAGATAACAGAGTCGATTATCTATTATGGCATGGATATTCTCAAAAGGCTGCGGGTACGGAATTCAGGCGACGCTGTATGTTGCCATGAAGAACGGCAAACGCGCTGGCGGAAAGGAAATCGCCGAACGGCTTCACATTCCTGCGCATTTTCTCGCAAAAATCCTTCAATCGCTCAGCGAAAGCGGAATCCTCGATTCGCAAAAAGGGGCGCAGGGCGGCTTCGCTCTCGCGAAACCCGCTTCCGATATCCACCTCATCGATATCGTTCGCGCGATCGACGGATTGAGCGTGCTGCATGAATGCGTGCTCGGATTCCCAAACTGCGGACTCGAAATTCCATGCGTGATGCATCAGCGCTGGGGCGGCGTCCGCACGATGATCAATACCATGCTTTCGGAAGACAGCATCGAAGATATCCTGAAACAGACACCCGGCGGCGCTCGGATCGGCGTTCCGCCGCAGATGACCGAATATGAAAGCACCTAATTCACAATCGGAAACCAATGCCTACCCACAGAAATGAGGACTCTATGAGCGAACCGCCGAAAGGATTTTTCGGAAGAGTATTCTCTTTCCTGATCCCCCCTCCCCGGTGGCGGCTGCCCGTCATCATCATGCTTGGTGCGCTTGCCGGACTCGGCGCGGTCGTTGCCTATATCAGCAATGCCGTCTCGTATCTGAGCAACGACCCGCAGGCATGTATGAATTGCCATATCATGGCGCCGCAGTACGCAACCTGGCAGCGCGGCAGTCACGGCCGCGTGGCAACCTGCAACGATTGCCACGTTCCGCACGATAATGTTTTCCGCACCTATTCTTTCAAAGCGCGCGACGGAATGCGCCACGCCTTCATGTTCACCTTCCGTATGGAACCGCAGGTGATCCGCGTACACGAAGCTGGTATGAGCGTGATACAGGAAAACTGCATCCGCTGCCATACCAAGCAGATCGGCATGACGAAGATTCAGTTCGTTTCATACGACATGGCTGCCCACGGCGAAGGACGGCTTTGCTGGGATTGTCACCGCGAAACACCGCACGGCAGAGTGAACAGTCTCTCCTCGGTTCCCTATGCGCGCGTTCCCGCTCTGACTCCGGTAACGCCGGAGTGGATGAGCGAGTCCAAAGACGGAGTACATAATTCACAACAGAAATCGGAGCTGAAATGAAACGGAAATTAATGGATATCATTCAAGAGAAACCCTGGGTCGGTTGGCTCCTTTTTTTGGGGACGATCGTGATTGTGTTCTTTGTAGGATTGTTCGGCGCCTCTATTATGGAACGCCGTACGGAAGCGGGCATCGCGTATCAGATGGTAAAACCCATCAACACGTGGGAACCTAGAAACGAAGTTTGGGGCGAGAATTTCCCCCGCGAGTATGAAACGTACTCCGCCACCATCGACACGACATTCCGGAGCAAGCACGGCGGTTCGGCAATGATCGATTACCTGGAAGAATTCCCCGAACTCGTCGTCCTCTGGGCGGGATATGCGTTCTCCCGCGACTACAATCAGGGCAGAGGGCATTACCATGCCGTCGAGGACATCCGCAATACGCTCCGGACCGGAATCCCTCAACCGGGCACCTGCTGGTCGTGCAAGAGCACCGATGTGCCCCGCGTCATGGCCGACAAAGGCACAGCGAATTTTTATAAATCGAAATGGGCCGACCTCGGTTCGGAAATCGTGAACAACATCGGATGCCAGGATTGTCACGATCCGAAATCCATGAACCTGCGTATCACCCGCCCGGCACTCATCGAGGCGTTCGAACGCCAGGGGAAGGACATCAGCAAAGCGACGCACAACGAGATGCGCTCGCTCGTATGCGCGCAATGCCATGTTGAATACTATTTCAAGGGCAAGGAAGAAAAATATCTGACCTTCCCGTGGGATAAAGGATTCTCCGCCGACAATATGGAAGAATACTACGACGCCGTCGAGCATGTGGACTTCGTTCATGCGCTCAGTAAAACCCCGATCTTGAAAGCGCAGCATCCCGATTACGAATTATACATGACCGGTATCCATGCGCAGCGCGGAGTATCGTGCGCCGATTGCCACATGCCTTACCGCAGCGAAGGCGGAGTGAAGTTCACCGATCACAAGATTCAAAGCCCGATGGCGAATATCGCCAACTCCTGCCAGGTCTGCCACCGCGAAAGCGAAGCGACGCTTGTCGCCAACGTCACCGAGCGTCAGGACAAGATTCTTGAACTCCGCCGCGTTGCGGAAAAAACCCTTGCCGCAGCCCATATCGAAGCCAAGAGGGCCTGGGATGCCGGCGCAACCGAAGCCGAAATGAAACCCGTTCTCACTCTTATCCGGCATGCGCAATGGCGTTGGGATTGGGTTGCTGCGGCAAACGCTCTGGGATTCCACTCTCCGGTTGAAGCCATGCGTGTATTGGGTACCTCGATCAGTAAAGCAGAATCGGCACGGACATTGCTGGTTCGCATTCTCTACAAGCATGGCGTAACAGAGCCGGTATCGATGCCGGATCTCTCCACCAAGGCCAAAGCTCAGGCATTCATCGGTCTCGATATGCCAAAACTCAAGAACGAAAAGGCGGAATTTGCAAAAACCAACTTCAAAAAGTGGGACGACGAAGCCGCCAAGCGTCAGGGCGCAATGAAGAAGTCATACTAATTATTGCACAAGTCTCGAAAAAAGGCGTGGCGGTTTCGTCACGCCTTTCTTATTTTACCATGCATGCAACGCGCATGTATTGCATAAAGCATTCTATTGCAATTCCTTACAACAATTGATTTAAAGATGAGCTTTCACTATCATAGCCAACGTACTGGTTTTCAAGAAGTAAGTATGATTGAGCCGTTCGGTAGTGAAATCCGGAATACTTGTTCATCCTGCACTTCCCACCACATTATGTACCGAAGAGTCCATGGCTGCTAAAGTCCTTTACATGGAAGACGATAAATTCACGGCTGCGATTGTCGTTCGCAACCTGACGAGCTTCGATTTTGAAGTAGACGTAATGGAGAACGGGACGAAGGGGCTCGAAGCCCTTCGCAACGGTTCCTACGACGTTGTTCTCGCCGATTACGAAATGCCAGACCTCACAGGCATCGAAGTGCTGGAGGAGGTTCTGAAAGAATTCGAGTTTCCTGCGTTCGTTATCCTTACCGGTCATGGCGATGAAAGTGTCGCCGTCCAGGCGATGAAGCTCGGCGCGACGGATTATATCGTCAAGGATTCCGAAGGCAAGTATTTGAAATCGCTGCCGACGGTGATCGAGCGCGCGCTTCAACGCAAGCAACTGGACCTGATGCACAAGGAAGCGCAACGCAAGCTGCAGGAGAGCGAAAAGCGGTACCGCGACATCTTCGAGAGCAATCCGGCGATACAGTTGATCCTCGATCCCCTCTCCGGAGAAATCATCGACTGCAACCACGCGGCCACCAGGTTTTACGGGTACTCGAAGGAGGAACTCCTCGAGCGCACGATCTTCGACCTGGCTGTTGCCGATAACAACGAAATTCAGGAGAAGATGCGCCGCGCCGCATCGGAAGACCACCTGTTCTATACATACAAGCATAAGCTGAAAGGCGGCGAGATCCGGAGCGTCGAAGTATTTACCGGCGGCATCACCCTCGAAAACAAACGGTACTTGCATTCCATTATTCACGACGTCACCCACCGGGTTTCGGCGGAAACGGAACTTCGAGGCAGCGAAGATAAATTCCAGAAGGTTTTCGAACGTACCCGCGACGGCGTCTGCATTATCGGAAAAGACGGCGTAATAGAGGAATGGAACGCAGGCGCGGAAAAGATTCTAGGAATGCCGGCGCAGCATGTGCTGAAACGGCCGATCTGGGACGTCCTCTTCCGTGAAGCCGCAGGGCTCTCGACCGAATACCAGCGGGAAACCTTCATCAGACAAATCGGCGATATCGCAAACCGCCGAAAAGCGTACATCGAGCACGAATCGGAAATGTTCCTGACCCAGTCGGGTGCAATCAAGCACGTCGACATGAGCATCTTCCCTGTCGACGTCCAGAGCGATGCGGTCATCTGTCTGATGATGCATGATATGACCGAACAGATGAACAGCGAGGAAGAGATTCGAACCAGCGAACACAAGATGCGTCTCTTGTTCGAATCCATTGCCGATGCAGTCTTTATTCTCGACCAATCGAACGGCAGACTTGTCGAAGCCAACAGCGCCGCATGTGCGTTGTACGGATACACGCACGAAGAAATGTGTTCGCTGTTCATCGAACAACTATCCGCCGAGCCCGAAAAAACGCGCGTTGCGCTAAAAGCGCCGAAGGCGTTTATCCCGCTGCGCTATCACAAGAAACGCAACGGCAATACCTTCCCCGCCGAAATCACAACCAACGGCGTGCGGATGAACGATATGGATGTGATCGTCTGCACGGTGCGCAATATCACCGAGCGGCTTGAACTCCAACAGGAACTTGAGCGCTCGGTTGCGCTGATGGAAGTCGTCAACGACTCAGTTGTCGACGCAATTCTGGTTGTGAATTCCCAGAAACAGATTCTCTCTTACAACCAGCGATTCGTCCAGTACTGGAGCGTCCCGCATTCCGACTCGTTCGATCCGAACGACGAAGAATCGATGCACAAGGTCTTCATGGGACAGGCCGACGACGAGCGCATTCTGAAAACAATGCGGTCGCTGAACGAGAAGTCAGACAACGCATACGGCATCCTCCAATACCCCGACGGAAGGGAATTCGAGGTTCATACGTCGCCTCTCTACGTCAGAGGCAAACTTGAAGGCAAGGTGTGGAGCTTCCGCGATCTGACGCAACGAAAACAGGCGGAAGAGCAGCTCTCAGTCAGCCAGGCGCGTCTGAAAGCGATTTTCGACAACGCAGCGGTCGGCATCACATTGCTCGACCGGGATGGACACTTTACGCAGTTCAACGAAATGCTGGTCTCGATGCTTGGGTATACCACCGACGAGCTATCGCAAATCAGCGCGATCGATATTTCGGGCGATTTCGACAAGCAACCCGCGCAGCAACGGCTCGATGAACTGTTCAAGGGCGAAAACCTCGGCTACCGGATCGAGAAAATGTTTCTGAAGCCGGAAGGCGAAGAACTCTGGGTCGACTTCTCCGTCAATCCGATTCGCAACAAGAATGGCGAGGTTGAAGCGGCAATCGGAATCCTCGCGGATATCACACAGAAGAAGCAATTCGAAGACGATTTACAGGCGAAGAACGAGGAACTGAATGCGTTCGCGCATTCCGTCGCCCACGATTTGAAGAATCCCGTCAGCGTCGTGAAGGGACTCGCCGATCTGTTGCAGACCGATTTGTACGATTACGAACCGGACGAACTCTACGAGGTCATCAGCAAAATCAAGAAAGCAGGTCAGACGATGGAAAACATCATCGACGCCCTGCTGCTTCTCAGCCGCGTCAGGGACGAAAAAATTGCTATCGAACCGTTCGATATCCGCGAAACCCTGCAGAATGCGATCGCCCAGATAGAACCGATCATCGACAGAAAGAATGCAGTGCTCCATCTCCCGGCGTCGTTCCCCGAATGCGTCGGCTATGCCCCGTGGGTGCAGATTGTATGGACCAATTACATGTCGAACGCAATTAAATACGGCGGAGAAAACCCCATCGTAACTGTGTATCACGAAATCAAGGACGGCAACCAGGCGTACTTCTATGTACAGGACAACGGCCGCGGTTTATCGGACGAAGACAAGGCGCGCTTGTTCACTCCGTATCAGCGGCTGAAACGAACAGATGAAAAGGGACACGGATTAGGTCTATCAATCGTGAAGCGAATTCTTGAACGTCTGAACGGCACCCTCGGCGTAACCGACGGTGATCCTTGCGGCGCCGTGTTTTATTTCTCGCTACCGCTGCTCGACAGCGTACAACAGAATGAGTGAACTGCTTCCGCAGGGGGAAGCACCTAAAAGTTCCTACCACCTCGGGGCTCATTGATGACGAAACGAGACATCCGAATCCTCTATATCGAAGACTCGGCTCCGCAGGCGAAACTTATCAAGCTTCGTCTGGAAGAAGCCGGGTATACTGTCGATATTGCTTCAGACGGCGCAGAGGGCATCGCGAAGTACAATTCCGGCAAGTACGATCTTGTCGCGATCGACCACGCCCTGCCCGTCTACGAAGGATTGGATGTGTTGCGGATTCTCGCCTCCCAGGGCTCCATGCCTCCCGCAATTATGGTGACGGGCAGCGGTAACGAGCAAACCGCCGTCGAAGCGCTCAAACTCGGAGCCAGCGATTACATTATCAAGGATCTCGAAGGGCACTTCATTCAACTCCTGCCGGCGGTCATCGAAAAAGCGCTGCTCAGGCACCGCTTGCTGAGGGAACGGCAATCGATGTCGGTCGAACTCCTCGAAAGCGAAGAAAAGTACCGGACGATGTTTGAAGCCATCGACGATGCTATCCTTGTTTGGGACATCGATACCGGATTGATCGTCGATGTAAACTCGGCCGCGTTGAATCACTACGGCTTCCAGCGCGCCCAGTTTATCGGCATGCCCGTATCGGCGCTCGCCGCGGACAGCAAAGAGGTACAGGAAGCCGCGCAACCGCGGCGCTGGAGAAAAAACGGGACCTATCACAAAAAGGAAAACGGCTCAGTTTTCCCGGTCGAAATCATCCCCAACGAAATCACCTTGAAAGGACGGCGGTACTCGATCGATCTGATCCGTGATATTACCGAGAACCGCAAGTACGAACTCTCGCTGGCCAGCAAATTCGAAGAACAACGGCAACTGTTTTATTCCCTTCCCGCAATTGTCTACTTCAAGGATACGGACCTCTCGTACATCACCGCGAATCAGGCGTTCGCAAAGTTTACCAACACCGATCTAGAGGAAATCCCGGGAAAAACCGATTTTCATTTCTTCTCGGCCCAGGTAGCGCAGCGAATCACCGAAGACGATACAACGGTTATTGCAAGCGGCGAACCAATCATCGATGCGGAACAACCGATATCGGACGAATTCGGTCACGTACGCTGGTACCACGTCACAAAAATCCCCTTCCGCGATAACGACGGAACCGTTATCGGCATGATCGGTATGATGACGGAGATTACCGACCACAAGCGGATGGTCGAGCAAATAAAGATTCGCGACGCCATTCTGGAAGCCGCAGGATATACCGCCGAGCGCTTCCTTAAATCGTTTTCATGGGAAGACGCCGCTTCCGACGCGCTTGCCCGGATTGGAAAAACGCTCAACGTCAGCCGGACGTATATCTACGAAAACCACATTACTTCCGCCGGTAAACTCTACATGCGGCACCGCTTTGAATGGGCAAACAACGATGTCCTTCCCGTGAGCAGCATGCCGAACGCCAAATCGCGTGTGACGTATTCCGACCTGGGTCTCGCGCGCTGGCTCGACGTTCTCAGCAAAGGAACAACCATCGCGTCGTTCGTCCATCATCTCCCGGAACAGGAAACGCGTCTGTTTCAGAACCGGCGCGCTCTTTCGATCGCCGTTGTGCCGATCTTCGTCGGCAACTACTGGTGGGGATATCTGGGATTCGAAGACTGCCAGTCGTTGCGCAAATGGAGCGAATCGGAATTGGATTCGCTGCGCATGATCGCCAATATGCTCGGCGCGGTTATTCAGCGCCAACGCACCCAGGCTGCGCTGCAGCGCAGCGAAGAGCGCCTGCAACTGGCGCTCGACGGCGCGGATCTCGGATTATGGGACTGGGATATCAACACCAGCGAGGTTATTCATGACAAACGATGGGCGGCTTTCCTCGGTTTTTCGCAATTCGATATCACCAAACGGCTGAAGACCTGGGAATGGCTGGTTCATCCGGAAGATCTCCCGCTTGTCAAGGAGCGCATCCAGTCGCATGTGCAGGGAAAGACGCAGACCTATGAAAGCGAACACCGGATGCTGACGAAAACCGGCGAATGGCGATGGTTCCTTGACCGCGGCAAAGTGGTGGAACGCAATTCGGAAGGCGACGCTCTGCGCATGACCGGCACGTTTCTTGACATCACAGAGAAAAAACTTGCGGAAGAACAAATCCGTTTGCAAAGCAATGCACTCAAAACCGCCGCCAACAGCATCATCATTACCGACCGCGAAGGCATCATCGTATGGGTGAATCCGTCGTTCAATCAACTGACAGGATACAGCTACTCCGAGGTGATCGGCAACAGCATCAACATCCTCAAGTCGGGAAACCACGACTCGGAATTCTACCGGACGATGTGGTCGACCATTCTCAACGGTGAAATCTGGCAGGGCGAGATCATCAACCGGAAAAAATCCGGCGAAACGTATATCGACGAAACCACCATATCGCCAGTGCTCAATAAAAACGGACAGATAACGCATTTCGTTGCAATCAAGCAGGATATCACCGAACGGAAGCGGGCCGAGCAGGAACTCATCGCGGCAAAGCAACGCGCCGAGCGTCATGAGAAACTGAAAGACGCCTTTATCGCGAACATCTCCCATGAAATCCGCACGCCACTGAATATCATTCTCGGTCATTCCAGCCTGATCATGGAATTGTATTCCGATAAATCGTCCCCTGGCGAGCGCAATTGTTTCGAATCGATCGAAAACGCCGGAAAACGCCTGATTCAAACGGTCGATTCAATTCTCATCATGTCGCGTCTTCAGGCCGGCGATATCGATATCCAAAAGAGCGAAATCTATCTTCCTTCGCTTGTGGATTCGATCGCGCGCGAAATGAAACCATTCGCTGTATCGAAGGGATTGAAAACGGAGTTCGTCAACGAATGCGGCAGCATCACCGTCTATGGAGATGAGTATTTCTACACGCAGGCGATCAGAAACATCGTCGATAACGCCATCAAGTTTACCCGCGAAGGGAAAGTAGTGCTACGCCTAAGGTCCGGCGAGGAAGAAAATATCCTCCTCGATATCGAAGACACAGGAATCGGAATATCGGATTCATACATTCCGCACCTATTTGAACCGTATTCGCAGGAAGATTCCGGATATTCGAGAGCATACGAGGGAGTCGGACTTGGGTTGGCGCTGGTGCAGATGTATGTCCACGCAAACGGCGCGTCGATTCAGGTGGAGAGCCAAAAGGGCAAGGGCTCGCGGTTCACGATTTCGATCGGCAAGGAGAACCTGAAATCGCGCGACGCAGGAGACGAACCCCGGTACTTCAACAGCGATCCGGTATTTCGTCTGGCGCTGAAGAAAGAACATTAGCACCCGCTAAAAGAAGAAACCCGGCAACTGCCGGGTTTCAACGTCGGAATCACACCCCACGAAAACAGAATTACTCTTATATCGGCAGCTCGGAATTGATCGCGATTTCGCCGAGCAGGTTATTCAGCATTGCCCTGCGGGAACGTTGAAGAGCTTCCTCGATGTCGTGAGAGCGCACTAGCGAGGCTTGTTCGATTGTCCGGTCGTACACGCTGTTCGCTTCCTCAATCTCCAGCAAGAAGATCTGGAACAGGCTTTCGTAAAACTTGCGGTCGATAGAGGTCAACTCGTCCCAATCCATTTTATCGCCGTACAAAATCAGGCTGTCGTAAAGCTCCATCGGCGAAGCTGGAATGCTTCCGCCGCTATACGTTGTCTGCATCGGCATTTTCACCGGAACGGGAGCGGATGAGGATTTTTCTTTGGGATGCGAGGCAGGAGCCGGGGCGGAATCCGGAATGATGCTTCCATCGCTCTTTTGCCAACCGGTAGGCCGGCCGTCTTCGTCAAACTCAAAAATAATACCGAGTCCCTGCTCAATTCGTTTGATCGTCTTCATCTGAGGAAGCGTGTCGGGGTGCTGCTCCCACCAGGTGATATTGACAGGATTGATTCCAGTGAGGCGCTGGAATTCGGCCTTCTCCATACGCAATGTATTGAGAATATCCTTGATAAGTTTGTAGAACTTCATGAGAGTTATCCGGGGGTTGTTCTTATGATATTAGAGCACTTCGCGGCGTAAGTTCAAATGCTTCAATGATAAGCATTTATCGTAATTCAAATATAACTATAATAAAGATTCGATGTCAAGTCAGTCTACGTGTTTCTTTTCTATATCGTATTATCTTTTTCCATTTATTGGGAACTCTTTTCTTCGAAAACCGCTGTTATTCATTGAAACAAGTGGAAAGCGTATTTCATTTCCACGAATGACCACAGAAAAAGCCAAAGAAGAGCATTGAATCAGATTACAAAGCCTACATGACTAACGCATTACAATCATTACAATGCAACGCGCCGCATGATTTCTAACGATACCAATGATCCCAAAGCCATCCCATAACTCATTATTTCATTGAAGCTTACAGAAAACGCACAAAGAACTGGCGTTGAAAATTTCAGAATAATCGCATGGAAATACTTTGCCAGATAATTTACATTACTGCATTGTAATCTTTTGTATTACGTAGAACTCTCTCAAAGAAATGGATAGTCCATCTCACCCGTCCATTTCCCTGCTTTCATCCTGTTTTTGGGCGAGCGGAATCTTCAGCTTGACCTCGATGCCGGAGTTATTCGGCAAATTATCGATCGCGCACGAGCCGCCGGACTCGAGAACGATGGATCGCACGAGCGCCAGTCCCAGTCCCATTCCCCGTTTATCGCCTCGTCCGTGGTGTTCGACCTGATAATACGCCTGCCAGATATACCGGAGTTCGTCGGGGTTTATCACCGTTCCGTCGTCGGTAATGATAATTTGGATCGTTTCGGGATCAAGCTCTTCGATACGCATCCGTATCACTGGAATCCCGGCGGGATGGAACTTCCTCGAGTTTTCAAACAACTCCGAAATAATGACCGTCGCACCCTGTTCAGAAATACGCAGGATCTTATCGTGAAGGGCTTCATTGCACGATACAAGCAGCGATGCATCGGGAGAGTCGCTCGTATTCCTCTGAGCGATCTCGATGAAGGTACCGATTTCGCACCGCATGTCCCCTTCCATCAATGTGGACGAATTCGCATACTGGAGAATATCGTCGATAGCCGTCTGTAACTGAGTCAAACCGTTGAGCGATAAGCCGGCAAGCTGCGATACATCGTCGGGGGGGGAGTTGCCTGCGCGGATCGGAGAGGATATCCAATCCGCCGCGGATTGTATTTAACGGCGTCCGGAGCTTAAACGTGACGGCGTTATGAAGGAGGTGACTATCGCGCCAGTTCGTTACCTCTCTACTGATATTTCGGAGAGAAAGAAGGTACTCGTTGAAAGTGCCCTCCTGTTCAAGCATCTGCACTTCGAGCCACATCGTCTTCATCTTCGAGCTGCCGGGTAGAATGAGATACCGCTGTTCGTACTCCTCCGCTGTCTGCACGCGGGGCCATCCGCGCCAGAGATGGTCGGGTTCAAGAGTATAGCGTTGGCGCGCCAAAGGCAGAAACGAAACCGGATCGGACGCGTAATCGTCAGGGATCGACAAGTACGATTTCCCCGTCTCGTTGCAGTAAAGGATCTGGTCGGCACCGTTGATCACGATGATAGCCGCATCGGATTTGTCCGCAATCCATTCAAAGCGGTCCTTCGCATTTGTCAAAGCCCGGTACCGGTTCAGATTGGTGATGTTTTGTACTTTCAACCGGAGTTCCGTTCTGTCAAACGGCTTGCAGACGAAATCGTCGGCGCCGGCGCGGATACCGCGGATTCTCGATTCGCGGTCGTCGAGCGCGGTGACAAGAATCACCGGTAGTTCGCGCGTCATGGGATTGTTTCTGATCCTTCGGCATACCTCATACCCATCCATCTCCGGCATCATCACATCGAGCAACACCAGATCCGGACGGTTGATGAGAATCTGATTCAACGCCGATTTCCCATCCTCGGCGAAATAAAGACGATAGCCCTCCGTAGAAAGCAGCATATCCAATGAATCGCGGGCGGATTCGTTATCATCGACGATAAGGATTTTGTTGACTGTTTTCATACCATTACCACTTGCGGATGTCTCTTCGTCAGTCTACCGGGTTCTTTGTCAGCAGATTGATCATCGAGGATTTGAGATTCATCAAACTTAACGGCTTGACGATATAATCGTCGGCGCCGGCTTTGATGCAACGTTCGCGATCGCCGGGCATCGCAAGTGCAGTCAGGGCGATGATGGGAACGCGCCCGAGCTGTGGATTCTCGCGAATGCGTCTGATTACTTCGGTTCCGGTGATCCCCGGCATCTGGATATCCATGAGCAATATCGCCGGCACTGTTTCCTGGAGGATATCCAGCGCCTCATACCCGTCGCGGGCAGTCAGCACCTTGAATCCCTGCTCGGTCAGAAACTGGTAAATAGTGAATATATTCGATTCGTTGTCTTCGACCAGCAGTACAAGCGGCGGCTCCGATTGATCGACGCCGGCGCTCGAACGGATTTCGCGCACCATTTCCCGGATATCTTCCGACTGGGACGCAACCAGCGGCAATGTCACAGTGAATGTGCTGCCTTTTTCAAGAACGCTTTGAACCGAGACGCTCCCCCCCAGCATATCGGTCAGCGACGCAACGAGCGCCAGCCCCAATCCGGTTCCGTCGTACTGCCTTGAAAGGCTGCTGTCGAGCTGAACGAACGGCTTGAACAGCCGCGACATATTCTCTTCCGCGATGCCGATACCGGTGTCTCTTACCAGGAATTCGATTTCGTTCCTTTGCTCGTTGACGCGGACTTCCAGTCCGATTCGCCCTCGATTCGGCGTGAATTTGACCGAATTATTCAGGAGATTTACCAGAACCTGTTTCAACCGCGTTCCGTCGGTATACAATAACAGCGTCGAATCCGGATTCCTGTAGCTCACCTCGATCTCCTTTTTCAACGCCATCTGACGGATGAAGAGGAGGCTCGACTTACATATAAGGTCGACTTCATGCACATCGTTCTGCACGGTCATGTGTCCGGCTTCGATTTTCGATAGGTCGAGGATATCGTTGATCAGCGAAAGCAAATGTCGTCCGCTTTCATCGATGACCGATAATGCGTTGCGTTGTTTTTCTGTCAGCCGGTCGGAAATCTGTTCCTTCAGCGATTCGGTCAGGCCGAGAATCGCCGTCAAGGGCGTACGCAATTCATGGCTCATGTTCGCAAGAAACTCATCCTTCATGCGCGCGGCGCGTGCAAGCTCGGTGTTGGCAGCGCGCAATTCGGCTGTCCGGTCGTTCACACGTTTCGCCAGCGTCTGACGTTCATAGCTGAGACTATCGTGTACGCGCTTGCGCTCGATAAAGCTGGAGATCAACTCGCCGAGCGTGCTAAAGAGCAGGTCGTCCTCATCGTTCCATGCGCGCGCACCCCTGAATCTCGATATCACCAGTAAAGCGTTCTCTTCTCCGCTGATATTGAGCGGCAGGATATACAACGAACCGATACCGATGTGTTCAAGTCCCTCGATCAATTCCGAAGGAATCTGCATGAACTCCCGTATGTCCGCAATCCGGCAACCTCTCCCGGTCTCTTGGGTATCCGTTTGCGTGCGCAGCATCTTAAGCGCCCGTATCAATGCACGGATAACCGCATTCGCATGTTCATCCCTCGCATACAGTCCGGTGCCGTCTTTCAGTTCCTCGATTCCTGCAACCGCTGCAAACGAACATTGGGCCAGCGAGCAAACTTCCTCGAGCGCTTCGAAAATGGGTGCATCGCATGAGTCGAGCGACGAATGTAAAAACCGTCTCGAAACTGAGGAGATGAACATATCACGCTTTTGATGATACCGCAATGCCTGCTCGGAGCGGATTTTATCGGTCATTTCGCGCGCAAACACCGATACCCCGAAAATCTCGGAATCGGAGTACATCGGATTGAACGAGACATCGAAAAACCGTTGTTCGCCGTTGACATTGAATTCCTGAATGACAGTGAATCGCTCGCCGCCGAGCGCCCGGTCGTACATCGCCTTCCAGTACTCATCAGGCTTTCCTTCCGGAATATCGACAATGCACATCCCCGGCTGTAGATCGACACCGTATAGAATTTTGTAATTGCCTTTGAAATTATTGTTGAGAGTCAAGACGCGGTAGTCGGGATCGATCGACCAGATATTGTCGTTCGTATTCTCGATCAACCCGACAAGGCTGGCCTGATTTTCGCGGAGCGCGTCTTCGGCGCGCTTTTTCTCAGTGATATCCATTCCGATCGCGACAAGATTTGGACCGGCGCCGCGCTGGCTCGCGATCGACACCGCGCTCCATTGAATCAGATGCTTGTTTCCTTCGGTATCGACAATATGGTTGTCATAATTCTCGCGGGCATCACCGCTCAAAATACGGTTGATCTCGAACTTCACTTTATCCAGTTCTTCCGGAAGCAGAAAACGATCGAGATAATTCGTTCCGATAGCATCTTCCTTTGGCGATTTGTAGAAGTACTCCGCGGCAGGATTCCAATCCACGATGAAGCCGTTTGAATCGAGTACAATGATGATGATGCGTTTGTTATCGAAAATGCCTTTCAGATAGCGCTGACTTTTTTGTACTTCTTCCTGCGCGCGTTTCACACCGGAGATATCGCTGACGACAAAATCGATCTCCGTCAGACCGTCGTGCGTGCTATGCGTTGTGGCATTCAAAAGCAAATACGACGTGTCTTCCGTTCCGGGAACGGAGAACTCGATTTCGTGTGAAAACAACGAGCCCTTATCGTGGATCTCCCGAAGGAACTTCGCGCAATCGCAACGTCCGCTGAAGACATCTACAACGGTCCTGCCAATCAATAACTCGGGCGAATCGAAAAACAAATGCTTGGCTGCCGATGAATTGCACCGCAGGATGGTTCCATCTTCATCGGTGATAAAAATACCTGCCTGCATACCTTCGAAAAGCGTCCGGTAGCGCTCCTCGTTTTGTTGCAGCGATGTCACCCAGTTCTGTTGCTCGGTGATATCCCTGTTCGTACTGATGATGTCGACCTCGCCGGCTTCGTTGGTGAAGCTGTGCATGTACGATTCGATAATCCGGTACGATCCGTTCGCCAGCCAGCGGAGGGTGAGTGTCACCGATGAATCCACGTTTTCGCATAGATCGCGGATGGTGTCATAAACGAAATCGAGATCGTCGGGATGCACCAGATCGTCGCGCGTTTCACCGAGCACATCCTTTTCCGTCAAACCGAAGTGAGTGAATGCGGAATCGCTCAGATACCGGAACCTTCCGTGCCTGTCGAGAATGACAATAATGTCGTAGCTCTTTTTTGAGATGAGTTCCAGTATCCTGTCGCGTTCCCGCAGCTTTTGGATAATGCTCGAATCCTCTTCGGGAACGATCTCCATGGCCGTACCGAGCCAGCCCTGAGAATTCCCGGCCGCGTCAGTGAGATGGATGCACCGTTCCCTGACACAGAGAGCGCTGCCGTCTTTTCGAACCAACCGGTATCTGCGCGAAACCGGAGCGCCCGCATTCTCGACGCGGAAATACTCGAGAAAGTGTTCCCGCTCTTCATCATGTACTCTCGAAGAAAGCTCTTCGAGGGTAGAGCATTCATCGACCGGTCCGGTAATCTCGGCGAGAGCGCGATTGAGATAGACGACCTTGCCTGAAGCATCGATACGCCATATATACCCGGGAAGCAGGTCGGTTAATCCGTCTGCTACGTTCGAAGCTCCTGAATGCACTCCAGGTAACACGGACGAATAGACGGGCATGATGACGCCCACCACCTGCTCGGCAATGCCCTGCTCGTCGCGAATGATGAATGCTTTATCTTCAACTTCAATGTATCCGCCGCCGCCGGTCAAAATATGGTATCGCTCGTTCCATGTATCTTCGCCGCTACGCAGTATAGTGCTAAGCGATTGCTGAACCCGGATTTTCTCCAGCGGATCGATCCTCGTCGTCCACAATTGTTCTCTGCTGCCTGAATGTTCGCCCGCTTCGAATACCGCGCCGAATGCGTCGTTGAACCATACGCTTCCCTGCTTGAGATCGTAGCTGTAGAGGATATCGCGCACCGAATGCGCCATCTGCGTGAACAGCCTGGTATGGGTATCGACGACCGCCGGCGAATGCAACGCGCCGGCATGGACAAGAATGGCCTCGACCGCCGGAACCAACGCCTCGATCGACCTCTTCAGGATGTAATCGGTCGCGCCTGCCTTCATCGCATTGACAGCGTGTTCCTCTCCTGGAATGGCGCTGAATGCAACAATCGGAAGTTGCGGACGCGAATTGTGAAGTATACGGATGAACTCGACTCCGTGAAACGAACCTTCGGCAAGCCCGACAATCGCCAGGTCCCACGATGCTGCGCCGAGGTTGGTTTCGAGATCCGACACCGAACGGACTCGCCCGAAATGGTACGAAAATTGCCCGCGCTCCAGTTCGGTACGAACCAGTAGTTCGTCCACCTCCAAAGCGCCGACGAGCAGGACATGTACCACGTTATTCATGTGATGTTGATGACATTGTGACGATACGATTGCTTTCCAATAGTACGCGATTACTCTATCAAAAAGAAGAACGTAACGCACAAACCTTGCAGAAGTCACAATCCGGTTTTTTCGCAAAACATGCTGCTCCCCTTTGATTTATTCTTGATTTTGCCGTATAATGGCTTCACTTCAACGATTCATATCAGTGAATGCCGACCCGCTGCACAGGAAAATCAGGCGCCGGCGCAGGAACGAACATCGATTCGGGCTTTCATTCTGTTGCAGCAACCGGAAATGAATCGTAATATTGGAGTGTTAACAATGGACAATACAGCGGAACTCAATACCCTGTTCATCTCCATCCAACGAAGAGGAGTCATTATGCAACGTTTCAACGAGTTGGTTGAGTTGGTACAATCCTTCGAAAAGGATTTTGAAAAATTCTACATGAAGGGAAATAAATCGGCCGGCACGCGTGTACGCAAGCACATGAACGAGCTGAAACGAAAGGCGCAGGAAATCAGGAACGAGATTCAGGAAATCAAAAAGGGCGAAGACGAAGGAGACGAATAATCCTCTGCCGCTCTCGTTCTACACTCTCTCCAATACGGCACTCTCGCGCTCCGGAAACGCTGTCCGCCTTTCCGGCGCAGTGCTGTGTCCAATCGTCCGGTCTCACTAGCATGTTTCCCGGGATTGACACTCCGTGATTCAACGCATTCCACTCGCCTTCCCTCCGGGTTACCGGCTCGCATCTGTTGTGTTCAGTCATGGATGGTGTTCGCTCGAACCCTTTATCATTCAAATCGATCCGCTCTATCTCTTTAGAGACATCGCTCTCGGTCGTAAACGAATCGTCCGCCTCCATATTCGGAACGACAACGACGGAGTCCCGGAAATCTCCGCCGAATCGCTTTCACCGTTATCTCCGCAAGCGGTTGAAACTGTACGCCGCGTTGTCGAATCGATCCTTCGTGTCGATACCGATATGACGCCGTTTTATGCCGTCGCAGCCCGCAGCCCGCGCCTGCGCTGGGCAATCGAATACGGCGCCGGGCGCATGCTCCGAGGCGAGACCTTCTTCGAAGATGCGGTGAAAACCATTTTAACGACGAATTGTTCCTGGTCGCTGACGACTTCCATGAACGCGAACCTGATCCGCCTGCTGGGTGAAAAAAACCGCAAGGGCTGGTCGAGCTTTCCGACGCCGGCGAGTATCGCCGCTGTGACTCCGGAGTTTTTACGCAGGGAGTGTAAACTCGGATACCGAGCCGAATACATCCACGAACTTGCAGCGAGTATTGAAAGCGGTTCTCTCGATATCGAGGGCTTCCGAACATCCAAAGCCGGGTCCGTGGAGATGTTCGATGCGTTATGCCGGATCAAAGGAATCGGCGCGTATGCGGCCGCGAATCTGATGCGGATGCTCGGGCGCTTCGATTATCTCGGCCTCGACTCGTGGTGCAGAAGCCGGATCGCGTCGATCCACGGTAACGGCGCCCCGCTCGACGATAGCGGGATTGAATCGATGTATGCCCGCTTCGGCGAATGGAAAGGTCTCGCCATGTGGCTGGAGGTAACAAAGGACTGGTATTTCAACAAGTTTCCAATCGATTGAACCTGGTGTGTATGTCATCTGTGATCCTGCGGTTGTTCGCCGCCTTCTTCGCCTTCATGTATCCGGTCTCCATCCTTCATGCGCAGACTTCTTTCCGGTCATTGCACGAACAGTGCGTCGTCGTCGACGGGCATAACGATATCCTCATGCGCGTCATTGGAGGCGAATCGATCGAACAACTCACATCGAAAGGCCATTCGGACTTGAAGCGCTTCCGTAGCGGCGGGATCGACGTGCAGGGTTTCTCAATCTGGGTTCCGCCAAAATACAATACCGGCGGAGAAGCGTATCAATTTGCCGTCAGGGAAATCGATTCGCTCGACGCTATTATCGCCCGCAATGCATGGAGCATCGAAAAAACAACCAGCGGAGACGCCTTGCTGCACACCCTCAACCGGAACGCCATGGCCGCAGTATACGCGCTGGAGGGATGCCATCCTGCGGAAAATTCCCTCGACCGCATCCTCGCATTTTACAAGCGGGGCGTACGGATGTTCGGATTGACATGGAACAACAGCACCGTCTGGGCGGCATCCTCGAACGACGAGCAGGAGAAAAAGCAGAGCGGGCTTTCGAAGGATGGCGTGGAGCTTATCCGCCTTCTCGACAGCCTTGGCGCGCTGATCGATGTATCGCATAGCGGCGAGCGGACATTCTACGACGTACTCGCTGCAACAAAGAATCCGATTATTGCGTCGCATTCGTCGTGCCGCGCGCTTCGGAACCATCACAGGAATCTAACCGACGACCAGCTCCACGCGTTGGCCGCCAACGGCGGCGTTGTGATGATCAATTACTGCCCCGCATTCATTTTCGCCGGTATTCCCGGGAATGCAAAGGAATTGATTGCCGGATACCGGACGAAACTCGTAGCGATAGAGAAAAAACACGGACTCGATTCGAAGGAGTATCTTCGGCAGCGCGATGCGCTCATACTGAAAGCTCGTAATGCCGGATTGCCGACGATCCTCGATGTCGCCGACCATATCCAGCACGCGGTTCAGATTGCCGGCTCTGGTCATGTCGGACTGGGAAGCGATTTCGATGGAATCGGGTACGCACCGTTCGGGCTCGACGATGTAACCCAGCTGCCCTATCTCACGCGCGAACTGCAGAACCGCGGTCTGAGCGACGAAGATATCCGTGGAATTCTGGGCGGAAATTTCGTCAGGGTTTTTTCGCAAGTCTGCAGATAATTACATTTGTGAAAATCGAAGTCTGTACCTGCAATCAATTTCGCTTCGAATCGCGATGAGCGCGGCGGTATATTGCCGCATTCGAAAACGTATACCATACATTTAATCAATAGAGCAGCACGAGGAACTGGACATGAAAATCCACGAATATCAAGGCAAGGAAATCCTCCGCAGATTCAACGTCCCGACGCCCGAGGGCGGCATCGCAACCACACCGGAAGAGGCGGTGGCGATCGCTGAAAAACTCGGCGGAAAAGTCTGGGTCGTCAAATCGCAAATTCACGCCGGCGGACGCGGCAAAGGGAATATTCTCGACCCGAAAAGCCGCAAACTCATTCAGGAAGGCGGCGTCAAGGTTGCGAAGAACCTGAAGGAAGTACAGCAATACACGAAGAAAATTCTTGGGAATCTGCTCGTCACCATACAGACCGGCGAAGAAGGGAAAATCGTCAACAAGGTGCTCATCGAACAGGGCGTCAATATCGGCCGCGAACTCTATGCCGGGATGCTCCTCGACCGCGCGCGCTCGAAAAATATCATGATGGTATCGACCGAAGGCGGCATGGAAATCGAAAAAGTTGCCGCTGAAACGCCGGAAAAAATTCTGAAAGTGGAAATCGATCCGACGATCGGCTTCCAGCAGTACCAGGCGCGCCAACTGGCGTTCGGTCTCGGACTTGAAGGCGATGCGTTCAAGAACGGCGTCAAATTCCTGATGACGCTTGCGAATGCATACGAACAGACCGACGCAAGCATGTTCGAGATCAATCCGCTCGTCGTGACGAAGGAAGGGCTTGTTCTGGCGCTCGATGCAAAGGTCACGCTCGACGACAACGCGATGTACCGCCATAAAGACTATCCCTCGATGCGCGACCTTTCGGAAGAGGATGCCCTCGAAATCGAAGCATCGAAATCGAACCTTAACTACGTGAAGCTCGACGGAAACGTCGGCTGCATGGTCAACGGCGCCGGGCTGGCGATGGCGACGATGGACATCATTAAACTCGCAGGCGGAGAGCCTGCCAACTTCCTCGACGTCGGCGGCGGCGCGAGCGCGGAAACAACCGAAAACGGATTCCGCATCATTCTCAGCGATCCGAATGTCCGCGCTATCCTGATCAATATTTTCGGTGGAATCGTCCGGTGCGACCGGATCGCCAACGGCGTCGTTCAGGCAGCACGCAATATTGATATCAAAGTACCGATCGTCATCCGTCTGGCAGGAACGAACGCCGAAGAAGCCGGCGAAATTCTGCAAAAATCCGGCCTCGATTTCCTTGTGGCAACCACGCTACGCGACGCAGCACGGAAGGTGACGCAGGCAATCGCCGCGTAACCGCCGAATTCTGAAAAATTTGCAGGCAGATAGCGTTCCCGCGTTATCTGCCTGTTGTATTTAGGGCGGGTAATTTTCATATTCTTGGCGATTAGGAACGGCTTATATTCTCACAAATTTCAGGTAGCATGTGAAAAAGATCGTTACTTCATTCCTTGTATTTCTAATGTTCACCCCGTTGTGCAATTCACAGACCGGCTGGTATCAGATCGACGAATCCTTCCCGAATCTCGACTGGATGGATATCGATTTCCATGACGCAAATTTTGGTATCACTGTCGGTGTCGATGGCCGGATTAAACGCACTCTCGACGGCGGCGCAAACTGGGAATTCACTCCAAGCGGCGTGACGGTGCGTTTGAACGCCGTAAACGTCGTCGATGGACAGCTCGCCTTCGCAGTTGGATACGAGGGTACGATACTCAAATCGACGAACAGCGGCGCGACATGGACCAGCATTTCGTTAACAAACTTCCCGGAAACGCTCCTCGATGTACAGTTTTTCGACGAAATGACAGGTATTGTGTTCGGTTCGAAAGCAAATGTGTGGAAAACCACCGACGGCGGCGCAAACTGGACGCAGCAGAATCCGCGCTTCGGCCAGAACAATGTGTGGTCGGTGCATGCGTTCGACCGTGAAAACATTGCTATTTGTGGAAACGGCGGAAATATTTCACGCACAACCAACGGCGGAACATCATGGTCAGGGCAATCGAGCCCATGGGGTCAGGAACTGTACTCCATCTCATTCGCAGATACCGCCTATGGGTACTGTGTCGGTACAATGGCAAAAACCATGCGCACAACCGACGGCGGGGAAAATTGGGAGATGACCGACCTCGGAATGCCGCTGCCATCGTACCCGTTCATGCATGTGCAAATGATTGACCGTAACCATATCCGTATCTGCGGATGGAGCGGTATGATCCTTGCAACCGCCGACGGAGGCGTAAACTGGGTAGTTCAGGATCTGCCATCGAGCCTCGGAGGCCAGCATCTCGAATCTCTCGATTTCGTTACGCCCGGCACGGGTTTTATGGTCGGATGGAATGGAACCATGCTCAAAACAATTGACGGCGGCGGAAGCCTCCCGGTCGAAAACGTTGCAGGGCTCCCTTCGTCGCTTGCCGTGCATGGCGTATACCCCCACCCCGCACGCGTAAACGCCCCAACGGCAGTGGAATTCACGATTCCATCTTCCGGCGAAGTCTCTATCCGAATATTCGATCTCCTCGGCAAGGAAGTAGCATCAGTTGCGCCGGCACGCTTTGAAGCCGGGCAGCATAGCGTTTCCATCCCCGTCGAAAATCTTGTTCCGGGTATGTACCTCCTCCGTATTTCGAACAGCATCTCCACCGGCGCCCGGCTCTTTACCGTCATCAGGTGATGGTTCGATGCTGTACACAATTCAAAGGGCGTCCCTCGGGGCGCCCTTCTCGTTCAATTCCAAACATCATCCCTCCAAAAAGAAGAGATAACGCGGGATTAATATCAAAGTAACACACCTCAGCTATTTTGGTTCGAGAAACATCACAATTACGAGGTATTATATCCCTTATGTTTTCAGAATCTCTTGATACCAACGCAATCGGAATGTTGTCGCTCTTCGGAATAACCCTTGTACTTTCCACGATAATGGTTATTTCAGGCTATATCGGCCTACGTCGGACAGGTGCGGACGTCGCGGCAAATCCTGCAACCGTTCAGTGATAAAACTGAGACGATAGCCATCAATCTGTTCGAGGTCTGGTATTTGCTTTCAGCCACGGAAGAAGCAGTGCAACCATACGTTCGAACTGGGGCGTCGTTCCGTCGAATGGATGCCTGATTCCGAATGTATGATCTGTATTTGGGATGGTTTCCATCGTCATAAGCGCGTGGTTCGATACGGCATACAATCCTTGCGCCTCCTCGATGGTAATCGTCGCATCCTGCTCGCCGTGAATCATTAGTGCCGGGATTTGCATTCGTGAGACTGTTCCTGCAAGATCGAAACGGTCAAGATTCCGCTCAACATCTTGCAACAACCCGATCCCCATCTTCAATACCTGGTTGGTTCGCGCGTTCGTCACTTCGATAAAGCCTGTTCTGCGCCATTCCTCTTTCGTCTTCTCGCCCCAACGGTAGTAAATGCACATCGGAGCAAGCGCCGCCACCGCTCCGACGAGCGGGTTCTCGCCCGCTTTGGTCAGGACAATTCCGCCGCCCCTCGAATGCCCGATGAGCGCCAACCGCGACGTATCCGTTTGAGCGGGTACGATCAGTTTCCGGGCCACGGCGTCGATCACCATCTCAAGATCCTCCAACTCCTGCGAGTAAGTGTTGCGCTCGAAACTCTCAAATTCGGTGAACGAAAACGGGTCTTCGCCGATACCGTTGAGCGAAAAGTTGAACCGCACTGCGACCCATCCATCTGTGGCAAGTGTATCCATGAGTAACGGGAAAGCCCCCCAATCCTTGAAGCCCTTGAATCCATGACAAAACACCGCGACCGGCGCGCCTTCGGTCTGCGCGGGGAGGTGGACATTCCCTCGAACCGGTTTCCCGCTCGACGATATGAGGCTGAATTCTGTTTGCTGTATCATTTCTTCGCTAACTTCCGTGATAATTGATGATCGCCGATAATAGCTAAAAACATGGAACCGGTAAAATTCTCCGCGGTGGTTTTCTGATCCGCGAAAAGCGAGTATTTTCGATGATATCATTCATGAATGCTCGTACCAATGCCATTACCCGAACATACCGCACTCGTCCACGACTGGCTCACAGGAATGCGCGGCGGTGAAAAATGTCTCGAAGTGCTCTGCGAATTGTTTCCCGGCGCGCCTATCTATACGCTCCTCTCGCTGCCGGACAAACTGAGCGATACTATCAACGCGCACCCGATCCGGACAAGTTTCATTCAGCGGCTTCCTGCCGCCGACGAGAAATACCGGAACTACCTGCCCCTCTTTCCGAGAGCGATTGAATCGTTCAATCTCGAACCATCGCGGCTTATTGTGTCCACATCGCATGCGGTGGCGAAAGGCGTCATCCCTCCACCGGGCGCGCTTCACATTTCCTATATCCACACTCCAATGCGCTATGTATGGGATATGTTCGACCAGTATTTCAGCGCCGAGCTTGTCGGACATGCAAAACATGCCCTGATCAAGCTCATTGCGAAGCGCATCCGCGCATGGGATGTACGAACATGCGGGCGAGTGCATCATTTCATTGCCAACTCCCGGTACATACGCGAACGCATTCGCAGGCATTACAACAGGGATGCGGCAGTCATTTATCCGCCGGTCGATACCGCGCGGTTTACGAGCACTGCATCGCATCAGGGACATTATCTGATCGTCTCCGCGCTGGTTCCCTATAAACGCGTCGATCTCGCGGTGCAGGTATTCAACGAACTGCGGCTTCCGTTGCGGATCATCGGCAACGGTCCCGAACTCCAGAAACTGAAGCGGATGGCCGGTTCGACGATAGAATTCTGCGGCTGGATGGAAAACGAGGCGCTTGCGGAGGAATACGCCTCGGCGCGAGCGCTGGTTTTCCCCGGCGAAGAGGATTTCGGCATTGTACCTGTCGAAGCAATGGCGTCGGGCAAACCTGTCATTGCATTCGGCAAAGGCGGCGCCCTCGAAACAGTCGTGGACGGAGTGACCGGCGTCCATTTCCCCGAGCAGTCCATCCAAAGCCTCAAACAGGCTGTGGAACGCGAGGTCGAGATGGACTTCGATGCGGCTGCGATCCGCCGGCATGCGGAAACGTTCGACAGATCGATATACAAGGAACGCATGCGCGAATTCATCGAAGACAAATGGCGCGAATGGGACAACGGCGCTGTCCGGCAATCGACATAGAAATGTTTGCAGATCGCCCGCATCGTTGCTAAGTTCATTGTTTCACTCACTCACTTCCGCAAGGAAACAGCAACCGTATGATGGACTATCAACAACAGAAACTAACGTTCGACACGACCAACCAGTACCAGACATTGCTTGCATTCCCGCAGCACATTCAAACCGGCATCGATACCGGACTCAAGGCTGATCTTTCCTCCGTCGATCCGAGGCGCATCCGCAATATTGTCATTTGCGGAATGGGCGGATCGGCTATCGGCGGAGATATCCTCCGCGGTTACGCCATGCAGCAGACCGCTGTGCCGGTGGTTGTGAACCGCACCTATAATCTTCCGGGATTTGTCAACGAAGAGACGCTTGTTATTACCGTCAGTTATTCCGGGACGACCGAAGAAACGCTCGCCTCCTACGATGAAGCCGCCGCAACGGGCGCACAGATTGTGGCGCTCACATCCGGTGGGGCGCTGGCTGCGAAGGCAAAAACCGATGGAAACACCGTCCTGATCGTACCCGGCGGTCTCGCGCCCCGATACGCGACCGGCTACCTTTTCCCTCCGCTGCTTGCCCTCTTCGGCAGGCTCGGACTCATTCCGGATCAGACCCGTGCGCTCGACGCCCTCCTCGCAACGGCAGCGAAGGCAGTTGAACGCTACGGCAACCTCGCCGATGAAACGAATCCCGCAATCGCGATCGCCGAGTCGTTGCATGGTATGCTGCCCGTCATCTATTCGCCTCAGCAATCGCTTGAAGCGGTGAATGTCCGCTGGCGGAATCAGATATCGGAAAACAGCAAAATGCTCGCATACGGAAACATTTTCCCGGAAATGAATCATAACGAAATCGTCGGATGGGAGCAGAATCCCGAAATCATGAAACACATCGCCGTGATTGCCTTGCATGAGAAAGAACAAGGCGCGAGCATCACCCGGCGCATGAATATTACACTCGATTTGATTCGCGGGCTTGCAGGCTCCGTTCAGGAAATCCATGCAGATGAAGACGAGTTGCTTGCGCGGATATTCGGACTGATATGCCTCGGCGACTGGATCAGTTATTATCTGGCAATCGGCACAGGAACAGACCCGTTTCCAATTGAAAAGATCAATACGCTTAAAAACGCTCTGGCAAAAGGATAGCGCAGACATCCGGAAGAGTGTGCCGCGATGCGGGCGCCGGTTTGTACTTCCGGCGCTTGCGGTCTTGTTATGCCTCGCCTTATCGGGGAACAGGGTATATGCACAGTTTCTACCGTTCGGCAAGAATAAAATCAATTACGAGCAATTCGAATGGCAGATTCTCCGCACCGAACATTTCGATATATACTATTACCCTGAAATGGAGGACCTGGCGCGGAGAGGCGGTTATTTTGCGGAAACCAGTTTCCGCAAGCTGGAACAGGAATTCAATTTTACCATCGTCGAACGAATCCCGCTCATCCTGTACAGTTCGCCGCTTCACTTCCAACAGACGAATATCTCCCCTGGATTCATTCCAGAAGGCGTCGGAGGTTTCTTTGAGTTTCTGAAGGGGCGCGTCGTTATCCCGGCATCCGGATCAATGGCGCAGTTGCGCCATGTGATCAACCATGAGCTGGTGCATGTATTTATGCATACCAAAATCATGAGAGTCTTCGACGACTACAACATCCAGAGCGACAGATATCCGCCGCTTTGGTTCGTCGAAGGACTGGCCGAGTACTATTCCACCGAATGGGATAGTCAGGCGGAAATGCTGCTCCGCGACGCGGTGCTGAACGGGTACTTCGCCCCGATATCTCAGATCTTTGCGATATCCGGCACCTTTCTGATGTACAAGGAAGGTCAGGCGGCGCTCATGTTCATGGAAAAGAGGTACGGCAAGGAAACGATTCTTCGACTCATCGACAATCTCTGGCGATCGGCTTTCTTCAGCGACGTCATGAAAATCACGCTCGGCGCCACATACGAAGAGTTCGACGAAGCCTGGACCTCCTCGTTGAAGAAGCAATACTTCCCGCTTCTCGCCACGCACGACAAACCATCGACAGTTACAACAGAACTTGCGGGATCGGGATTCAATACCGCCCCGGTCGTGTATTACGAAGGCGATTCCGCGTATGTCGTGTATCTCGCAAACAGGGACGGCTACGCCAGTATCTACCGGAAATCGTTTTCACCAGGCGAACCCGAGCTCGTCATAAGAGGCGAAAAAACCGACGACATGGAATCGTTTCACCAATCCCAGAACGGAATGTCCGTTTCAAAAAACGGCGACCTCGCGTATGTATCCAAGAGCGGCGGGACGGATGTTCTGCACATCTACAATCTCCGCATGCGAGAACGAAAAGCGTCCGTCCGGATCACGGGTATCGTCATGCTCGGTTCCGTTTCCTGGTCGCCCGACGGCTCCCGGCTTGCGTTGACGGGAATCGACCGCGCGGGGAACAGCGATCTCTATATCTACAACACAGAAACGGGCGCAGTGGACCGGCTGACCAACGACATCTACAACGATATCGATCCAGCCTGGTCTCCCGATGGAACGGCCATCGCCTTCGCTTCGGACAGGCAGGGCGGAGGCGCTGCGGGCAATCACAACCTGTTCCTGTACAATCTCGAATCTGCCTCAATCTCCTATCTCACAAACGGACCGGCGGATTACCGGTATCCCAGCTGGTCAGCGGACGGCGCGCTCCTGGCCTGCACCAGCGATCTGGAAGGAACACAAAACATTTACCTTATCCGCGCCCCTTCATCGCCCAATCAGCTCCCGCCGCATTTATTTCGGTTGACATCGTTCACCACCGCAGCCGCATCGCCGATCTGGACATCGAAAGGAAGCCTCGTATTCGGCGCATTCGATACGTACAGTTTTCAGCTTCGCGGGATAAAGGATGTCGCCGCGGGGATCGATTCCCTCGAAAAAATTCCGCAACGCCCGGTTGTTTCTGTCGAACCGTGGTCTGCGCCCTTTGTCGAAGGTGAAACCGGTGCGAGCCGGTTGCAGTACGAAAAACGCTATACTTTGGATCTTGCGCAGAGTCAGATCGCCACGGATCCGGTGTTCGGCACTATCGGAGGCGCGGCGCTCAGCGTGAGCGATATGCTGAGTAACGAGCGGTACTATTTCCTCCTCTACAACACCGCTCAAACATCGAGCGAGATTCTCTCTAATTTCAACATCGCAATCAGCCGCATATCGCTGGAAAACCGTCATCCTTACGCATACGGCGTGTTTCACTATTCGGGCAGACGGTACGATATCCTCGATGAAGATACGTACTACTACGAACGCGCATTCGGCGGATATTTCGCGCTGGCATACCCGTTCTCGAAATTCAGACGAATAGAGGGCAACATCTCCCTTACGAATTCCGACAAGGATGTCCTCAATAATATCAGGCAACGCAAGGCGCTTCTGTTGACGAATTCCATCTCTTACGTTAAAGACAACGCGTTATACTGGTATACCGGTCCGATCGACGGGAACCGGTTCAATCTAACGCTTGCGTACACAACCGACGTTCAGTATTCGAACGTCAATTATTACTCGCTGATGGCGGATTACCGGCGGTATTTCCGGATCGGTTTACGTTCCTGCCTGGCTGTACGCACGGAATTTCTGTATAACCATGGAAAGGAAGCGCGCCGCTATTTCCTCGGAGGAAGCTGGGATCTTCGCGGCTGGGACCGCTGGTCGATCCGGGGTACGAAACGGTGGCTTTCCAGCGTCGAACTTCGGTTTCCGCTCCTCGACCGCTTCGGGCTGGACTTCCCATTCGGAACGCTGAATCTCGGGCTTCTTACCGGCGCCTTCTACGCCGATGCAGGCAATTGCTGGGACACAAAATACGGCGAAACGCTTGGAAGCATCGGCGCCGGACTTCGTCTTAGCCTGTGGGGGATGCTTGTTCTCCGCTACGATTTCGGAAAGCGGATCGAGAATAATTTCAGTTCGTTGCAAAACGGCTTGTATCAACAATTCTTTTTCGGGTGGGATTTCTAGTGCGGCTGCCAGCCTTCATAGCGCTTACAATTTTCATGGCAGCGTGCCGTTCCGGCATCGATCTACAGGTGAGCGTGGACAGTCCGGATGGCAGGACGGTTCAGGCCGCATACGGACCGGAACGACACAACTGCGTACAGTTGGAAATCCCCCCACCCCTGGAGGCTGCATGGTCGGAGTCCCTCAGCGGAGGAACCGGAAATACGATTCCGCTCTGCGCCGGCGACTTTGCCTTTATTCCGACGCAGATCAACGGAGTCGACGTATACGATGTGACAACCGGCAAAGAGGCCGGGTGGATCACACTTCCAGGAGCGGTGCTCGGAACTCCGGCAATTGATAACGGCATCATATACGTCCCATTGTCGGGCGGAAACGCATCGCTCGCTGCAGTGCGTACTCCCGGCGGAACCGTCGAATGGCTGTCCCAAGGCGAGTCCGTGGAAACCGCCGTTCTTTTGGTAGACTCGGTTGCCGTCACCGCCGGCGTGTATGGTACTATCCGCTGCGGTTCGCTGCGCGACAGCACCACACACTGGACCCGCAAATTGCCGAAACCTGTGATTGCCCCACCTGCCGCAATCGGCAATACCGTCTTCGCCGCATGCACCAACGGGGACATGTACGCACTTGCGCTCGCGGACGGGAAAGAAATTTGGCGTGCGCCGACCGGCAGCGCGTTACACTCCCAGCCCGTCGCAGGAGAAGGCCGCGTCTTCGCGGTGAACCGTAGCGGGCGCTTCCTTGCTTTGGACATCGAAACCGGAAAACCTTTGTGGGATGTAGATGCTGGTGCGCCGGTGTATTCCTCGCCCGCGTTGGGCGGCGGACATCTTCTTCTCGCGGTTTCGAACGGGCTTGTGAAGGCATATCAACCCTCCGACGGGAAGCTCGCATGGGAACACGACCTGGGCTCGGTTCCGGCAGGCTCTCCGGTAATTGCCGGTACCGTCGTCGTGGTAGCTGCGATGAACGGGAAGATAGCGTTGCTTGAACTGTGTACCGGACGCCCGCTGTGGTCGGCGACGCTCAACGCGCGTATCCGGACATCTCCGCTTGTATTCCCAGGCGGTATCTGTGTCATCGGCGACGAAGGCGAACTTTTCGGATTCAAGGCGGTGAAATGAGAACTGCTCGATTCGTAATACTCCTCATCGTTATAGCAAGCGCTCTACATGCACAGGATATCCCCCCGCGAAGCACGGCTTGGATCCGTCTGGAATCCGAGCCGCCGGGCGCGGAAGTCTGGCGGGGCGATTCATTGGCGGGAGTCGCACCAATGAGTATCGATGGACGTATTGCCCGCGAATTGACGGTGTATTCGCCTGTGCGCAACAGCTGGAATTCCGTAGCGAAAAAGCTTCCAGATTCTCTCATCGACAAAACCAAGGGCGTGATAGTCCTCGTTTTCGGGCGGGAATCGATTGTGAGAAGCATTCCTTCCGATGCCGCAGTCTATCGACGCGACGAGTACCTTGGAAGAACGCCGATGCGGGTATATATCGAGCATGCCGACACATTAACGATAGCAAAGCCGGGATATGAACCGGTCACCGTTCTTGTGACCGCAGGGGAGGAACCAAAAGCTGTGTATCTCACTCCCGACGACCGGACGGCGATCGTTCCTCAGTCGACCGCATTGGAAGCTGGTTTCCGTCTGCCACCGATTCGATTCATCGCCGGATGCGCACTCGGCGTTGGCGCCGGAGTTGCCGCTGTCGTGTTGAAACAGGAAGCCGACCGGCGGTACGATATGTACCGGCAAGGCGATACCGGCGAACGGCAAAAAGCGCAAAAATTCGACATTTATTCGGGCGTTGCGCTCGCGGTAATGGAAGCAGCATTGCTGTACCTGTTAATCGAGTTGTTCGATAATTCATAAGTAATATTTTTGTAGATGCGGCGACGGTCCCTTCATGCAGTGCCGCAATGTCGATCTCCAGAACTCACCTGCCGCCGATGGAACAGAAGGTTGACCTACATACGCATACCTATTATTCCGACGGAGCTCTTTCGCCGGAAGAACTTCTCTTACGGGCGGCCGAACTTGGGATCGCGTCAATTAGTATTACCGACCACGATACGCTTGACGGATACGATGCGGCGGTCGCCACCGCTGATGCATTGGATATTCAGTTGCTGCCTGGCGTGGAATTGAGCGCTACTCTCGGCTCCAAGGATGTTCACATCCTCGGTTATCTTTTCGATCCATCAAATTCGCATTTACGCTCCACGCTCGATCTTCTGAAGCGCGAACGCCTGCACCGCGCGGAAAAGATTGTCCGGAATCTCAACCGGATGGATCTTCCCATCAGTTTCGAACGGGTTCTCGAACAGGCGGGTCCTTCGGCAATCGGGCGGCCGCACATTGCTGCTGCGCTTCTCGACGAAGGATTGACGTCGTACTACGGTCAGGCGTTCGAGGATTTTATCGGCGAACGCGGCCCGGCATACGAACCGAAATATCACATCTCGCCTGTCAACGCTGTGGAGATCATCGCAAATGCGGGAGGACTGGCATTTCTGGCGCATCCTGGCGGATATATCGATGAGGATGAACTCCTGACGCTTATTCGCTCGGGAATCGACGGGATCGAGGTAGTACACCCCGGGCATGACGATCCGACGATGCGGTTTTATAAATCCGTTGCGTCTTCGTACTTTCTGTTGGAAAGCGGCGGTTCCGATTTTCACGGCGGGAAACGGGAGGATTATCCCAATTTCGGCGCGTATTACGTAAATCAATCGGCCGTCGAGGCAATGAAACGACGTTTATTCATTACATAACCACGAAGGAATACACCATGTACGCACCCATTCAGGGCGATTTGAACGCCGGATCGTATAAATACGCCATTGTCGCAAGCCGGTTCAACGATATTATCACCCGCCGGCTCGTAGAAGGCGCCATCGATTGCCTGTCCCGGCATGGTGCAAAAGACGATCAGTACACCGTCATCCTGTGCCCCGGCAGCTATGAACTTCCGTTGGTGACGCGGCACGTCCTCGATACCAAAAAGTACGATGCGATTATATGTCTGGGAGCTGTAATCCGTGGAGATACCCCGCATTTCGACTATATCGCAGCGGAAGTAGCCAAAGGATTGGCGCAACTATCGCTTGAGACCAGAATCCCTGTCAGTTTCGGTGTATTGACGACCGACAATACGCAACAAGCGCTGGAACGGGCCGGATTGAAACACGGAAACAAGGGATGGGAAGCTGCCTTGACTGCTATTGAAATGATTAACGTAATTGGGAGCATTCAAACCCATTAACTGCCGTGAGCAAGAATGACCCGATTTATTTTTTTCGTACTGACCGCTCTCCTCACCATACTCCCGGTTTTTAGTCAAACAGGCAGTTGGAAAAGCTACACGGATATGAAAGATATCCGCGCCGTCGCCGTCCACTCCGGAACGGTGTATTCGGCCACTACCGGAGGTGCATTTCAGTATTCCGGCAACGGACAGGACTACACCCAGTTCACCAATACCGAAGGTCTTGCCTCGATCGATCTAACGTCAAGTTTTTTCGATTCAAAGGGACGATGGTTTGTCGGCACCAGTTCTGGCCATATTTGCGAACTTCTATCGAACAGCAGAACATGGAGAACGATTCCGGATATCGCCCGTACGACATCGTTGCCGCGACGAGCAATTCGAGCGTTTGTCGAATACCTGGATATGATCTATATCGCAACCGATTTCGGCGTGGTAATCTATAATCCATCAACGAAAGAATTCGCGGATACCTGGTCAAAATTCGGCGCGTTTTCTGCGCAGATAGGCGTAAACGGGGTACTATTCAGGAATGATTCAATCTGGCTGGCGACCGATGAAGGGATTGCAGCTGCTTCGATGAAAACGTCAAACCTGAAAGATCCTCAGAACTGGCTAACATACAATAAAAACAACGGTATTACCGATTCCAAGGTAAACGCAGTCGCAGTGTTTCGAGATGCAATCGTAGCTGCAACCGCCACAAACATCGTCACACTTTCAGGCAGCCAATGGGTTGCGCTCGTCCCGGAAGTCAACGGAAATATCAAAAAAATGTCCACATTCGATGAGTATTTGTTCTGTGCTCTTGAGTACGAGGCGTTGCGAGTGAGTCCTACCTCCGAAATACGTTACATTGGAGCCTTTCTGCTTGACGGGTCGTACCCAGAGGGTACATCGATTAATGATTTTGCTGTAATAAACCCCGATAGCTTATACATAGCAACAAATTTAGGTTTCGCAACGACATCGTATAATCCGGTCAAGAGAAATCCCTGGCATTTCCTGTATCCCAACGGCCCAAATTCAAACAGGTTCTTGTCGCTTAGCATCGATACCGAGGGCAATTTATGGTCCGCTTCCGGACGCGACGGCAACGGCCGCGGGGTCTATTGCTTCGATGGAACGATGTGGAAAAACTACTCGAAGGCTAATACAGTTGAATTCCAAACCGACGACATCGTTATCACTGAACCGGGTTTGAACGGTGATATGTGGTTTGGGTCGTGGGGCGAGGGCATCTACAGACGTACCGCATCCGGTGAATTAAACGCGTACAACTACCGAACCGTACCAGGCTACCCTGGAATTTCCAACGATTCCGCCTTTAATATTACAGGCGGTATCGCAGTCGACCGCGATGGAACTGTCTACACGATTCATCCCGGCAACGATAAGAGTTTTTTAAGCCGTTTTTCAACTGACGGCAAGTGGTGCTTCTACCAGGACCCTGCAATTCAAAGTGTTAGCGATTATGGCAACGTCGTTATCGATGAGTATGGTAATAAATGGATAATTGCCAAAGACGGCAGCAGAAAAGGTATCGTTGTTTTCAACGATAACAAGACCGCCGACGATAAAAGCGACGATACCTGGACGTCTGTTTCTGCTTCAAGCGACCGAGATCTCCTGGCGAACGACATTTCGTCACTTGTGGTAGACGGATTCGGCGATATCTGGGTCGGAACCAATGCAGGTATCCGCACAATCTTCAATCCACTTGAGCCGAACCGAGTGACAAGAACCTGCTATAATACCCGTTGCAACATCGAAGGAGAAGCCATCACCTGCCTCGCCGTCGATCCGGTCAATAATAAATGGATCGGTACGAACTCCGGTGTGTTTGTCCTCTCGAACGACGGGAGTACCATTTTAGCACAGTACAACACCGAGAACAGCCTACTGCTCGATAATAAGATTAATTCCATCGCCGTTCACCCAGCGACTGGCGTCGCGTACATCGGAACAAACAAAGGTCTTTCCGCGCTCCAGACCCCCTATCAGCAGGCACAACCCGGCTTCACTGAAATCCGGGTATTCCCGAATCCGTTCAAACCGAAATCGGATGACATCCTCAATATTCAGGGGCTGGTCGAGAATTCGAGCATCAAAATTCTCTCCGCATCCGGGAATCTGGTGACCGAATTCGCCACGCCCGGCGGCAATATCGGCTTTTGGAATGGCCGCACATCCACTGGGGAGTGGGCGCCGACAGGCATCTATTTTATTGCCGCCTACAGTGCCGATGGAAAGCAAGCCGCTCTCGGAAAAGTCGCGGTTATCAACGAGTGATAACAACGTCGCTGCAAACGAAAGTCCGGCTATGCCGGACTTTCGTTTCTATTCGATATTGTTAAACCGCCAGCCTATTCGATTATCGCTCCCTGCTGCCGGGTCATCAATGAAGAGAGTATTTCGTGTTGCTCTTCGAAACCGGGTTTGTTGAGAAGCGCGAACATATTCGCCTTGTACGCCTCGACTCCGGGTTGATCGAACGGATTAACGCCGAGGGAATAGCCGCTCAACGCAACCGCGAATTCAAAGAAATACAACAGCTCACCGATGGCAAACGGCGATTGGTTTGGCAGCATAATACGGGCGTTGGGTACGCCGCCGGATGTATGCGCAAGCGAGGTCCCTTCGTACGCCTTGAGATTCACCTCTGCAAGCGTTTTCCCGGCAAGATAATTCAGCCCGTCGGAATCGTCTTCAGCTTCGTTGATGATGACGTCAAGTTGCTGATCTTCGACCGTAAGAAATGTTTCGAACAGCGTACGCTCGCCGTCCTGAATATATTGCCCCATGGAATGCAAATCGGTGGTTTGAACAACGGATGCAGGGAAAATCCCCTTTCCGTTCTTTCCTTCGCTCTCGCCAAAGAGTTGCTTCCACCACTCGGCGACATACTGCAACGACGATTGGTATGAAGAAAGCACTTCTATCTTTTTCCCCTTTCTGTATAGCGCATCGCGCATCGCAGCGTAGACGAGCGCGGGATTCGTCTTCGGATCGGGGATGAGAACTCGTCTGCGCATCGACGCTGCGCCTTCGATAAGCGCTTTGATATTGATTCCGGCGGCAGCAATGGGAAGAAGTCCCACCGGGGTAAATACCGAAAACCGGCCGCCGACATCGTCGGGAATGACAAAGGATGTATAGTTCTCTTTGTATGCAAGGTCGTGAAGCGCTCCCTTCGCTGCATCGGTAACTGCATAGATTCGTTCGCGCGCTTCGATGGAATCGTATTGTTCGTTGAGCACATCGCGCAATACTCGAAACGCTATCGCCGGTTCGGTAGTGGTGCCCGATTTTGAGATGACGAGCACCGAGAAGTCAATGCCCTCAATATAATCGAGAAGCTTGGCGAAATAGCGTCCATCGAGATGATGGCCGGCGTACACGATATCCACGGCAGGACGCTCGAATGGAACGGCGCATGCTTCGATAACTGCGCGTGCGCCGAGGTACGATCCGCCGATTCCGGTAACAACCAAGGTTTCCGATTGATCTTGAATTCGTTCGGATGCGTCCAGCAATTCCGGGACTAGTTGCCCAATCGTTTCAGGCAGATCAATCCATCCCAGGAACTCATTCCCGGGTCCTTTTCTGGACAACAATCGTTCATGCGATTGTACGGCGCGGTCGAGCGCCTCCGTCCACTCGTCTTCGCTAAGAAATCCAAGGGCGTTTGAATAGTCAAATGCCAGACGCGTTTTCATTGCCGCCTCCTTGTTGTCCAAGATCGTATAATTCAGGGTAGTGTTCGCGGGAAAACTCAAGCATGTAGTGTTTGATCTCCTCGGCTGTCTGGAGCCGCAGCGCCTCGGCCGCAATATGCGCGGCATCCTGGAACCGCGTGGTGCGGACTATTTTCTTAATCTCCGGCAGCATCGATGGCACCATGGAGAACTCGTCCAGACCGAGTCCGAGAAGCAACGGTGTTGCGACCGGATTGCCTGCCATTTCTCCGCACATCCCAACCCAGATATTGTTCCTGTGCGCTGTATCGACAACGTGTTTGATCGCTCGTATCACCGCCGGGTGAAATTCCTGATACAACGACGAAATGAGATCGTTGTTCCGGTCGACGGCAAGCAGGTACTGGATAAGATCGTTTGTTCCAATACTGAAGAATCGTACTTCCTTCGCCAGATCGTCGGCGATAATCACCGCCGAAGGCACTTCGATCATGATACCGTACTCGATATCATCATCGAACGCAAGTCCCTCCTCGACAAGCGATTGCTTGGCGGCGTTCAAATGCCCGATGGCTTCGCGCAACTCCTGCAGACCCGAAATCATCGGGAACATTATTTTTAGATTTTTTCTGACTGAGGCCCGCAAAATGGCGCGAAGTTGCTGTCGGAAAATATCCGGCTTATCGAGCATGACCCTGCTTCCGCGCCATCCAAGAAATGGATTCTCCTCCTTTCGGTCGTCGAGTAAAAACTTATCGCCGCCGATATCGAACGTCCGGATAATGATGAACCGGGGATGTATCGCAGCCGCAATTTCGCTGTAGACGAAGTACTGCTCCTGCTCGGACGGGAAATCACCCTTGTCGATGTACAAATGCTCGGTACGATACAATCCGATGCCGTCTGCGCCCTGAGACTTGATGTACTCCAATTCTTCAATGAACTCTGCGTTTGCCGAAAGCTCAACCGCGTGTCCGTCCGATGTAACGCTTGGCAGCCCGGCAAGCTCGCCCAGACGGCGGCTGAGGGCTTCCAGCTTTACGATCTTCTCCCGGTACTGCGCGATCCGCTCGGGGCATGGGTTGACGATAACCTGCCCCAACTGACCATCAAGTATGACCAGATCGCCGGTACGGACCAGACTCGTTATCTTATGTACGCCTGCGGCGGCAGGAATATTGAACGAGCGCGCCAGGATCGCGGCGTGCGATGTAGGACCTCCGTACTCGGTAACGTAACCGAGTACGTCTTTCGCGCTGAAGAGAATGGTATCGACCGGGGTCAGATTTTCCGCAATAACGATATGCTGCCCCTCGATGGAAATATTCAGGCGCTTTTTCTGAAGATTGCGTATCAACCGTCCGCAGATATCGTCGATGTCGATAAGCCGCTCGCGAAATGTTTCCGATGCGGTAATCAGAAGAGACTTATACCGGTTGAATTCATCCTGAATAATAAAATCCGCGTTTTTCTTTTCCCGCAGTATCCGCCGCTCGATCGCTTTTTGAACCTCGGTATCGTTGAGAATCATCATCTGGCTTTCGAAAATCGCCGTCGCGTCCTCCGTCAGATTCGACTCCGCGGCGACGATGGTGGCGTGAAGCTCCTGTTCGGCACGCGTAATAGCCTCACGGAAAAGCCGAATTTCCTCCTGCGCTTCATCCTCCCCAAGCTCGCGTTCCACAACGTATACCTCATCCCGAACGTACAGATACGCCGGCCCGATTGCCACACCTCCGGCTGCGGGGAGACCGCGCAACACGACCTCTCCGCCGACGCTGGATGCGTTGGCGCCGCGTACGCCGGTTAATTCAAAGCTCTCCAAATCCTTCCTCGAATAATTGGGCTACTTCTTTCGCGGCTGTTTCCGCATCCGGACCTTCGAACCGAATGCGAAGAACGGTTCCTTGTTCCGCTGCAAGAGTCATCACACCGATAATCGACTTCCCGTTGATTTCAAACCCGTCTTTATCGATGTAGAATTCCGACGCGAACTTAGCGGCAAGCTTGACAAGGGTCGCAGCCGGACGCGTATGGAGCCCGGAGCGGTTAACGACAGTGACTTCTCTTTCAACCATAAAATGTTATTTCGTCCTTGCGAGGAGCATTTCTGCAAACCAATGCAGCGTATCGCACGCTTCGCTTGGCGGCAGCGCCTGCAGGGCTGTAAGCGCCGCATCGGTTTCCTTGCGGATTTGCAGTTGCGCTTCATCGAGTATGCCGAGACGCGTGTATAATTCGGTAGCCGCTTCGACGATATCGGAACGGACGGCGGTTCTGTTGGCAATGCCCCGAAGCAAATCCAGATCCTTGCCTGAAGCGGCCTCCATTGCGCGCACCAACAGAAAGGATTTCTTTCCTTCCATGATATCGCCGCCGATGGTTTTGCCGAATTTCTCTTCGTCGGCGATGACGTCGAGTAAATCGTCCTGTATCTGAAATGCCCGTCCGATATGCGACGCATACAGCGATAAAGCATTATACCGGGAATCGTCGGCGTCTGCGATGATAGCGCCAAGTTCTGCAGACATCGTAACGAGCCTGCCGGTTTTTTTGGCAATCATCATATAATAATCGTCCAATGCAACAGACGATGCGGCTTCGAATTCCTTATCGTACGCCTGTCCTTCGCATACTTCGATCATGCCGTCGGTGAAGGAAGCAATGAGCCGCCTGAGATCGCCGCGTGCCGTGCGTAGCAGCGTACCGTATGCGATCCCGATCAGGTTATCGCCGACGAGAATCGCGACATTCGGATCCCACTTCTTATGCACGGTATCGCGACCGCGCCGCTGATCGGCGTTATCCATGATATCGTCGTGAACCAGTGTGAAGTTGTGAAGGATCTCAACCGCCACGGCAGCATCGAGCGCAAATCCGGGATCGGTTCCGCACGCCTCGCACGCAAGCATCACCAATACCGGACGGATGCGTTTTCCGCCTCCTGACAAAATGTACCTTGAAGGCGTATAAATAGTCTCGGGTTTATCCCGTTCGATCACCTCATTGAGACGAGTGTCGACGCGTTCGCGAAGAGAATTATAATGATCGAGATGGTTGGTCATGCCTGTATGAATTATGTTGTGGACGAAATGCGAAAAATGGGTACAGCGCTGAACTCTGTCAGCGTCGATGCACCGGTCAGGAACAGCACCCCCCGCAGGTCGTTCTTCCATTCCTGTATTTGTTTGCTTAATGCCTGTTGTCCGGCGAGTTCAAGCGTGCGCAACAGCGGACGAGCGGCTCCGCACAGACCGGCGCCCAGAGCGAGCGCTTTCGCAATACAAACACCGTCGATGATCCCGCCCGAAGCGATGATACTCGCATCCGCTGGTTGAACGTCGTGTACTTGAATCAATGCCTCGGTTGTTGGAATGCCCCATTCGCGGAATTCCGGAGACGCGGTGAGCGCGTTTTTTCTTCGCATCATTTCTATGCCCGCCCACGAAGTGCCGCCGGCTCCGGCGACATCGATATAACGCACTCCTGCATCGAACAAGCGCTGCGCAACCGCCCCAGAAATACCCGCGCCGACTTCCTTCACGATTACCGGTACGCTAAGCCCCCGGACGAGACGTTCGATACCTTCGAGAACGCCTTTGAAATGAGGATTGCCTTCCGGTTGTAAGAATTCCTGCAATGGATTGAGATGTACGGCAAGCGCATCGGCCTGTATCATACCGGTCAGCTTCTTTGCGGGCGATACATCCTTCATTCCGGCGACTTCAGCCGCGCCGATGTTTGCAATCAACGGTATAGACGGCGCATTTTTTCTGAGAATCGTAAACGAAGCGAGGTATTCGTCGTTTTCGAGCGCCTGTCGTTGGCTTCCCGCGCCAAGCGCAATACGCTCTTGTTCGCACACTTCGGCGAGCGCGCCGTTGATCCGTTCGGCATCGGCGTAGCCGCCCGTCATGCCTGTTACCATAAGCGGAAACGAAAGTTGTTTCCCTAGAAATGCTGTGCTGGGGTTGATGTCTTCGAAATCGATTTCCGGAAGCGCATTGTGCTCGAACACGTACGATTCGAAACCTGTCGTTGTGCGCTCGAATGTAGCGTTGCGACCGATCGCAAGTTCAACGTGCTCCTGCTTTCGTGAAGGAGTATTTGTTCCGAGCGGTTGAGTCGATTTCGGCGAGTGTTTCAATGGGCGATTCGGAGCAAATTCGGAATTTGATTTATCTATTAAAGATAACATAATGATAAAGCGTGAACAAGCGCCCGGCGTCCGCCCCGGGTACCAAAAAAAAGGCTGTCCGGACGGACAGCCTCGATATACCAGCGGTATGGCTACATTCCTGCAGCGACAACCTGCGCCCCCTTCCCTTTTTCAAGGAACGAGACAAATTCTGTGGGTTGCCGGGTCATTCCGGGGAATCGGCTGATCTCCTTGTCGTCCGCGCTCATCACGACGTAGAGCGGAAGCGCGACGGTGCCGAAGCGGTTCTGCTGAAAATCCCGGTTTCGTACATACATATCGCCCTGCCCGTCGGTGTATAGCTTCACCAGGACAAAATCTTTCAACAGCGATTTTACTTCGCTGCGAGTAAAGATATTCGATTCCATCCAGCGGCAATTAGTGCAGGCGAATCCCGTAAAATCGATAAAGACAGGTTTCTTTTGTTCCTTGGCAATGGCAAGCGCTTTCTGGTAATCGTCGAGCCATACCTCCTTTGCGCCATCCTGCGGCATGGAGGCGGAATTTTGGCTTCCGCCCGCCGCTTGGATGGTACTCTGATAATCCATCGGCGGTAGAAATGCGTCGAGCTCGCCGAGCGGTTTATCGCCAAGTCCGGTATAGAGATAGACCGAAATACCGAGAAAGAAAACAGCGTACAACACGCGCATAGCACCGAGCCGTTCAACCGGCGAATCGTGAGGCAGGGTAATCTTGCCGAGAATGTAGACAGTGATCATGATTCCGATACCGACCCAGAAGGCAAGGAAAAGGTCGCGGTTCAGAATTCCCAGACCCCAGATAAGATCGACATTCGAGAGGAATTTCATCGCCGCCGCGAGTTCGAGGAAGCCCATCACTACCTTCACGGAATTCAGCCAGCCGCCGCTTTTCGGAAGCGATTTCAACCACGACGGGAACAGAGCGAGCAGGAAGAACGGAAGTGCGAATACAGCGGAGAAAGCCATCATACCCGCGACCGACCACCAGATTTCGCCCGAAGCCGCTGCGACCATCACCGTCCCTACGAACGGCACTGTACATGTGAAACTGGTAAGCGTGAAGGTGAGCGCCATCAACAGGATGCTGATGATTCCCGATCCCTGGTTGGACTTCGTGTTGAGTTTTGTGAGGATGCTCGAGGGAACCACGATTTCGAACATCCCGAAAAGATTCAACGCGAAAATGATAAACACCAACGAGATGAGGATGTTCATCCATGGATTTGCAGCAAACTGGTTGATGCCTGCTGCACCGAAGATAACGGCAAGCAGAATTCCCAAACCTGTGAATGTGAACATGATGCCGAAAGAGTACACAAGCGCGTCGCGGATACTGCGTCCACGGGTTGCCGCCTCCCTTTTTGTGAAGAACGATACGGTAATCGGAATCATCGGGAAGACGCATGGCGTCAGCAACGCAAGCGCGCCGACGGACATTGCCAGACCGATATACGCCCAGAAGCCTTCCTTCTTGGCGCGTTCCACGTCACGCTCGTCGCCGTAGCCGGTTACGCCCTCTTCATTTCCTTTGGTTTCAGGCGCCTGCTCGATAACAGCGGTCTGCGGTTCCTCCGGTTGATCCATCGCCGCCGCGCCGTCGACCGTTGTCTCATCGGCGGCAACGGCATCGCCTGTAACCGTCAAAGTGAAGGGCACTTTTATTGTCGCCGGAGGCAGGCACATTCTATCGTTGCAAGCCATAAACGAGACTTCGACATGCGTTTTTTGCTCCCCGGGTTTGGCATCCTTCTTTACTTCGCCCGTGAGCGTAAACGTTGCTTCATGCTCGAAAAACTCGGTGTTCACCTGGAAGTTTTCGTCGAACTTCACAATAGGCTTTGGTTGCTTGACTTTGCCCTTGATTTTATACGGCGATTTGCCCGGGGCTTCGAACGAAGTGGCCACTGGGCCTTCTTCCATCGGCGTTGCCGAGTAGATATGCCACTTCTCGTTGATCGCCGCCTTTACTTTAATCGTAAACGTTTCTCCCTGTTTCACCTCGGGTTTATCGACCGTTACCGACCACTTGGCAGCTTCCTGGGCCTGTCCGGTGAATTGAATCAGGGTGAAGATTACAACGAGGAGTGAGATACGGATTGCTTTCATTTGCCTACCTTGAAATCGCCGTTGATTGAGAGAATAACCTATGAAAATCCAGAAGAAGCCGCAATATGGGAATCTCCTTCAACAAGAAGGACGCCCGGGATAATTGATGTTGGATGCTCTGGAATCGCGAAAGGATTCACAGTTGCACCAATTTACACTTGTTTGTCGAATTTTTCGCTATTGCCTTTCAGATGGTATCGAAATAATGCGAAATCCGAGCGGAAACGGTGTGGATTTCATCCAATACCATACTTCACCTACCGAACAATGAGCATCGATCGTTGCTTCGCACCTGCCGGAGTGATCAGCTTGTAGAAGTAGATGCCGGATTCGAGAGCTCCGGCGTTACAATCGGCTCGATGCACCCCTGCAGACTGCACTTCATCCACAAGTATATCGACGATTTCACCGAGGATATTGTAAACCGTGAGTGATACAGGCATTTCGTACGGTATCGAATATTCGATTGTTGTTTGATAGGTAGACGGATTCGGGTAATTCTGAAGAAGATACTCTCCACAGAATACTGTTCCTTCATCCAACGCAACTTCGTGCATTTCATACAGCTTCCCTTCTCCCGGCATCAGAGAGTCCGTAAAGAGCCAGCAACGTGAGTCGCAGTTATAGCTGCCCGACAACAACCTTCCCGAGCGCTGTTCTCGAAGCGTTACTTCTCCGCGTAACCGGAATTGCATGCACACTTTTCTCGCTGAATCGATCCCGCATTCGATTTCCGTGGAATTGATGATTTTATTTACCAGCATGACATACCTGCCTTGCCCTCCGTTGACATTAGTTTCTCCTGTGAAGAAGCTGATATCGAGCGCCTCGTCGTTGTGCTCGCCTTCAGCAGTAACAGCATGCAGGCCGTAGCTATTGTTTACGGGTATTGTCGACTGAGTGAATGTCGTATCGAAATCCAGGGATTTGTAAATAGTACCTACAGACAACAGCTCCGCGTTGACACGGCTCACATTGTCGAACGGTCTTACCTGCTCGGGGCATGGATGCGGAGGAAGCATCCCGATATCCAAGTCTTCATTTATTGGGCGGCGAAGCGAATCAACAACGCCAAATGGCGAATCGTTGATCCGGCGATTTGCGTTTACCGAGCCATATGTGTACCACACAATACCCTTGAACCCCCTGCTCAACGCCAGATACGCCTGCAGCTTCAATTCCTCGTATGTTGGATATCTCGCTGCATACACGAGCGCGCTATCACTGTTGCCGACGTAGTAACACTTATGCGATTGCCCGACGAACCAGAATTCCAACGGCAAATTCTCTTTACTCCGGTCGAAATCTATGTACCAATTAAAGGTGCGAATGAAATGGTCCATAGAAACGGTAAGTCTTGCAAAGGCCGTCTTTCGATCAGAATAGGTTGTACGGATATACGGATCGAGAGCACCATTATGCCATGCTATCATCCGAAGATTCCTGCATGTGTTGGCAATGTCGATGATCTTACTATGCCCGGCATCCATCACGCTGCCGATAACCACAAACGGTTTGATGTCAGGCCGCGATGAGACCTCGTCCCATTTATGCAGGATATACTGCAATGCATATCGTCTCCTGTGACCCTGTTCCGCCGATGCCCCTTGCAGGTCGGGGTAAATATCCACTTCGTGTGCAGCATAAAACGTTTTATAGGGCGATTGTGGCAATACATCGCGATTAATCCGTCCCAGTTCGGCGTCTACTTTTCCGTACCATTCAATCCAGGCAGCATTGCCGATCTCATCATTCATCGGGCAGTGCTGCACAAGCCGCTGAACGGAGCCCTGTATATCATCCGTTTCGATCCAGTCGTTATTGTGCTTGTAATCGCAGTAAAACCCCATCCGGTTGGCGAATCCTCTAAAAATGTCGTCTTCAAACGGGGCGCTATCATGTTTTATCGGAGGCTTCGGATCGACGAGATGCCAATATTTATGTGGAATCCAGTCAACGAAGTAATTGGCATTAATCCCGGCAATGTTGGCGCTGTCTCTGTTGAGCCAGCGGGCCATGCCATCCCCGGTTGGAGGGTAGCCCGTCTCAGGGTCGTAGCTAAACGGCGGCACTCCGCGGCAAATGTAGAACGTGTAAAATCCAACCGGGAAGAAGCTTGTGGTGTCCCTGCCATGCGTTGCAGTCCACGGCTGAGCACTAAGTTGAACGACATTTGCGATCAACGCGAAACAGAAGGCAAATGATTTCATAAAGAGGAAAAGAGATTGGATGAACTTATTTTCGTTCCGCAATCTACGTTTTCCGCGTATCGGATGCAGCGTAAAAAATTCTCGCCGCGGAGAGGTGTGCTTACAGCAGCGGTTTTACCGCGCGTTCAAATTCCTCGTAGGTGTGTTTTCCGAATTCCACGAACCGCTTCTTCCCTGCGCGGTCAAAGATGATGGTGAATGGTATCGCTCCGGACCACGTCTCATCGATGCTGTTGATGAACTTCTGATCGTCGCCCGGTGTACGGATAAACGTCTCGAAACCGACCTGCTTTTCGATGAGAAACGGATAGACCCTGCTCTCCAACTCTTCCAAATCGTTGATCGAGATCAGGATAAGCCGCATTCCCTTCGATTCGTACTCCTGCTTCAGTTTGAACAAATCCGGCATTTCCTTGACGCAGGGCACGCACCAGGTCGCCCAGAAGTTCAGCACAATCACCTCGCCCTTGTATTGCTCCAGAATGGGCTTGATGTTGCCATTTTCCAGCTTCGTGACCTTGGGAAGCCAGGAATCGTCGCTGGTTTCATCGCCGCCGGCGTGTGGCTGAGCCTGTGTAAGAGCAGTCAGCAGAAGCACGGCAACAAATGTATGTATCGTTCGCATTTCGTTTATCCTTTCATCGTTTGATGAACCGGCAAGAGTAACGATTCGTTAAAACAACGGGAAATTGCATCGATGTGTTCCAAATAAAAAAGCCGATTAACAAGTGAGGAGGGGGGTGGTGTTTGTTAATCGGCTGTCACGAAAGTGAATGCACCACAAATATAATTACAGAATTTCTCTAAAGCAAGAGTTTAATGCGATTCTGTAAATTATTTCATATCAACGCATTAGCCTCTCGCGAGCAGCCTGAGCGCCGATTTGATCAGCGCTCCGACGTCTGAAATCTGCTCCGGTGAGTTTGTGAGCGCCTTTTTTATGACATTTTGAGCTGCTTGTTGGGTATAACCGAGCGAAACAAGCGCCAATAACGCCTCTGACTGTACGTCCGCCTTCCCTGAAGACGCGTGTTCCAACCCAGAAAACTCTTTTCCGAGCTTGTCGCGCAGCTCGACTATCATCCGCTCCGCTGTTTTCTTGCCGATACCCGGTATCGACGACAGCGCGCCGATATTACTCGAACCGATATACTGCGCCAGATCAGCGACCGAAGCGCCCGAAAGCACTGCCAGCGCGACTTTTGCGCCGATCCCCGATACGCTCATCAGCATGCGGAAAGCAAACCGCTCTTCCCTTCCGGCAAATCCGTATAACAGCATCGCATCCTCGCGCACATGAAGGTGCGTGAAAAGCTGTACCGGCGCCCCGGCTTCCGGCAGCATTTCGTATGTATGGAGCGAGATGAACACTTCGTAACCGATTCCCTGCACGTCGATCACCGCGCGGACAGGCTCCTTTGCCGCAAGCGTCCCGGATAAAAATTCAATCACTGTTGTATCCTCTCCGGATGCATGCGAATAAAATCTTCCCACGAACCTGATGCCCCGGAAACAGGAACACCCTTCAGATTCATTCCATGACACAGCGCAAGCGCCAGACCGTCCGCTTCGTCGGAGCGTTTAAACGCCGTCCCGATGTTCAACAGGTTCCGCACCATGAATTCCACCTGTTGCTTGGCTGCCGCACCCGTTCCCGTGACAGCGCGCTTCACTTCGCGCGGCGAATACTCGGCAACGGCGATTCCCTGCAGCGAAGCGCCGAGCAAAACCACGCCGCGCACATGGCCAAGTTTCAGCGTCGACTGGACGTTCTTTCCATAGAACGCCGTCTCGACGCTGCACACATCGGGGCGGAATTCGATCATAATAGCGGTGAGGGTTGTAAAGATGGTGTTCAGTTTCTGGTCCATTGCGGTAATACGCGAGGTATCGATGACGCCCGACGCCAACCGGGAGAATCGTCCCCCGTTCACAAGGATCACGCCGTAGCCGGTGATCCTTGTGCCGGGGTCAATTCCGAGGATCTTCATATTGTATGGGAATTAGCCGTTCTGCAGCGATTCGAGAACGCTGTCGTCGATATCGAAGTCCGAGTAAATGTTCTGCACGTCGTCGTGCTCTTCGAGCACTTCGTATAGCTTCAGGACGCCTTCGGCTTCCTTTCCTTCTACCTTGATGGTATTCTGAGGCACCATCTGTATCGACGATTCGGCGATCGTGACGTTCTGCCCTTCGAGCGCTTTGCGTACCGTCTCAAGCGCACTCGGCTCGGTCGTGATTTCAAAGCCGTCTTCAATTGACTGCATATCGTCGGCGCCTGCATCGAGCGCCATCATCATCATATCGTCTTCGGAAAAATTCCCTGTCACCTTGATGACGCCTTTGCGGCTGAATTTCCAGGACACGGCGCCGCTTTCAGCCATATTCCCGTTATTCTTCGAGAAAAGATGGCGGATTTCGGCAACGGTGCGGTTGCGGTTATCGGTTATCACTTCCACCAGGTAGGCAACGCCGCCGGGACCGTACCCTTCATAGGTAATTTCCTCATACGAAACGCCTTCCAGTTCGCCGCTGCCGCGCTGCACAGCGCGCTTGATATTGTCGGCGGGCATATTGCTGCCCTTCGCCTTGTCGATCGCCAGACGCAATCTCGGGTTACCGTCCGGATCCCCACCGCCGTCGCGTGCGGCAATGGTTATTTCCTTGATGATGCGGCTGAACAACCTGCCTCTGGCAGCGTCCTTTGCGCCCTTCGCGCGTTTGATGGTGGCCCATTTACTGTGCCCAGACATACAATTCCTCCGATAATAAAAACGATATCAGCTTGCAGTAATGTTTTTTGTCATTCGCGTCAGGATTTCCGTATGCGTCCGTTCTTCGTTCGCAACCCGGATGTCCTTGATTTTCAGTTGCGGGAATACGCTTCCATTCCAGCTGTTGTCTTCGATGGTGAACAGCACGTCGGCTCTCTTGTTCGGACCCTGGATCTTGGATAGATGCTTTCCAAGATTGAACCCGATGGAATCGAATACCTGCCCGTCCTGCCGAAGCTTCAGTTTCAGATGATCCTTTCCGACGATCCTCGGCTGGCCGTAGATCTCCACGTCCTGCGAGAAAAAGATCGGGCGCATGTTGCCGGGTCCGAAGGGAGCGAATTGTTTCAGTATCCTGAAGAAACGCGGTGTGATATCCGAAAACCGAAGAGCCGCGTCGGCGGTTATCTCGTGTTGAAGCATGTCTTCCGTGAGCAGCGTCTCCGCCACGGTCGTGAACTTCTCGCGGAATGCGGGGATGTTCTCTATCTCGATTGCCAAACCGGCGGCATATTTATGACCGCCGAATTGAAGCAGCAAATCTTCGCAGCTTTTCAACGCTTCGTAGATATTGAAATTGTTGATGCTTCGCGCGGAGCCTTTCGCCACCCCGTCGATAGTAGTCAGCAGGATAGTCGGGCGGTAGTATTTCTCGACGAGGCGTGAAGCGACGATACCGATGACGCCGGGGTGCCAGTCTCCGTTATGCATGATAATCGGACTGTCTTCCTCGCCGACGATATACTTTTCGGCTTCCTTCTGGGCCTGGCTGAAGGTTTCCTCATCGATCACCCGCCGGTTGCGGTTTTCTTCTTCTAGAATTTTAGCGAACTCGTGCGCCTTCGCTTCGTCGGTCGTCGTCAGAAGATCGATAGCGCGGGTTGCATCTCCCAGCCGGCCGACAGCGTTGATACGGGGCGCCATGACGAACACAATTTGCTGCGCCGTGAGATTCCCGTATTGCAGATTCGCAGACTCCATCAGCGCCTTCAATCCGGGACGGGGATTTTCGTTGAGGAGCTTCAATCCGTAATACACCAGGATGCGGTTCTCGCCCACCATCGGTACAATATCGGCGGCGGCGGCAATCGCGACAAAATCGAGATAGTTATACGGTTCTTCGCGTTCGTTATAATACTCCGCAAGTCCCTGAATAAGCTTAAAGCCCACTCCGGCACCCGAGAGGTATTTGAACGGATACTGATCGTCGGGTTTCAGCGGATCGAGCACCGCATAGGCTTGCGGAATAGCTTCCGCAGGCTCGTGATGGTCGCAGATAATGACATCGATCCCTCTTGTCTTCGCGTAGTCAACCTGTGTGATTGCGGTAATGCCGCAATCGATGGAAACGAGGAGCTTGACGCCGATACTCTCGGCGTAGTCGATGCCTGCTTCGGAAATACCGTACCCTTCTTTCATCCGGTCGGGGATATACACTTCGACATCGCATCCGATGTGACTCAGATACAGGAAGAGCAAACTGGCGCTATTCGTTCCATCGACATCATAATCTCCGAACACAAGGATTTTTTCCTTTCGTTCGTTCGCAGAAACAACACGCGAAACTGCCTTTTCCATGTCATGCATGAGAAAAGGGTTATGCAGTTGCTGCAGAGAGGGTCTGAAGAACGTTTTCGCCGATTCGTAATCCGTGATGCCGCGCGAAACGAGGATAGATGCGATTATCTCGGGTACATGAATTTCCTCAACAAGCAGACGCACTTGCTCTGGATCCCCGGTGGCCCGGATGTTCCACTTTGCGTCCATGGTTGGTTCCTTTGATTCAATTTATACATCATAACTATATTAATACACATTTTTCTCTCGGTCTCAGGGCGCACATTTCGTTAGAAATGGCGCGTTTTCGCACATTTTTGGTACATGCGCGCTTCAGTTACGGAAATCCCCAAAGTATGGGATATTCAAGACCAAATGTAACCAATTTTATGGTGATTTGAAACACTCCTGGCTGGTTTCCTTGAGTCGTTCCGTTTTTTTCGCGAACTCCTAAGAAAACGTCCTACCTGATTTCTGGTACATTCGCCTTCTTCACGGACATTCAACATCTTCTATCGGTTGATTCATTTCCAGCGTTCAATATATCTCTCGGATCTGGCAAGATTTACCAGCGCTGCAATTATCGCTTTCCACACGTAAATGCGATGGTTACACTCGGACGAAAAACAGCCAGGGAGTGGTTTGTATCCGGGTCTCGGCAGAAACGCTATTTCGCATTTTTTTCTCTTTATTCGATATTCTTTTGAGCGAAAACAACCACCCACAACCTGGTATACTGATTGGCTTGATTGTTGCATTCAGTAGAACTACGACATTACTACATATTTCAAACGATACATACTTATTACGAATCGACACCTATATCAAGGAGTAGCACTATGTATTATCTTCTACGGAACTACTGGACACAAATGGTCTTATTACTGTTCATATGTCCAATTCTATCGGCACAAACCGTCAGAAATGTCGGGTCCGGGCAAACCTACTCTACCGTCAGCGCCGCAATTTCGGCCGCAGCATCTGGAGACACCATCAACATTGTCGATCCGGTGATAACGGAAAACTCTCTGTCGATCTATAAAAATCTGGTTATTCGCGGACAGGGAGCGAACAATACCATCCTTCAGGCGCAGGCTTCTGCCGGCGTCGGCAACGCTCGAATCATTTTCATCAGTTCAGGATATACGGTCAAAATATTCGATCTCCATCTACGGTACGGCAACCTCAATAACCACGGCGGCGCCATCTCCACCTGGGGCACAACCACCATCGAACGCTGCCGGTTCAGCTACAACAGAGTCACCGGCGATGGCGGCGCGGTTATGGTCACGAACTCCGCGATTACTATCAAGGATTGCACCTTCGACAACAACCAGGCGGGTGCATCAGGACTCTGCCGGGGCGGAGTCATCTTCTTCAACGGAACAACGTGCGATTTCGAGAACTGTACGATGTATGGGAATTCAGCCAGCTACGGCGGCGCTATCTATAAATATTCCGGCACACTAAACATCACGAACTGCACCATCGCCGGCAACACCGGGAATACAAACGGCGGAGCGCTCTACGGCGTTATCAACGGCATGAAAAACACCATTCTCAGCGACAACCTTCCAAATAATTGCGTCGCGACCGTCACTTCCGGCGGTTATAATATCGATGACGGCAGCTCTTGCGCCTGTACCGCCACGGGCGATCTGCAAAATACCGACCCGATGCTGCTTTCGCTTACCGACAACGGCGGGTCCACGCCGACAATGGGACTGGAAAGCGGCAGTCCGGCAATCGACCCGGCGAGCAGCAACGGCGCTCCTTCGAAAGACCAGCGGGGCACGTCGCGTCAAAACAATGCAGATATCGGAGCGTTCGAATTTATTGGGATGCTTCCAGTTCAACTCTCGTCCTTTTCGGCGCAGGTACGGAACGACAATGTTTTCCTCCAATGGAATACGGCGTCCGAAACAGACAATCATGGATTCGAGATTCAGCGGAACACCGGCAACAAATGGGAAAACATCGGATTTATCTTCGGAGCCGGCACCACAAGCGCGCCCCGGTTCTATGCATACACCGACCCAATCCCTCGCAACGCGGAACGCGTGAACTACCGCCTGAAACAGATCGACCGGAATGGATCATTCGAGTACAGCAAAGAGATCGTCCTTCAAATGAAAAACGCGGGTCTTCGATCGCCGGAACTGACCAGTATATATCCGAATCCCTTCAATCCCCTGGCGGCTATCTCCTATTCGCTTCCGGCAGAATCTCCCGTAACCCTCGTCGTCTACGATATGAAAGGAAAACCGGTATGCACCCTGGTTGATCAATCGCAGATGCCCGGAACGCATACGATAGAATTCGATGGATCCGATTTACCGTCGGGCAACTATCTGGTTAAACTGACGGCAGGCAGCACATCTACGACAAAGCAAATGGTGCTTAGCAAATAACGCTCAGGACCGGGGCACAACTGAGCGAGCGCCACGCAGATATTCTGCGGGGCGCTCATTGCATTCGCCCCTTCCGGCGCGAATATGGACCCAAGCCCATCTGTAAGCCGAATTCTGTCTACCCTTCTCCGCCAGAGACGGATCAGGACGAGGCAGCCATTTATCTGGGCTGCATGTTGCCATGCAGCTCGAGCGACCTACCCGAATGCCTGCGGCATACACCGCTGCCGGCGTACACCGCTGTGCACGGGCCGCGCATATCCTTTGGCTTCCGTGGAAGCGGCAGGAAACGGCATTCCTACATGGTCTTGCTCCGGGCGGGGTTTGCCAAGCCGCGATGTTGCCATCGCGCTGGTGCGCTCTTACCGCACCATTTCACCCTTACCCTTCGACTCGTTCACCAGCCGCCGGCTGGTGAACTCGCTCAGGGCGGTATCTTTTCTGTTGCACTTTCCGTCGCCTTGCGGCGCCCGGCTGTTAGCCGGCGCCCTGCCCTGTGGAGTTCGGACTTTCCTCCCCCAAACATCCGGCATAACCGGGATTCGGAGGCGGCTGCCCGATGTGCTTGGGTTGTCTGGTTCAGTGTCGAAGATTAAAAAATCTTCGTTTCCTTAGCGATTTCTTCGGAAACAAGAATTCTTCCGCAGTGCTCGCAAATATGTAGCCTGTCGTTCTTCTTGATTTCAAGAATGAGCTGAGGCGGCACGACGTTGTAGCATCCGCTGCACGATTCGCGTTTGATGGTAACGATAGCCGTCTTCTTCGCGTCGCGGATTTTCTGGTACATCTGGAAATCGCCTTCGGTTACATCCTTCAACGCTGTGGCGCGTTTTTTATCAAACTCTTCTTCCTCGGCTTTCGTCGTGGACATGATATCATCCAGTTCAACGCGCTTTTCAGCAAGGCGTTCCTTCAGTTCGACGCACTCCTTTTCGAGTTCGACCAGTTTGTCCTTGACTTCCGACGCTTCGTCGGTGTAAAGCTCAATTTCTTCCTCGAATTGGGCTATCGTCGCTTCCGCGGTTTCAATCTGATGTGTAAGAGCGTCGTATTCCTTGTTATTCTTGACGCTCAACTGCTGTTGTTTATACCGTTCGATCTTGTCGATCAATTCAAGCGATTCTTTTTCCTTGCGCTGCCGGTCTACGGCTCCGTTCTTCAGAAACGCATCGTATTCCTGAATCTGGGACTCCAGTTCTGCTACCTGGGATTCGAGCTTGTTGACGGCTTCGGGTAAATCGCCCCGCAGCTCGCGAAGCTCGTCTAATTCGGTATCCAGCAATTGCAACAGGTACAATGAGCGCAGCTTCTGTTTCAAGGTGTCTCCTTAATCATTGATTACACGAACCGTATCGGATTCGTGTCGATTCGTGATATATAAATATCCACTGTATTTGTCATTCCTTCGAACGCTTCGCCGAGAATCTTCGCGCATTGTTCCACGAACATGCGTTCGGTCTCGTAATGTCCTGCATCGACAACAAGAAGCGAATTCCTGTAATCCTGGAACGTGTGATAGCCGACGTCGGCGGTGACGAACGCGTCGGCGCCCGCTCCGGCGGCTTTCGCGATGTACTGCGATCCCGCTCCGCCGCATACGGCAACGGTTTTAATGCTCGTCACTGACGGCGCCTGAGTCGTCCGCAAACCCTTGCAGCCGAGACGTTCCTTGACGAACGCGAGAAATTCCTGTGCGGGTATCTCTTCCCGTAAAACGCCTACCGCGCCGATACCATATCCTTCGACAGGATCGATCAGCGGAACAGTATGCGTGGTTATAAGCCGATCGCCGAACACTTCCGAGGCTCGCGTCCGGACATATCGCGTCGACCATACGGGAGTGGAAATCTCAATGCGCGAGATGCCGTTTTCGAACCGCGCGCCGATGGATACCGTTGCCGCCAGTTCCTGAAGATCGCGGAAAAAGGTTTCGCCGCGGTCATCGCCATCCTTGACGAAGAGAATTACCTTTTCCTTGCCGCATTCGGCATCGGCCAGCGGGCGGATGCCGGTTAAATTCAAGCGTTCGGCAAGCGCGTAATTGACTCCGAATTTCGCGGCATCGGCATTCGTATGCATCGCGATGACCGAAATGCCGTTCTTCAGGCAGAGCGAGATGATCCGGCCCTGCTCCGTATCGAGCCGGATGGAAGAGACCGGTTTAAAGATTGGCGGATGATGCGAAACAATGCAGTCGCACTTCATCTCGACGGCTTCTGCTGCTACTTCTTCGGTGAGATCGAGACAAACAAGAATCCGGTTAACCGGTGCGGACGGCTCTCCTAAAATCAGCCCTACATTGTCGCGCTCCCAGGCTAGAGCCGCGGGAGCCCAATCGTGCAATGCTTTTACTATAACGGCGGTAGAAAACATAAAAAAGTGCACTCCGTAAACCTTATCGTGCACTTAATCGCTTTGCAGCCGTATGCCGTATGAGCCTGTTATTTCGAAATATGTGGTTCCTCAATGAAGGCATGCCTACAACAGTATTTCAGTTACCAGTGGAGCTGAAGGGAGTCGAACCCTCGACCTCTACAATGCGAATGTAGCGCTCTCCCAACTGAGCTACAGCCCCAAATAGTAAGGAAATGTACAAAATCGATAATTCAAAAACAACTTTTCCCAAAATGCCTGCGAAAAGCAGTACGTCAATGCTTGGCCATCTTATTATAAATCAATGTACTATCTTGCCTTTGCTCAAGAAAAAGTTTATCTTTTTTCCGTTACAACGCCTGTGATATGGATATGCACCCAATCTACATACGAGTATTAGCCTTATTTCTGGCGATTTGCGCAATCGCGGGTTGCTCCTCTTCCGGTTCGATGACGGAAGGCCGCGTACCTTCGGGAGGCGTAACGTATAAGCATCTCAGCAGCGAACGGAAAATCGTTCTCAACGAATCGCGGAAATGGCTCGGCACTCCCTACAAGTACGGCGGCAAATCAAGAGCCGGCACCGACTGCTCCGGATTCGTGTACAGCGTGTATTCGACCGCGGGCGTTTCGCTCCCCCGCCGCGCGAGAGATATGTACTCGGTCGGCGTGCCGGTGAATCCGAAAAAAATCCTGCCGGGCGATCTCGTGTTCTTCAAAAACACCGCAGGATCGGGAATCACCCATGTCGGAATTTACACCGGGAGAGCACAGTTCATCCATGCGTCAGCAACATCCGGCGTCGTCACGTCATCACTGAACCATACCTATTACAACAAACATTTCGCCGGGGCGAGGAAAATTTTGAAGTAGCGATTACGGATACCCACAGAAAGAAGGGGCATCCTGCCGGCCGTTCCGCCGGGGATGCCCCTTGCTCATTCCAGAGCTGTCTGCTATTTGGTAACGACCAGCGTCCTTACCGAGACGCCTTTTTCACTCGACAAACGTACCTGATACGTTCCAGGCGAAAGCCCGGCTATGGAGACAGGCAACAGGTTGATCCCGCCGGGCATATCTCCGGCGGCAATATCGCGTACCTTTCTGCCCATTAAATCGAAGATTGTTATCTCGATCTGCTGACCGCCCGCAAGGGTGCACTCAAGCATGACGCTCCCGTCGTTGGTTTGCGATGCGGGCTGCGGATATAGATTGGAAATACGCAGATTGTTGACGCCGGCCGGGTTTTCGATTCCGGTTCCACCCTCATAACGGACATTGACCGACATGATAAGTTGCGGAAGGAAGACATAGCTCGGATTCTTTGTATTGAAAAGCATCAAACCGAGAGACGCGCCGGAGATAAATGAAACACGGGTGTTCTCTTTGTTGAAATCCGTATCAGGAATGGAATCCATCGACAATGCCAGCGTGTAGCCTTGGAGGTTATCCCGCGGTGAGGCAAAGGTGACGATGTGAAATTCCTGTGGGATATCTATGGAAGCGAACCCCGCTTTGGCGTTGCTATATGCGGCAATATTCTCTCGCTTGATACGGAATGTGTCGATAGGTGTCGCTGTCTGATAGACGTTCGGCAGATGAAAAAGCTCCGCTCCGACTTGCAGCGCAAGCGTGTCGCGGGTAATCAGTCCCCGGATATCGCAGACGGCAATGGTTGGCGTGAAAAAGGCTACCGAATCCAGCTTGCCTGCCGCTACGGGAAGCGTAAACCGTTGCCCGAGCATGGCAGGGTTCGTTACGCCGTCCACTTGCTGAATGCGCATCGGTTTACTGATATCGAAGTAGAAGAGGGTGTGGCTTTCTTCGGCGGCGATTCCGTTAAGAATCGACGCCGCGTCGATGGCGGCGGCGGTCTGGGATATTCTAGTTACTCCTCCCGTGACTACCGGCTGAAGTTGTTGGGCCTGAGCTGTAGCAATCACAGCCAAAGCGAACAATACGCTAGTAACAAATCTCATAGAGTACCTCAAAGGCTTGACAAAAGAACTGTAGAGCAAAGCGCAACATCGGAAGAAAATCGCTTTCCTGCAATACACCGAACCGGCTACTTTTCCCCTGGAACCGGCTACTTTACCCCGGAACCGGCTACTTCATCCCCCGCCGCCGTTCGATGATCATATATGCTTCGTTGATTGATTTGGATTTTTCCACCGCCGTCTTCTGCAGGTCCGCGCCGAGGCTGGCGACGCGATCGGGGTGGTATTGCGACATAAGCTTACGGTACGCGCGCTTCACTTCGTCGTTGTTCGCCTGGGGAGTCAGTCCGAGCACTCCGAAGTAATACGCATCATCCTTCTCTCCCGGTTTGCGCTTCCCTTCCTGCTGCCGGTGTTGCTGCTCTTGCTGCTTATGTTGCCCGCCGGATTTCCCGCTGCCCTGCTGTTGATTCGATGACCGTCCGGAACGCGGCGCTTCACGGCGCAGTTCTTCTTCCGCCTTCCGCAGTTCCTCGTCGAACGCCGCTTTCGCGTCTTTGTCTTCGTCGCTGAACATCGCGTTCACGGAGGTCTTGAACAGCCTGCCGATTCTCCGGAGTATTTGATCGTACGACATAGGTGCGCCTCACCTGCCGTTTTCAAGATATGCGCTTACCCGGGCAAGCGCGGTAACAGCGGCGGTTTCGCTGCGCAGCCGCCTCGGTCCCAGGGATACGATCGATGCGCCCGAATCGCTGAGCATAGTAAGTTCTTCGTCCGACAAACCGCCTTCGGGACCGATCACCACTGCGTAATGTTTCGCACGGCCCTGCAATGCATCTTCGATTTGGACGGTCTGTTCCGCGGCTTCATGGCAAACAAGAATAGTAAAGCCGTGCAGCGCCTTCAGCGCGCTTTTCATCGAAACGATACCTTCGACAACCGGAACTCTGCAGCGGAGGCTTTGCTTCATCGCCGCAAGCGCCAGGGCATTCCAACGGTCGACCTTGCCGCCTTTGGCGATACTGCGGTCTGTCTTCACCGGGAAAATAAGCGAAGCGCCCAGCTCGGTGGCTTTCTCGATCACCCAGTCCATTTTGCCGGGATTTTTAAGCAGCCCGTGGACAAGCAGCAATTCGCCCGGAAGCTCATTGTACTCTTCTATCTCCTCGTCGATAGTACAAGTCGCTTCGGTCGCGGCGAGATTCTGCAATGTTGCGCGGTACATGGTTCCCGCACCGGCGGTGACCAGCACCTGATCGCCCGGAGCCTTGCGCATGACGCGGGCGAGATGATGGAATTCTTCCCCGCCGATACGCAGCATACCGGCCTGGATGTACTCAGTAGGCGTGTAGAAACAATCCATTAGAATGATGCCCGCATATCGTAGATGAATTGACCGTTGCCAAGCTCGTTCATTGCGTATTCCAAGCGGAACACAAATCCGTACGGAAGCAGAAAATGAACGCCTGCGCCGTATCCCGACGGCATTTCCATCAGATGAACCTTATCGTGTTTGTACCAGGTCGTACCCGCATCGAAAAACGCGGCACAATACAACCCGAACCGCCAGCTCTGAAACTGTTCAACCGGGACAAACGGCAGACTGATGGTACGCGGAGTGAGGATCGGCATGCGCCATTCCGCAGACACTCCGAATATATTATGTCCCTCGTAAATTTCCTTGAAATGTCCCCGGAGACGTTCGCTGAAACCAAAAAAAACGTTGCCGTATTTCGGTATCACCGGACCGCTCCGCACCATGCCGAACACCCGTCCGCAAATACTGCTTCCGGCAACAACCGGCTGGTAAACTTTCAATTCCGCCGAATACGTCAGGTAATCAACGTCGCTGGTTCCTACTCCGGATTTATCGAACGCGGCGGCGGCAACCATTCCTTTCATCGGATAATCGTTGATATCCCTCGTATCGTATGTAGCTCCGAATCCGGCATAGATAACGCGCTCTATACCGTCGTCCGACGGAGTGATTCCGGCTGTCGGGTCGGTTACATGGAGGTAGTGAAAACCGAATCGGGTGAACACGTTTACATGGTGATTCAGCCGTTTACCGATTACCTGGTTGAAATAGAAATGGTTCTCGTCAAACTCCGGCGTCTCCCCCAGTGCGAGCGTATTCTTGTTGACGATTTGCTGCACTTTTATTTCCGTTGATGTGGAAAGTTGCGCATCGCCGAAAATCCAGGGATTGCTATAGGCAACGCTCGCCCACGGGTTATATCCGAACACTCCTCCGGCAAAGAGCTTCTCGTTCCGCCCATTGACATTCCAGTGCTGAACTCCCGCGCCATAGTACCATTTCGAAAAATCCCTGTCGACAATGCCGACAAGAGGGACAGGCCACAGGTACCAGCGTTCGCTGACCTCGACAATCAGTACCGTGCTATCCATCGGGGGATAGGACAACTTCACGGTATTGAACAATCCGAGATTGTAAAGCCTCGATTCATTCTCCTTTATCAACGGCTCCGTGATGACGCTTCCCTTGCGGAGAGTCATTTCCCTGAGCATGATTTCTTGTTCCGTGTGCTTGTTTCCGACAAACGCAATTGCCGTCACAACAGGACCCACCGTTGAGGGCTCCGCCGCGGCGCTGTCGGCAGGTGCGATGTCCTGCGCGCGCACAGGCAGTATCTCCAATACGAAAAAGAGAACAAAGAGACGCAGGGTAGAAATCATATTCGGTTGCGGTTTCATACAGCAATGATAACCGCTACGATGAATGAAGAATTCCGGCATACCTACCGGATCGGGATGCTGAATGTCGCCGTCGGGACGGCTTCGATGCGGGAATTCCCGATGTTGAGGAATTCCATGTGCGCATGCATATCGACATGCTTGTTGAAGCGCGCCGCAGACCACGCCGCATTCGCAGCCGCAAGAATGTGGTTGACAACGATAAGATTTGCGACAGTGGTGGCGGTATTGTAGAAGTCGTTCGCTTTCCCCCGTTCGCCGGAATAATACTCGAAATTCCGCGAGATCGTTCTGTAATCGCTCCAACCGTCCGACGTGGTCGTTTTATCGTCCCAACCGTATGAGTACTGATGGTACTTGCCAATCAGCTCGTAGTACTGCTGAGCGCCGTATGCCGGCAGACGATGCGAAAACACCGGGATCATCAACTCGACCTGATTGAGCACTCCCCAGTCGACGCGTTCCCACGGCATAAGCGAAGCGTCCGGATTGATCGGGATCTGAGGCGCATTTGCTCCGCCCTCGAACTTCGTTGCGTAGGCGTTCAGCCATTCGGCATATTTCACGGCGCTCCAATGCGTATCGGCGTAGCCTTTATAGAACGCCGTCTGATCGTCGCCTTTCTTGTTCTGCTGGATGTTGAAGTACCATCCCACCGCCTCCGCGATAAGAAAGACGCCGCCCATGATATAATTCTCGGAATAAATATCGCCAGCGCCCGGAACGACCAGCGACATCGCGCCTGCAAGAAACGGGCTTTTCTTCGACTCGTAGATGGGTTCGCTTTCGAATTGCATGCTCGGCGTGTTGAAAGCCTGGATTTCGGAGGGGTACGCGCCGCGGAGTTCCGCGCGGAGTACATCCGCGTCAGGGACGGACGAATTCTGGAAATTCTGCCCCGTTAACATGGCAGGTAAAAGAGCGATTGAAAGGATAAAAAACGAGCGTAGAAACATGAGTCTATTCTGAAGGTTGTACGAATCCCGTTACCGGACAAGCGAAAAGATACGATATTCTTCCGCCTGCAAAAAGGTAAAAAATGCCGCCCCGATTTCGCGAGGCGCGCCGGTGTATGCCGCGCCCGTAGCTGCGGTAACTGAGCGCCGCCGAACAGTTGAACTAAAAGTGCGGCCGGTCGATCGGCGGAGGGATGCTGCTTTCGGGGAAACGCATTTCCAGATTTTCGAAGCGCGCGTATTCGCCGATCCATGCAAGCGAGATTTCGCCGGTTTCGCCGTTACGCTGCTTGCCGATGATAATCTGCGCCCTGCCCTGATCTTCGGGAGGAGCGTCGGCGTCGCGGTTGCGGTGGACGAAAAGCACAACGTCGGCATCCTGTTCGATGGAACCCGATTCGCGGAGATCGGCGAGCATGGGCTTTCCGCCGGTGCGCTGTTCCACGCTCCGGTTCAACTGCGAAAGCGCAATGATGGGAATCCCCAGATCTTTCGCCAGACCTTTCAGCGACCGGCTGATGGTGGCGATTTCCCGTTCGCGGCTATCCTTGATGCTCGGCGCTGTCATGAGCTGGAGATAGTCGATGATGATGAGTTTTACGTCGCGCTCTTCCACCATCCGGCGGGCTTTGGCGCGCAGTTCGAGGATCGAAATGCCGGGTGTGTCCTCGATAAAGATGGGCGCGCGTTCAAGGCTGCCGACATACGTCGCCAGTTTGCCGTAGTCGCTTTCCTTGATACGGCCGGTACGGACAAGCTGCATGTTTACGCGGGCTTCGGCGCAAAGCAGACGAAGTGCAAGCTGTTCCTTGCTCATTTCGAGGCTGAAGATGCCGGTTCCCATGTTGTGGTCGATTGCAGCGTTTCGCGCCATGGAAAGCGCGAGCGCCGTTTTGCCCATCGACGGTCGCGCCGCGAGAATGATGAGATCGGTCTTTTGCCAACCGCCGGTCATATTGTCCAACAATGAGTATCCTGACGGTACTCCGGTAACGCCGCTGTGCGACTGCGACGTATTGTAGATCGTTTTCATGAGCGGCGTAACGACCGATTTGAGATCGACGTAGCTGCGCTTCATCAGCCGTTCGCTCAGCTTGAACAGCCGCGTCTCCGCGCCGTCGATCACTTCGAACGCGTCGTTGGCATCCTGATAACATTCCGTGATGATCTCGGTGTTCATTTCGATGAGCTGCCGTTTCAATGCTTTTTCGAGCACGATCCGGCAATGGCTTTCGATGTGCGCCGGCGAAATCACTTCCGTCGTGAGTTGCGAAAGATAGAACATCGAACCGACCTCTTCGAGCTGATTGCGGCGGCGGAGTTCATCGCCGACGGTAATCATATCGATAGGCTCGTCCTTTTCGTACAGCGCGGTGATCGCATTATAAATTTTTCGGTGCCCATCCTTGTAAAACGCATCTTCGTTGAGCAGCGAAATCGCCGGAGAGACCGTCAATTTTGGTTGAAGCAGCATTGCGCCGAGCACGGCCATTTCAACATCGACGGCGTGGGGAGGGAGCTTTGTATCGAATCCCTTCGATGGGACGTTGAACACACTCGCGCTTTGAGATTCGCCCGGCTGAAAAGCCATGTCGTTTACTTCCTCCCTGTTAATTGATCGTACATCGCTCTGAATTTCTGCACGTCTTCCCAGGTCGGACGCTTCCAGTTCGGATTGCGCAACAACGCCGCGGGGTGGAAAGTCACCACCAGAGGAATGCCTTGATAGGTATGCTGTTCGGCCCTCAACGCGGTCAGCGTTTTGTTTGTCCGCAGCAGCGTCTGCGCCGCGATACGCCCAAGAGCGAGCATGATTTTTGGCTTGATGATTTCGAGCTGTTTATGGAGGTAGGGTTCGCAGAGTTCAACTTCCGCCGGAAGCGGATCGCGGTTCCCGGGCGGGCGGCACTTGAGAATGTTGCAGATGAACACTTCTTCGCGTTCGATTTGAATCGCTTTTAGGATATCGTTCAACAGCTTCCCTGCCCTGCCGACGAATGGTTCGCCCTGCTGATCTTCGTCCGCGCCGGGCGCTTCGCCGACTATTACGATATCGGCGTTTGGATCGCCTACTCCGAACACGAATTTGGTTCTCGTCGCGCCGAGCGGACAAAGTTGGCAGGTACAGATTGCCTTGTTCAATTCGCCGAGCGTTGTTGCTTTCGTCCAGTCGGTTTTTCGGGGCATGGTTCCAAAATCCGGTAATAAAATGGGTGCGGGTTCATCGAGCGTGTGGAAGTCGATCTCGGTATGCTGGGGTTTCAGTCCGAAGAGTTCATCGCCATAGAGTAACTGCTGTTGTTCGAGATACCGTTTAAAATCGAGGAGGATATGCGGATCCATACGCCAATAAAAGTTATACACATGTTTTCGACATTGAATTCAACGCCGGGAAAGGGAGCGATAATATGTCCCGCACAGCGGTTGCATGCAAGTAAAAAGTGAGACAGCCCGGCGAAGGAACATGAATCCCGATGAGCAGTCCGAACAAGCTGGTATTGGATTTCAGCCCAATAAACGATATCTTGCGTGTCTGTTAAAGCTGCGCCCGTAGCTCAGTTGGATAGAGCATCTGCCTTCTAAGCAGAGGGTCTCTGGTTCGAGTCCAGACGGGCGTGCAAAGGAAATCTTCAAAAAGCGCCATAATTTCACCGTATTTGGCGCTTTTCAATTTCTACCAATCTGCTTCTTTCTCTGTCGTGTAACCTGATTTCGTTCCATTTTTAAGACGTTTGCTCCAGCATTTACTCCAGCAGACTCCAGCGATAATTTGGTGTATTCAGAGGTGGTATTTTCGCTTCAGGTAATTGTAGATTCCACGCCGCTCGTAGCTCGTGACCTGTCGGCTAAATGCAATCACTTCGTAGATCATCCCCTTCCAGAATCGGAATGACGCTCGAGGGCTGAGTGTCCAGGTTTGTGTCGATCCTTCTCCCTGCATGTACACTATTACCGGATTGAGCACATCGATCCTGAACCCATTCTGAGCGCTTGTGCTGTCGTTTACCCTCCAGCCGCTTGCGATTCCCGACCCAGGCGTAAAACAGTCTGTTTGACTCTGAAGGTAGGGTCCCCGGATAGCCGCAACAGTCGACCACGAAAACAAGTTCTGCGTTGAATGTCCAAACGGCGACATCGTCGTCGTGTCGTACCGGATCACGAAAAACAAATCATGAATGTAAAACGTCCCGATCAGCATGGAATCGCGTCCCACGCTCCCGTCATATGGATTGACGGCGAGTCCCCACATCTCCCGGCTGGGGTCGTAAATGCGCTTGTATTGCTGTTTCGCGCTGTCCTGAACGGCATTCCTCGCGCTATCGCCGGAATCGTACCAAATGCGGACGTAGTTGCTGTCGCCACCGTGACGAATCGGACTCTCGAAGAGAAAATTCGTTCTGCGTTCCGGATCGAGCCACATCGCGAGTCCCGGCACCGCTGACGGAGGCAGCACATGCTCGATGGTATCGAACGGCTGCCTGCAGGCGCGCGTGACTTCCAGCGTTGCGGTCCACTTCACCGTATCGTTGAGCCCGGCCTTTCCCTGCACTCGCAGGATTCCTGATGATGTGAGGGAAAACCTAAAATCCCACAGTGGATTATCCTCGTGAATAATAGTCAGCGCCGTGTCTTTGATCTGGATCGTATTCCCGATTCGGCGTACCGTCGCATACAGCCGGTAGCTCGCCGTTGTGTCATCGCATTCTGAACGCGCGACTGCGTACGCTCGGAGAAATACCGTGCAACTATCCGCAATGGATGGCTCGCTATTGTCGGTTCTCCGAAGCGCGGAATACCCGTCGCCGAATGTCATGGTGGATACCGTCTCCATCTCGCCTGCCGTTTGCGTCCCTCCTCCGCCGCCATCCCAGTGCCAGAATGCGGAAGCGGACGTATCGGTGATCGAGAGGCGCACCGCCTTGATGCTATCGACCAGAAGAAGAAACAGCGAATCGGTACTTTCCATGAGGATTTCCGAGACGATCCGGACGAGTAGCGAATCCTTCAGTTTCAACGTATCGAGCGTGAAATGATAGTTCGGCGGAAATCCCTGTCTCACGACCAGCACATATTTCGTATCGCGAAGCTGACTTCCCTGCACCTGTGCTAAAACGATCGTTGAGGACGCAACTAGCATCAGCGCACAAAGCAAGAGTTTCATCTGCATCCTCACTTCAACAACGGTAGCGCAGGCGCTGCGCTGCTGTCGACGGCAATCCAGGACTGGTCGCGGTAGGTCGCCGTGCCGGCATAGCATTTCTGTCGGATGCAGGTCGTGTCCCGCAGCGTGAACCGGTAAATGCCTATCCAACCGCCGGGATACTCATGAAATTCCTGCGTGTATGGATACACTCCCAGTGCGAATTTTTCCTCCCGGAAATCGAATTCGTAATGTCCCGTCGACTGGAAGCAGGCATTCTGTCGCGCAACGACGTCTCCGTGTCCGAGAGCGATATCAGCGTCTACCAGCGTTTTCATGCTGTCGACATATATTTGCGCTTCGAGCCTTGAACCAGCCAGCACGAGATAAACACTTACAAAGACAATGATTTTCATCCTTCCTCTTCTCATTTTTGTTGAATCACCCAATTGTATACCTGTCCCGATCCGCTATTGTAGTACGCAAGAACAAATGCTGGGGTCACCGCCAAACCGCGCCAGAAATACACTTCGTCGATTGCCCCCGACCAGGTGTAGGTTCCGGCGCCTGTACCTCCGATTGTAAACGGTCCGATTCCTGGGATAACGCCGTTCGCCTGCGTCCTGCCTTTTTCGACGCCGTTCATATAGTAGAATAGCGTATCCTTCACGGCGTCGAATACAATGGCATGATGCCGCCACACAACAGCAGTATAGGGCGAGGAGCTGAGTTGCCTCGTTGTACCGTCGTACAGTCGTGCGCTGTACGCAGTGTTTTGCGAGATGGCGGCGTACTCGATGGTATTGGCGCTCAGGCCTGTACCGCGCGATAGTTCGACTCTCGCCAAGCTCGCCGATGGCGCGTTCGCACGCTCCCACCACATCACCGTGAAAGATCCATTCATGATACCAAGCTGCGGCGAGCCGTTCTGCAAGTACTGCGATCGAAGATTATCGAATGTGCATGCAGTGCCGATAACACCTACGGTATCGGGGAAGATGTTGCCCATGTTGAACATCTTCAGCGGAAACGCGCCGGTGTGGTGATCGAGCGTATCGCTCATATTCCAATACCCACGTAGCGAGTCTTTGTATACCCCGGCCTGCGGCTGCAGAAACGAAAACGGAGCATCATGCTGCGCGAGCGATCCAAACCGTTTCCATGCACCTCCCGCTGTGCTCGAATAACGGCTCCACGGAGGATACTGCGCCTGCAACATTACTGGAAGCAATAATAGGAGTACGACATACCTCCGCATGTTACCTTCTCCGCATATACTTGATATACAACGTATGTTTTGTATGACCGCGTACTGACTTTCCCTGACTCTTCCCGAAAAAGTACCCCTCGAAATACGACGCATACACGCCGGCATGGAGATAATACATCGTAGTTCCTTGCGCGCTCGTAGCAGTCGCGGTCAGCGGTGCGTCCATTGTTTTAGTATCGGTCGCAAGATTCACCAGCGGGACCTTCGTAATAAGCGTATCGAATCCGCCGCCTTTCGGGAGTATGGTTTGCTTGTAGAACGAAACAGTATCCGGCATTGAACTGACGACTTCAAACTCGTAATACGCGTCCCTGGCATATTCACCGTCCTGCGAGGGTTTGTATCCGAGGGTATCGTAACAGGTGGGATACAGAAGATATTTATCGCGGAGATAGCCATACAACGTATCGAGTTCTGATTGCGACAATACACGATTGTAGATCATCAGTTCGAAGATGTGCCCGTCCCAGCCGTTCGAACCGATACCCGGTTTTCCGATTCCCCAGCTTTGAGTTGAATTTCCACTCCACGCCGCAGCCGTCGCGATCAGCACTTTATGCGAGTCCGGCGCGGAGACGAACGAATTGGTCGACATTTTGTTGATTGTATAGTATTCGAAGAACTGATCAATTCCATCAAACGACGCCAGCGTCCCGGCAGGTGTGAGGCTAAGAGTAGCAGACGTTCCTCCGTTGAGGAGCAACCGGTGCGGACCTGTTCCGAAAAATGAGCCGCTGTCGTTGCGGATCGCGATGATGACGGTATTGGATTTGACGGGAAGCGATGTATTGAGGTAGGTACCGCCCCGGAAGAAGACGCCGTTGTGACGCGCAGGATGATAGTACGGAAACAACGGTTTCAGCGCCGGATCGAATTGATATGCATGGTTGTTGTTTCCGCTCTGATCCTTCCACCAGGTTATGCGCCCATTGTTGTCATTCTTTAGATCGAGTGTATCGATGACGCCTCGATCCGATTGTAATAATAATTTTAACCCCTCGATGGACTTCGGGAAATCCGGATTGGTGGTCTTCCCGCCGCGTGGGTATCCGCACGTTGGATACCGTTCCCTGAGTACGAAGGTTCTCCATTCGAACCGCGTATGGATCGAATCCGTCACCGGATTAACCGTCAACCGGTTTTGCTGGGAAATCGACCGTTGCATCGTTATACAATCGATTATACAAATACATACAAGTAAAAGCGTGCGTTTCATGTGAATTCTCATTTGAGTGCGATAATCAGTACATCGAGGTCCCCGGGAGGAGGTTCCTTCAGCCAGATACGAAGTGTCATGGCATTCCGGCATTGTTGCATCGCAATATCCGTCCACAGAAAGCCGTCGTTGGTACTAAAGTGATCGGCTCTCGCCCGTTCGTTATTCAAATTGTGTGGGATATCGGCGTAGTAATACTCCTCGGGTACGCGGGGATGATTCTCCGTATCGGCAGTCCATGCAGACGCGGGAATCACGACGCGGCGCGCATATAATTGCGCCGAACCACCTGAAGCGCCCGATGACCTTGCACCACTGCCGTTATATATTCTCGTTTCACCCACAGTAATCCTTGCGATTCGTTCGTCGAGTTCCATCAGTTCGCGGTACACCTTCCGCATGATGTTGAGCGCATCCTGCGGATTGCCGGAACGGAGCGCCTGCTGGTATTCCTGCACCAGGTGTGGATTAAGGAGACTCATTTCCCGCGCCGCTCCTCTGCGTCTTTGAACAATCCGAGGATACGCATCATCTCAGCTTCCATTGCAGTATTGATCTCATTCATAGATTTCGTATCCCGCATTGCCTCCGCGCGTTTGAGATCCTTGCGCATCGCCTTGATCAGCGATTCCGATTCCTCCAGCCCGTCCGCGACTTCCCAATACTCCGGATACTCCTGTTCCCAGAGTTTCACGAGCTCGCGTTCCGCATTCCGCTTTTCAGCTTCGCTCGCCGTGCTGCTTTCTCGTATCGCCACCAGGCGCTTGTCTCGTTCCATGATTCGGTCGAGGGTTTGAACGTACTTGTAGTATTGCTCGCTCGAGTACCGTGCATTGTCGGCGATGCCGTAGAACCTGCGCAAAAATGGGATGTACCGCGTTTCAGGTGTCTCTCCGCGCATTGCACTCCCTGCCGTCGTAACGGTATTCATCACGAACCTCCCGAATCCACCCGCGATGTAATCGAATGTATTATCGAGCACCTCAGGTGAGACATCCAGCCATCCCGAAAATTCTTCGTTGCCACCGGTAATGGTGTTCATCAGCTGCGCAAGTTCCCGGCTTTCGGGACGCACTGTGCTGAAGAACAATTGACTCGCCGGTTTCACCGGTTCGTAGGGATTCGGTTCCGGATAGAGGCGCGATCCGGCCCAGTTCTCTTTCATCGCCGTCTGCAGCGCGAGATCGAAACCGGTCGGAGAAATCGTTTGCACGAACGAACCGCTGCCCAAGGGATTCATCGCGCCGATGACCGCGGAGAGCATACGCGGAATCGCTCCGGTGACGTTTAGTCCGAACACCGCCTCGCCGTCGTCGCCTGTCCCCTTCGCAATTGCCGGTTGTCCATGCATCATACCGGACACTTCCTCGCCCATCAGAAACGCGACGTTGAATCCGTACGGAAGCGGGATGCGGATCCGGTCGCCTTTCGATCCGGGGATCATCAACACGATGTTCGATTCGCGTTCCCAGTATGGGACCTTGTCGTAGTATGGTACGCCGTTCTCGTCGTCGCCGCCCGCCGTCCGACCCGCTTCGGCGATCAAAAATCCGAGCAACGCCAGACCTGTCATAAGGACGCGCCCTTTCTTCGATGTTGCGATGTTCGCGAGGAGCGTCGTGCCCTGAATGCCCGCATTTGCAAACGCGTACAACGCGTTGATGAACTCGCCGTATTCGCCCTTGCGGTTGAAATTCACCGTGAGATTCTTTGCGACCGCCGCCGCGCGTTGGTCGCTGTAGCCCGCCTCCACCACTGCTTTGAACACCGCAACGCGGCTTGCGTTTTCAACGGCGGCATTCGCTTTCTCGACGAAGTCGAGAGCCGCACGCATCCCATCCTGTTGCAGACGCCTGATGCCGGTTGCGTTCAGATGCTCGATACGCATTCCAAATTTCTTTTGCAGGTGTTCGACGTCGTACAATTCGTAAAACCCGACTTTGCCTCCGGCATTTTGATAGCGGTTGTACCATTGCTTCCATTGACCGTCCGTCTCCCGGTTGAACTCATAATCGAGGATACCCTTCACCGACGGCGCGACGTTCTTCAGCATCGCGCCGGTGATCTTCCCGCCCTTCGCTTCCTGTCCCAGAACCGAGATCACCGCCGTCTGTAAATCCTTCGCGAAGTTCGTGAGGATGAATTCCGGATTCATCGCGGTCGCCATCCGCGTCACCCAGCGCGTCATGCTCCGCATCCACACCAGCGGTTTCGGATTGCCGTCGACGAGCTGCTTCATCTGCCGCGCCATGACTGCATCGGCGATGACGACGAAATGCTCTTCCCCGCCGATCTTAACTCCGATGGCGTTCTCGTCCCATTTCTGTGTAACCGGAATGCTTTCCACCTCGCCATCCGGATTGATGCGCTGTTTCATCTTCGGCGAATCGATCGTCCACAATTCGCTATCGGGGTTCATCGACGCCAGGTCGTACAACGCCTTCGAGACCTTGTTCTTCTCGCCGCGTATCACAGTCCTGAGTAGTCCTCCCACAGAGTACTCAATCAGGTTCTCCGCTTTCGTTCTGCGTCCGAGTGCATCCTTGCTTTCTGGTCCCTTGATATCGAAGCCCTTACCGGGACGAAAGCTCCCGTCGTCGGTCGTGAATTTCCCCGGCAGCGTCCACCGTCCGCGCAATGGCACATACTCCCTGCCATACGCTGCTTCCCAGGCGTTGATCGTCTCCCGGCTTTCCAGTCCGTACGCGACCATCAGCTCGCGCGACAGCTTATTGATATCCCAAACAATCCGTCCGATCGCTTCGAGTGCGGGGATTTTCCCTTCTTCCTTCAACGCATTCATGATCGCGGCCGCATCGCCGTTTGTGATACCGCTTCCGCCGTCGGGCAGCGCCGGATTGATTCGGGCAATCATTTCGTTGCGTTTGGGTGCATGCTTCGCATAAAGATAATCGGTGATATCGTGAATATCGATTCCCTTTTTCGCGGCGTTAGATATTTCTTTGTATAGTTTTTCGAAATAATTCCTCTCGAAATCCTTGAACCGTTTCTCGATTTTTCCGAACGACAGCGTTTCCTTTGTATAGACGTCCATCTGTTCGATGAACTTTCCTCCCTGCGCTTTCACCGCTTCCTGGATGTATTTCACGCGATTGAACCGGTCCTGCCAGAGCCGCTGCATTTTTCCCCACCACGATTCCGGAAGGATTTCGAAATGATGTTCATATACCGGATCGACGCCGAGTTGACTGGTGACCGCATTATATATTTCCTTCGCATGCGGAAGCGCTTCCGCGCCGAAGTTCTTCACAAGAAGATTCCGCATATCGATATCGGTTGTATATCCTTCGCGGAACGCCTGTTTGCCGAACTCGACCAGCGCTTCCTTCACTTTCGGTGTCAGCCGTTTGAGCGGTCCGGAGTAAAACGGGTCGTGCATCTTGTGCCGTCGTCCGTCCAGGAACGCGACGATCTGCGACCGCAGCTCCGCATCCGCGTTTCCCATTTTCGCGCGAAGGTTTTCCGCCATCTTGTGCGCGCTCCACAAGAACTGCGCAATCCGCTCCGTGCCCCAGCGCCGGAAGCGTTCGGGAAAGAGCCGCATGAGTTTCGATGCAATCGCGCGTGCCCGCCCCTTAGTACCGAGTTTTCGTTCGGCGATGTTGCGGAACATCTCCGCTTCGAGTTCCAGTCCCCACTGATCGCGGCGGTAGAGCTTCCGGATTTTCTCCGCAGACTGTTTCCCGATGATCTCGTCCATCCGCGACGTCGATGCCATCACCGCATCGTGCAAGTCCCTCGGCGCATACCGGAGGAAGAACCGGTGGCCCAACTCGTGCAACAGCACGCGCTTGGGTTGCCCGCGCTCGATGCGGATAAGGTCTATTCCTGGATCGTACCTGCCCTCGCATTGCATTTGTTCGACCATCAGAATCCGTTGCCGGAATTCCGGATCGACGCCAGGTATGAGTTCATCGATAACCGCAAGAACGCTCGTAAACGGCTGTTCTCCCGGCGGGAACGCTTGTTCCTTCGCGGATTCGAGAGCAACAAATTTATCCTTCAGAGCATCGACGGCGCGCTTGATAGTGTGGTTCGAGGAGATCTCAGAATCGGTCAACATCCGGATCACAGGATCGATGACGATCGGTTCTCCCTTCTGATCTATGAACAGATTCCGGGGAACGATATCCCCGATGAGATAGAATCCGCCGTCGTTGCCGGTGGTGACGAACGTCGTACCCGGTTCTTTTCCCATAAGACGAACAGGTTCGTATCCCCAGCGCCGCGCCCATCGCGCTGCGTCCTCGTGCCGCGCATCGTTGCGTTTCTCGATCCACGGCATCCGGACGATAGGATGCCCGTCCGGTGAGAAGCCGTAGAAATCCATCTCGACGATACCATCGACGGCAGCGATTGCGCCCAGTTTATCGAAGAGATCGACGGGCGATTGACTTTCGAATGAGGCGGTGTTGTTTCGTACCGGTCCCCAACTCAGCGGGTGGTGATACGCTTTGTACGCCATTTCGCCGATACGAAACGTAATTCCTTCCGCGCCGCTGAACGATTCGGGAGTCTCATTGCTGCTCCCTGCAGCAGCGTCGAGCACGTCGCTGAAATCGATAGGTTCGTTTGTCCCTTTATGAAACACTTCATCCGCACGAACATCGATATCCGCCTGCTTCAACAGCGCAACGGTCCTTCGTGCATACTCCGCAGGCGATATATCTTCGATGATAAGCTGGAATCGGAGCTTCCCATGCTCCTTCGTCAGGCTGGATACAGCGCTGTTAAATCGCAGTACCTCGGGAAGATCGGCTACTTCATCGCGTAACGCGAGAAGCGCATTTATGAATCCACGTTCTTCTCCGGTAAGGTCTTTTCGTTGGAGTATTGCTCTGAGTTCTCCGGAGGACTTAGAAAGGAAATCTCCTGGAATTTGGATATGTCGTGACCCGACGCCTGATAATCGCGAATTGCCGGCGCTATTATCAGTTCCTCTTCGAACGTGAGCGGCGTCCCTGAGACCCATTTTCGCATCACGGAAATCCAGCGCTTGTTTTTTTCTTCGCTCAATTCTTTCCTTCTCTGCTCTATCTCCGGGTAGCTCTCCCGAGGCCGGTCGTACTGTTCGAGACTGCGCTTGGTTATTTCGTCTTTCGGTATCATTGTCACCCTTCCTTTTGCTTTCCAAATATACCGCATCCGCGCCCGATATCAACGCGCGGTTATATACTTCCGCCGGGTCCTTCTTGCTATACAGTGCTGTGCCCCGGTCTGTTTCTTTCGTCCGCAGTGCGTCGACGAGCGTTCGGATAGCGGTGTTCAAGGCGTCGCGTTCGCTTCCTTCCGGGTATACAGGCGCGGACCAGACGGTATTCTCGACGCTGTTGACGAGATAATCGCTTCGTCCGTTGTGTTTGATCTCGTCGTAGATATATGATTCGAACGCTCGGGCGAACATCTCGTGCATGCTCGACCATTTTTTTCCTACGTGTCCCTTGTCTACGGAAAGCGCTGCATCGTAGTATTTCGTGCGTCTCGTTTTCGTGAAAGTCGCCATGAACCAATCCGGCTCCGCGACCGCCCTGTCGTATGTCGAAGTAAACTGATGCAGCGCCGCCATCGATTCCATCACGGGCCGGATCGTCAGCGCTTGTTGAAGCTCCGTCTGCAGCGCCAGGTAACTGTCATATTTGCGCTCGACTTCCGCGATTTCATCGAGCAGCGTAATGCTCTGATCAGTCAGGAGATTGCGCCGGTCGAGGTGGTAGTGGAGATTCTTCGCATGTGAGGAGATATATCGCCCAATCTGTGCAAGCTCTCTCAGGTATTCTGCGTCGAGTTCTTCGGGCGTTTTCTCCCTCGATGTCATCGTCTGAATTATCCCCAGGTATGCATCGGTGATTTCGGGGCGCAATCCTTCCCTGCTTTTCAACCGTTGTATAATATCTGCGAGCGAGTAGTCCTTTTCCTGCGCCCCCGCGAGTTGTTTTCCCATATAATCGTCAAAGGCATGCGCCCATTCATGTGCAAGCGCTCCCGCGCCTCGAAGTTTTGTGAGATTAATGACCGCCTTTTTCGGTTCGTAATGCGCGTGCGAGCTGCCCTTTCCCCGCGCGCCGAATGCAACCGCGAGCGTCCCGTTCAGACTGATAGCATTAGGAGGAATGTTCAGGACATTCGCCAGATCCATCAATGCATCGTACGCATGATTGAGCGATGCCTGCCGGTCGAGCTGATTCTCCCAATTACCGAATTCCCCACCCCGGAATCCGAACACCTTCTGGAAGACTGCTTCATCGATGTTCTCGCCATTCCGGTAATCAAGTCCAACGCGCCGGATATCGCGCAGTTGCGGCCGCTCCAGTGTTTCCGCTTTCTTCGGTTTCGTTGCACTCTTTTCCGCCGCGAGCGATGCAGCGGCGGCGCGGGCATTTTCCTCTGTTGTATAGCGTCCCGAAGATGCGAGCTTTCCGCCTTTCCTTCTGACAATCATCCACTCGTTGCCGAGCTTTGCGACCCGGAATTGCTTCTCCCATCCCTGCAACGCAGAGGACGGCCAGCCTGAGTTCACCGCTTCGCGTGCGTCCTGCCTCGCCCTGAATCCCGGCTGCATGGCTTTCAGCGCCGTCCTGCCAAGGAGTTTACATATGTATGTTCCCTCGTCTGTTAGAAACCGGTACGATCCGGTTTTCGTTGTATACTGTTCGATCCATCCGTCGAAAGCATCCTGCAATTGCTGATCGGTTTTGACACCGTCGAACAAATCCTGCAGACGATAGAGCGTTGTATAATATGTTTCGATATTCCGTCGTGTCTCCGCGTCTGTCTTTCCAGTGAGCGGGCGAACCGCAATGCTGTCCCTGATGCGTTTGAGAAGATACGCCGTCACCGGTTCAACGCCTTTGTTTTCAACGAGATCGGTATAGTTCGGTTTCTTCCAGACATTCTCCTTGGTGACCAACGCCATCGCCTCGCGCTGTGACATCGTTGCGAGATCGTTCGGCGAGATTGTCCCGGCAAAGCCCTGGAACTGTTCCTTCCGCGCTCCTCCGATTTTCTCACCGAAGTCTTCAATAGACTTTGATTTGGTCGTTTGCCGGCTCTCTTGTGCCGGTCGTTCTTCGCGCTCAATACGTGTTTCTCGTTCGGGCTGTTCCTCGCGTTCAATCGGTTGCTTCTTTGTCTCCTCCTGTTCCACCACCGGATTGCCGAACAGATCGATTTGTCCCGGCTCGATTTCGGCAAACAGGGATTCCGTCGAAGTGTAGCGAGGCGTTTTCTTCGATTCGAGTTCGCTTGTAGGAATGATACGCCGCAGACGGATGATATCGTCTTTATAGCGCTCCACCGCTTTCCCGTTTCGATCGGTTGTTTCCTTCCAGTCATCCCAGGGAGTGCTATACAACAATTCGAACCCTTGTTCGCGCAATGCCTGCTCGCGCGTTTTCTCTCTCGGATCGTATTTCGGAATAACAGCATATCCCTCGTCCAGGTCAATGTATTCGACAACTGATCCGTTCTCAAGTTGCTCCCATGTCGTTGCATGCGCAGAGAACGGCGCATCGTCCTCAGGTACGCGCGGCGTGGACATATAGGGATAGAGCTTCGTGTACTTGAGCGCATTGCTATCATCGTCGTAAAATCCCGACGCCTGCATCGCGGCAAGTGCTTTGTCCCTGAGCGCTGGAAGCGATTTCCTTCCCTCGTCACGGCGATCTGCAACGCGGATAACGTCGCTATACAATTTCGCCGAGTATGGCATTGCGCCCGGACCAATCTTTTCTGTCATTGTCCGGACGAATTCCTCTCGCGTGTTGGTGCCTGTTGTATAGATTGCCGTCCCAGCTTCGAGTAATCGTTTGTAGAGTTTCTTTGGCAGTACCTTGAGCGAGAAGCCTGCTTCGGGATCGTAACCCAGCCGGTCGATTTCCGCGCGGCGAAATTCCTCGGCGCTCA
>CAYPBB010000006.1:0-54323 GCA_964408855.1 uncultured Ectothiorhodospiraceae bacterium
GAAACTGTTGAAGGAATGACGGATTCCATTCAATCCGCGCCTTACATTTAGTACTCATAATCCGATGAACATGAGCAAGAACAAAAAAGACATTAAACTGATCGTTGCGCTCACCGTTGCAGTCCTTCTTGCGGTATTCGCTGCGTACCATCAACTTGAACGCAGCCTCGATCCTCGGCCGGGTGGAATGCCTGCACAGGTATACAAAGCATTCACGGCGAAGTACCCCAATGCAAAAATCGACAAATGGACGCTCCGGTATACAGGCTACCCGGATGCATACACGTTCATTGGGTGCGATATCAACGCCAGTGAGAACGAGATGCGCTACCAATTGACGATCGATACAACAGGGAAGTTTTGGCTCGATAAATCGTTTTACACAGCTCCGATAGAAAAAGCGCACCCGAAAATCCTCGACACGTTGAGGAAAATCCGGACGAAACCCCTGGACCGTTACCTGTTAATCAACAGGAATGGGACAATCAAGTACTATGTTTACGAAAAAATGATACGGAAGGGGAAGTCGGAAACGCAAAACGTCTATAGGTTCGATAGTTCGTTGACGCTCAGGGATGTGATTCATAAGGCCGTTACCAAAACCGTGATTTGAGGTTGCCTTCCCTCGAACAGAGTCACCCCCGTCGTCGCCTCTGTCATCGAAGCCGTTTTGAATAATCATGTGGAAAGCGTAGGTTAATAAACAGACGGAATTCCTGAAACTCATTCAATCGATGGAGGCCGGAATCATGACGGCGTCCCGTGAAAGAGGCTTCTGGTACGTGACTATAACTTACGCAAACACTGTCTCTTCTATACAAGGGTCGTCATGAAACAACACTCTCTCATTGGAACTATACTGCTTTTCTGCGCGGTCGCTCTATTTCCGCAGTTTTCACCGGCACAGGAACAAGCCGCACCGGCGAATAACTTTCCTCCCGACGGATATGAAATCTTTACCGGTATCTTTCCCAACGCAACTGTTGTTGCCCTCACCGTAGCGTCGAATCAGGATGGAGTACAAACGTTCTCCGCAGATGCTTTTCAGGGCGATCAGCTTCTGAAGGTGCGGTTTCAATCCAACGGGACGATCCTCGAACAGCATACGTTCGATCAGATCTCTATCGAGCAGCTTCCAGCGGATATACGCCGTACTGTTGACGAACAGTTGAATGGAGGCGAACTCGAACGACTGATGAAAACGATGCAGGACGGGAAAGCCATGTATCTTGCGACAGTGGTCAAGGGTAGCACTCAACCGGCTTCGAAATTTGAAATGACCATCGACGAAACCGGTTCGGTAACAGCATTGCAGGTCATTCAATAGCAATACGATATTGCATTGATCAAGATGCAAACGAGGCTGCCGTCCGTGGCAGCCTCGTTTCATATTTCCGCGGTCTCATCGGGCGGCGCTTATCCGCCTACGTTGACATCTACGTTTTCTGGCCGGTTCCCGACTCTTCTGAAGTTATTGAAGTTGTAGGTAAGCGTCAGGCTGACCATCGGCACTTCGGGGCGCACCTCGAATGTATTCCGGAAATTCGAGCCGTGCGACGAAATGTTGTAGTAGGAGGTCTTAAGCAGGTTGTGCCCTTGCAGCGTCAACGCAAACATCTTGTTGAAGAAATCCTGCCGCGCTGAAACACTGAGGTAGAACAGCGGATCGGTCGATTGCTGCGGTTCGCGTTGCTTCCCGACATAGTTCGCCGTGATCTGAACTCTTGTATCGGGCGAAATCAGAAAAGTCGAATTCAGACGCGCCGTCCAGATAAATGCCTCGGAGTGCAACGAGTTGTCGACGGTGGCGCCGTCGATCCGGTAATTATAGAGGTTCACGTTCGGATCGAGACGGAGCCACATCGCGGCGGGTATGCTTACGGTAATTTCCGCGCCTTCCGCTTCCGCTTTCGCCCAATTCTGATACGTAATGTAATGCCGTCCGTTGTCGTCGACCGATTCGAACTGTGTCGCCGTATTGCGCGCATTTCGATAGTAGGTCTGCACGGAGAGGAACACGGTTCCGAACATTTTCTGGTAGTTCAATTCGTATGCGTTGATGTATTCGGGGAGCAGTTTCGGATTACCGGCGGATTGCAGATATGTATCGGAGTAGAACGGGAATGGATTCAGGAGCCATTCGTTTGGTCTGTCGATTCTGCGGCTGAAGCTGAATTGAAACGTATGTTCGCCGAGTTTGCGCGAAATGTTCAGCGTCGGGAAGAAATCGAGCACATCGTACGTGTAGTCGTTGCCCATGGTCCGCTGTTTGAGGAGCCGGTCGGTGTATTCCGACCGCAGTCCGAGCTGGTACTCGAAATCGAGCAGCGCGTCGGAGTACATCGCATACGCGGCGTAGACGTTATTCCTGAAATCGTATTTATTCGTCAATTCCGGATCGATGACCCATTGATCCGGCCCCCATTCGAGCTGCGTGTTTTGAACGTCGAATACCCGGTAGGAGAAATTCGATTGAACTCCGCATTCGAATGCGTTTTGTTCGGAGAATGTACGCCGGTATTCCAGCTTCACTCTCCCTTCGTTGCGGTGGTTTTTCGTATCCATCATTTTCGTCAGCGGGTTTGCCAGCCTTGTGCCGAATCTCGGATCGGTCTGGTACTCTGTGGTGCGTTGCCAATAGGGGAGATTGACGTAGGTATGCGTGGCTTCGAGCGAAAGCGCGCTGGCATCGGGAATGAACGAATACTTATAGGATAGGATCGACGTGAAGTACTCCGCATCCAGTTCGAACCGGTTGACCGTGTTGAGGTAGGAATTGCCGACGGACGACTGGTTATGAACGTCGAGTTCGAAGTCCTTAAACGAGAGGACTTTCCCTCCGCTCCCGGAAATGGAGAATTGATTCCGCTCATCGATTGTATAATCCATTCCCAGACGCAGATTGAGCTGATCGTGGATATCTCTGCGGTCGAGATCGGTATTGGTGATGATATCTCCCGTCGACGACATGGTCAGACGATCGACATCCTGCACTTGAAAATACGACCGGCTGCTGTAATCGACGCCGCCGGTAATGATGCCGGATTCGATGGCGTGGTTCACCGTGATATCGCCGCTGTACTTGTCGCGCGTACCGCTCGTCAGGTTTACGATGGCGCTCGTCGTTTTCGAAGCCTGCTTTTTCAGATTAATGTTGATGATCCCTGCCGCACCTTCGGCGTCGTACTTCGCCGATGGATTTGTGATGATCTCAATATTGTCGATGATATTCGCCGGTATCTGCCGCAGCGCATCCGACCCCGCAAAAACGCTCGGTTTGCCGTTGATCAGAACGGTAAACATCGAGCTTCCTCGCAGGGTCACCGTTTCGCTGGCGTCGACCTGGATCGATGATTGATTCCGGAGGACATCCAGAGCCGTGCCGCCTGTCGACTGCATCGATTGACTGACGTTGATAACTTTTTTATCGAGCCTGAACTCCTCCGACGGACGTTCCGCCTGCACGTTGACATCGTTGAGTTGAATCGCGGTTTCTTCGAGCGCAATATTTCCGAGGGCTTGTTCGCGTTCTCCCGGCGCGATCTCGATATCACGCAGGAGTTTGGTTTCGTATCCAACAAAACTGATGCGCATTGTATACTTCCCGGGAGCGATATTCGATAGTATAAACTCCCCGGTTTTGCCGCTGTACGCTGCTCCCGCAAGCGATGAATCGGGGATTCGCTTCAGGACGATGTTGGCAAACTCGAGAGGGCTTTGCTTTTTCGCGTCTATTACAACGCCTTTCAGCAAACAGACCGGACCGCCTGCCGCAGCCTGCCGTGGTTGCTGGGCGAGCGCCGGCGCTCCGGCGGCCAGACCCGCGATGAACCAAATAATTGCATATTGAATCGATGTTTTCATGGTATATACCTCTCGAGTGAACAGATACGTTGTTCAACGAAAAAAGAAACGGCGTGTTGCAACGCCTCGAAAATAAAATCTCCGCTCATCGAGAGAGCGAGCATTCCTGCGCGCGCGCCTATCAGCCGCGCCTATCAGCCGCGCCTATCGGCCGCGCCTTCCCATCCCGCAGTCGGGATACCATATCGAATCGCCTTGCTTGAAGAACCAACCGATTGCATATCAAGCAACACAAGTACATACTGTGCAGGCGAAGGTATACGATATGCTATCCATCGCGTTATTTCTGAATACATATATAATTATATACAACCGCTGGGCGGCATGGAGAGCTGTTCCCTTCGGCGGCGAGCCGGCATATGTTCGAGACAAAGGCGGGGGAGTCGGTGATGTCATGCGTCCAGGACAATCCGTACCGGGTGCATCGGATTTGTCCCGGGTGCATTCGATCCGGGAGCGGGCGGCGGGCGTCAGTGTTCCGAACGTGCCGTTCAAGGTGGAGCAGCTTGGCAGATAGTATTTGATTCGCCGAAGACAAGAAGTTGATGTAACAATAAGAATGCGGTAGTACCGTATGGTGTAAGCTAGTAAACGGTAGCAAAAAAAGTAAATCGATACTCTATTTTGATATTGAAAATCTCTTCAATTGCAAATACATTCAAGTATGATTGTGTACGAGTGTTCTGCGGATCGGATGCACCGTTCTGGTATCCGATGCATGGCATGAAAGACCGCCGTTCAAGCAAGCCGGGAAGCCTGTTTGAGTGTTGTACAGGCATTTGAAAATGAAAATTATTCCCGGCTTCCGCATGGGACCGCATCGCGCGGCGCTATGCGCGGCGGTTTCCGGAGGCGGCACTCCGCATCGCGCTTTCGATCGAATATACACGAACGTACCCATAAAAATGTAGTATGTACCCTATCCATAAGAAACCGTAATGAATTGGAAACTAAAGGACCTTATTGATGTTCAGCAACAGGCGGCGTTCGCGGAGAGCATTGCCAGGGCGGCAGGCATCCCCTCCGCGGTGCTGGATACAGACGGTACTGTGGTGATTCGCGCGGGCTGGACACGGATTTGCACGCAGTTTCACCGGTGCAACGCCGTCACAGAGCAGCGGTGTCTTGAAAGCGATACCGAGCTGGCGTCGAAATTGCAATCGGGATCGGCGTTTACCATGTACAAATGCAAGAACGGTTTGACCGATTGCGCCTCGCCGATCATCATCGACGGAGTTCATTGCGGCAACGCGTTTACAGGTCAGTTTTTTACCGAACAGCCGGATGAGGATTTTTTCCGGCGGCAGGCGGATGAATTCGGATTCGACGAAAACGATTATATGAACGCTGTACGAGAAGTCCCCATCATCGACGAACATACCGTGCATTTGCATCTCGAGTTTCTTGTCGCGTATGTGAATACGATTGCTGCAATGGGCTTCGAGAGATTGGCTCGGATCGAAACAGAGCAAGAGCTGCGGCGCCACCAGGATAGGTTGGAGGAATTGCTCGATCAGCGAACCGACGAGCTGAGACGGAAGGAAGCCCAGCTCCGGATTATTTTCAATTCTATCGGCGACGCCGTCATCGCCACCGATCTCGAAAGCCGCGTCATCCGCATGAATCCGGAAGCCGAACGCCTGACAGGGTGGAGCGAAGAGAATGCATTGAATAAGCTGCTGACCGAGGTTCTTGAGCTGATACACGCACAGACGCGCGAGTCTCTTGCGGACCCGGTGACGAGAGTGCTCACGAGCGGGAAATCGAGCGAACTCTCCAACCATGCAATCGTTGTTTCGAGAACCGGCGACGAACATCATGTCACCGATGCGGCGTCGCCGATTGTCGATGAAAACGGGACCGTGCTGGGTGTGGTGCTCCATCTCAGAGATATTACCGAATCGTACCAGCTGCGCGAAGCGATGAAGCGCTCTCAGTTTGCGCTTGATGTTTCGCCGGATCATATCTACTTCATCGACGAAGAAGGTACGATTGTCTATGCGAATGCCGCCGCGCGCGAGGGATTCAACATACACGACATGCCCGAGACCCTGAAAACCATCTACGATCTCGATTCCACGATGAATCCCGCGGAATTTACGCAGAGGTTCGCCGAACGAAAACGTCAGGGTTCCGCAATTTTCGAATCCAAGTATACGCGGTCGGATGGTTCGGTGTATCCGGTGGAAATCCATTCATACTACGTCGACGTACAGGGGAAGGGATTGATTTGCGCCTTTGCGCGCGATATTACGGAGCGGAAACGGATCGAAGCGGCATTGTCCGCTTCCTACGCGCAAATTGAAGACCTGTATAACAACGCGCCGTGCGGATATCACTCCATCGATCCGGAAGGGCGCTGCCTGCAGATCAACGACAGGGAATTGGCATGGCTTGGATATTCGCGCGAAGAGATAATCGGCAAACGGTTCCAGGAACTGGTTGCGCCCAACGATCTGGGGGTCTTTTATGCGACATTTCCCAGGTTGAAGCTGCAAGGCTCCGTTAACAATATCCGGTTATCGTTTGTAAAAAAGGACGGCACTCATTTGCCGGTCATGCTAAACGCATCGGTGGTGTACGACGCTCGCGGCGAATTTGTACGCAGCCGCTCGGTCGTCATTGATTATTCCGCACATGAACTACTCGAAAACCAACTCCGCAAAAGCGAACACCGATTCAGAAGTATTTTTGAACAATCTCCTATTGCGATAGAACTCTATAATTCCGAGGGAGCGCTCATCGAAGCGAATCCGGCGTGTATGGACATGTTCGGCGTCGACGATGCCGCCCTCGCTCCAGGATTGGATTTGTTCACAAATCCCAATATTCCGCAGGAGGTGCGCGATTCCCTGCGCAATGGAGACAATGTCTATCTCGAAACCGTTTACGATTTCGAACTCATAAGGAAATCCCACCGGTATCCCACAAACAAACATGGTCAGATATCCATCAGTCTTCATGCCGCGCCCTGGAAGTCGGATGTGGATTCCACGTTGGGCTATCTGGTCTATATACAAAACATCACCGACCGCAAAAATGCCGAGCTTGCGCTTCGAGAAAGCGAATATAAATTCCGCGCGGTTGTCGAAAACAACCAATCGATCATTTTCTCGCTCGATAAGCACGGGACGTTCACGCTTTCCGAGGGAACAGGATTGTGTGAACTAGGTTTGAAACCCGGCGAAGTGGTCGGGATGAACGCGCTGGAATTATACCGCGACGATCCCGTTATATGCAACGCCATATCCTCCGCGCTCAACGGAGAACCGGTTCGGACGACAACCGCGGTGCAGGGTGTCCTGTACGATACAATCTATACGCCGATATTGGATAAAGACGGCGGCGTGAATTTGGTCATCGGTATTTCGACAAATATCGGGGTATATAAAAAAATCGAGCAGGAGCTTGCGCGTCAGCAGGCCAATTTATCGGCGTTGATCGAAAACACCGACGACCGGATCTGGTCTATCGACTCGGATCTTCGCATCCTCGTTACGAATTCTTTATTCCGCCGCGATTTCCAGCAAACTTTCAATGTGCTGCTGGAGCCCGGTATGAGTGCAATCGACTGTCTTCCGGAATATCTACAGAATAAATGGAGATCGCTCTACAATAAAGCGCTTGGGGGCGAGCGGTTTGTTTTCACTGAACGAATGGGATTCGAAGGGGTGCCGGAGTATTTCGAAATATCGTTCAATCCTATTTTTGTCGGCGAAGTTGTTGCCGGTGTGTCGTGCTTCTCGCGCGATATCTCGGAATCGAAACGCCTGGAGAGCGCGCTTATTCAGGCAAAGGAGGCGGCGGAGTCGGCGAACAAGTCGAAATCGGCCTTTCTCGCGAATATGAGCCACGAAATCAGAACGCCGATGACCGCAATCATCGGTATGACTCAATTAGCATTGACGACAGATCTGTCGGGCAAGCAGCGGAACTATCTCGAAAAAATAGACATCTCTTCGCAATCGTTGCTGGGTATCATCAACGATATTCTGGACTATTCAAAAATTGAAGCGGGAAAGCTCGATATCGAAAAAACGGAGTTCAATCTCGACTCCGTTGTGCAGAGTGCAATAGAGATGATTAACGATAAGGCCGAAAAGAAGTCCATCGAAATTCACACGCGGTTCGACCATCGGTTGCCCGAAATACTCATCGGCGATCCGCTGCGGTTCTCGCAGATTCTCAACAATCTGATGAGCAACGCGGTCAAGTTTACAAACACCGGCGATATCCAACTTTCCATTCGAACGGCAAAACGATCCGCTGAAAATGTCGTTATCGAGCTTTCCGTGCAGGACAGCGGGATTGGGATAGAGCGCGATAAGCAGAAAGAGGTTTTTAAGGTTTTTCATCAGGCGGACGGGTCCATCACGCGAAGATTTGGAGGAACGGGGCTTGGTCTTGCCATCTGTAAGCAGTTGTGCGAACTGATGGGAGGATCGATCGAAGTGACAAGCGAACCCGGAGCCGGTAGCACATTTACCGTTCGCCTTCCGTTTGCGTATCCCGCATCGCCGCCGCTTCAGGACCCGGCCCGGTTTTCACAGCCGACGGGTAAAACGATCCTCGTTGTGGACGACAACCGAATCACGCTGGATATTTTGTCCGAGCAGCTGACGACATGGAAATTCGCCGTCGCTGTTTCGTATTCCGGCGAGGAGGCCCTGGAAACGGCTGCGAAGAAGGCAGAAAGCGGCCGTCCGTTCGACCTGGTGATCCTTGATCTGCATATGCCCGGGATGGACGGGATCCAGACAGCGCAGGCGTTGAACGCGGCGGCATTCGGAGCCGCGCCGAAAATATTGCTTGTCCCGCCGTCGATGCGCGACATGGTTATTCAACGGGCAAATGAAGTGGGTATCCGCGAGGTATTGCAGAAACCCGTACGATCGTCGGAGCTATATAATGCGATTCTCGAGATATTCGACGGCGGCGGCGGACGCATGCACCGTCGACCGGCGCATCGCGTTCAGCGGGAACGGTTTACGGACGCAACGGTGCTATTGGTCGAAGACAATGAGATCAATCAGGAAGTGATACTGGAGATACTTCAGCAGGCCGGAGTGAAAACCGATATCGCCGAAAACGGCGCAGAGGCGGTCAAACGGGTGCTGGAGTCGAACTACGATCTGATCCTGATGGATATTCAAATGTCGGTGATGGACGGACTCACCGCGACAAGGGAAATCCGTAAGCTCGACAAACCCGGATGTAGCGCGCTGCCGATCATAGCCATGACAGCGCATGCGATGAAAGGCGACCGCGAGCGGAGTCTGCAGGCGGGTATGAACGATCATATCACCAAGCCTGTCGAACCCGAGCGTCTGCTTGAAACGTTGGCTCGCTGGCTCCCGGAGAAAACCATGACGCACAGCGCAGACGCAAGAAGCAAATCGAGCCGCGAAATTCTTGAACAGGTGCACCGGGCGATTCCACAACTGAATCTCCAAGTGGGCTTGAAGTATCTGGGCGGCAATTACGATCTATACCGTTCGCTTCTTCGCAAATTTGTGGAAACATATTCCGATATGGAGGAGCTGATTCAGTTCAATCTCGCGAACAACAGGATCGATGAGGCGATCCACATGGTGCATACGATAAAAAGCGTCGCAGGAAATCTGGGCGCGGAGCAATTACGGACCGCAGCCGTGCGGCTCGAGACGATGTTGTACGAGCACGGAGTTGATTACCGCACCGAGTTGGCCGAATTCCTGACGCTGCATAATCAGCTCATTATCTCGATAGCCAACGTATTGCCGCAATTGAAATAACCGGCATTCGATTATGACAACAGCGCCGGGATGTGCAAATTCTTTGACTCAAGGTTGCGAAAAGTTGCAGAAAGGGATTGCTTTGGTACGCAGGCATTCCTAAGTTAGAGCTATCATTAATGATGTTTTGAATGAAGGAGGTAATTCATGTCAAAATCGCGCGATCAAAAAAAGGAAACCAAAAAAGCTCCTCAGAAATCGGCAAAGGAGAAAAAGGAAGCAAAACGCGAAAAGAAAGACAAGTAGCCGCGTGATCGCACATGCGTGATCGCACATGCGTGAGCACGCCCGCGCGAGTGCTTTTACATTACGCCCGGTATGCGAGCGAAAGCATCCGGGCGTTTTTTCGGGAGACGGAGAACGCTCTCAAGGGTGCGTGAATTGAAGGGAAGGACTGATGGTATGACATAACCAGTATGGCACGGGAGGAGAAGGGATGATGCTTGCTGAATCGGGTTTACTTCTGTTCTCGGCTTACGATCAAAATAGATGGTTGTCTATTTTTTGGACTTGCTCTCTTTGGGAACATGGAGGAAGGAATGAAAACGACGCTACGGCTCACATACGCGATTATGGTTGTATTGTATTTGGTACAACCGGGATATGGCCAAATTCATGAGGCACAGGATATCGCATCATTCGATCTTCCGGTGCAGTTCGTGAAGAATACCGGGCAGTGGGCTGAGCCGATTCAATATAAAATTGAACGAAGCAACACAACCGTGCTTTGTATGCCGGATGGTGTGTTGTTCCCGTATATTCCTTCAAGCGATTCGCGGTTGAGGATGCCGGGCGAGACGCCAAGAGCGGAGGAAAGAGCTCTGCAGGTAAGGTTCGTTTCGCCATCAGGAAGTATGACAATTGTTCCCGGTGAGAGATCGGTGACACAATCGCATTACTATCTTACTTCGGATTCAAGCAGATGGTATGAGCATGTACCGAATTACCGGCAAGTTACATACAAAAATATCTGGGATGGGGTGAACATTTCCTACCATGAACAAGACGGGAAATTGATGCAGAATATCTATGTCCGTGATGAAGAGGCTTTGCGGCGGATCAGGATAGACGCAGGAAACGCTCAAACGTTCCGTTTGGCAGGCGGAAGTGCGGCCAATCACGGAATACAGATGAAGAAACATCCTGAAGCGGTCGTTACTTTTTGGACCCCAGATTCGCTCCCGGAAGGTGGATTGACATTAAGCACGGAGTTCTTTTTTCTTTTTGGAGGAACAGGATTTGAGGATAACTTTGCACGTATCGCAGTTGATAAGCAAGGGAATTTTTATGCATCAGGAGTCACGAAATCGACCGACTATCCATTGGTGAATTCCTGGTTGTCACCGAACGCGACTGCTGATACCGGTTCGATGGCAGTGCTTTGTATAAGCTGTGACGGAAAGACGGTACTATACAATACATTTTTGGCACGTGGTGCGGTATCAGCCAGTGCCTATTTGTCTGTCACAATGGATTCTAAAGCGCTGTTGCTTTCATCGATTGGAACAGCCGACTGTGTGTTACCAATTACAATAAATGCGATGCGGTCAAAGGCACAGGATGTAGTGCGTCCAAATAATCCTTTGTTTGACTTACATCTCACTCAATTAAAACCTGACGGTAGTATCTTGTATGGCTCGTTTATTGGCGAGCCAGGAGAATGGAAATATCCTCATGGAATTCATGTCGATAAGCGCAATAACGTTTATCTGTACGGCATCATTCCCGTATCTTTAAATTCTGCCCATCAACCGAATATTGATAAAACGTACAAAATATGGGGGAAAGCCGCCGGCTTTACACCGCTCGATAGTATGGTCTGGTATGAAGGAGATGAACAATTATCTTCAAAAAGCTTTATTTTAATGTATTCGCCTACATTAGATACGTTGTTGTATGGTACGTATATCGGCGGGAGTTGTGGAGCGCCTTTCAATTCGCATCCCTATTTTGGGGGATTTGGCGTTGATGACAGCGGCAATGTTATTTGTGCGTTTCCTATCAATCCGTATTACGAAGATAGACTAAAACGTCCGTTAGTGAATGCAATCCGGCAGAGTTATGAGAAGCAAGGCTCGGATATGTATGTGATGAAGTTTAATCCTAGTAAAGCGGAAATTGCCTTTGCAACGTATCTGGGAGTTAGCGCTTCGTATTCATCGCTCCAAGCCAGTACATGCCTTGTTATTGACGCTTGGAATAATATTATTATTGGAACAAATACAAGAAACAATACGATTCCGCTTGTTCAGCCGATGCAGGCGCAAAATAATGGCTTGGATGATTTTTGTTTTTTTAAATTCGATCCCTTTGGGAACCTGTTGAAGTCGACATACCTCGGAACCTCGAACAGCGAAACTATCGGAGGTATTGCATTGGACTCTTTTTCAAATCTCGTTATTCAAAGTGAAATTACCGAACCCCATCTCAATGATCCATTTCCGGAAACGCATCGCATATACAGATTTGACAAATACGATCGTAAGTATTCACGCAATTTTGTAACAATCATCGACTCAGCGTGGACAAGGATAATATACTCCTGTCAATACATGCATGGTACTGGAATTGAAGCAATAGGAGATGTAAAGGAAAACTATATTGTTGTTGATCCATATTGTTATGTTTATACAAATGGGAAAATGCAGGCTTGGGAAGGAAAGCCGGATTACACCGACGGCTACTTTAAACCCTGGAATCCAATATTGCCCGAAAACATGAAGGGATGGCCGTTTATGAAACTGCGGCCTGTCATCTATAATTGGGCGATGCCGGAGTTGCGCGCGTCTCTCTCGGCGGATACGGTCATTTACTCGGCTCGCAGGAATATGGTCGCCCCGGATATCGATACAATTACATTGAAGCTTACCAATATCGCGCCGGTAAACAATGCAAAGAATATGAAGATCAGTATATCACTGCCGCCGAACATGACGATGCGTCCCATCAATCAGCCGTCGACTGTCGAGCTGACAAACGTCGAACTTGCACCGAATCAATCGTATGAATACAAATGGATTGTGCGTGTCCGGGCCACCAATCCCATGCCAGACAGCATGAAGATCGATTTTACATGCGAATACGACTGGGACGGGCACGAAACGGATTGTCCACAACCAGTAACGAAAACTTCTAAAACGCTCTATGTATTAAAAACCCCGCCGGAAATCGATGTGAAATGCGCAATAGATGCCATCGATACATTGACCGTTACTCCAGCAGGAACGGCGTACAAAGAACAGGCAATCGATGTAAACTATATGCTGACCAACAACGAACAGGACCCAATGAAGCTTGGATATGTAGAGCTGTCTATCGATACAACGGTAGTCAAGTGTCTCCCTACGAACGAGTGGAAAAAATTGGGCGTAACGATATTACCGGGACAGTCGTACACCTATACATGGACATTGCATGTGCCCGAGCGCGATTATCCTCGCGATTTCCATTATTCTATTGCCACATACGATACCCTATGGTTTCCGCTGGCCCTTTGCAACGATTCGCTCCACGCACCGAGCGTAATCCCTGTTACGTGCAGTGTCACCGGACCGGCAACGATCCTGTACAACACCGAAACCGGGCAGGCAACTCCCGATACATTCGATCTTTCACTGCAATTGACAAATCATATTGATACCCTGGTTTCCGTAAGCGATGCGCGAATAGTCTATAGCGCGTTCGGTTCTGTTCTGCCGGCACAAGGTCAGCCATTGACGTTTACAGCAACGCTCGATGCGAATGGAACAGCATCATCAACATGGTTATCGTATCTGAAGAAACCGGTACAAGAGAAACGAACCGATACGATTATTTTCGAATATCGCACTCATTACGACACGACAAGGCGGTATTGTACTCTGTTTATACAAATATATACGCAGACCGCAGATGCGCATTGCACCATCACTGCACCAGCATCATTGACGGTGCAGGATTACTCCTACGATCCAAATCCTTTCGATCTGGACTATACCCTTGAGAACAAAGGTACCGCGCAGCTCGACGTTGCATTGGTTACAATCACGTTACCGGCTGATATTACTACCACGAACCCATTGTCTATCGCAGTCGGACCCCTTTCACCAAACGGTAAACATGATCTGCAATGGAATCTCAAGGCACTGACTTCGGCGTACGAACGCAATGTAACCATTACCATTACAGCGTATGACTCGGAGAATAAACCTGTCGCTGTGTGCGAGAATCATCTCTTCCTCCCTGCAATCACGGATATGAAATGCGAATCGCAATCGACGGCGCACATCATATATAACAAGAACGATCGCCGGTATGAACCCAATCCGGTAACCGCATCGCTTGTTGTGTACAATCATGTGGATACAGTGCAAACAACGGTTGAAGCAGAAATTGATCTTACGAATGCGCCGCATCTGAAACTCGCGGCAGGGGAGACGAATCCGCAATCACAGGCATCTCTTGCAGCGAATGCATCGCATCACTTCGACTGGAAACTGGATGTTATACCAGCAGAGATGCAGGTAAATGAAACTGTCACCATGCGGTACCGCTCGCAATCGCATCAAGAATGGCGCGAGTGTGCGTGGACATACACCATCGATGAGGAAGCGAAAACATACAGCGCAACATGCATTGCAGATGGAGTTGACTCCCTCTGGCTTAACGGCACTGCGGAGACGATCATACCGAACCCGTTCCAGGTGTACTATACAATCACCAACACCGGCACTGGAATGCTCACGAACTGCAACGGAACGATACATCTGCCAAATCATCTCCAACTCATGACCGGCGAATCTCCGACCAAGTATTACGGCAATATAGAACCTGGAACATCGGTGCAACAATCGTGGATGGTTGGCGCTGAGCCGTCGATGCAGTCGCTTGGCACGCACGATATCACATTCTCATTCACAGCCGATAATCTAACGGCGGATGTGCCATGCGATCATACGGTCATCATTTCACAGAAAGTACAGATCGATTTGGCGCTTTCGCATAAGCAATTGTATTTCATCGCGAAGAAAGACGCCACGTTGCCCGCGGCACAGCAAATCATGGTCTACGCCGGTTCACCGCTCTCGATGCCCTGGACCGCGCAGGGATATCCTTCGTGGCTGAGCGTTCAGCCGTCGAACGGCAACACCCAAACCGTCGATATCCAACCAAACACCACAGCGATGAATCTCGGTACACTCACTGGCGCCGTCGACTTCTCTTCCTCCGCGCCGAACAGTCCCAAATCGCTGAGCGTTGTGTACGACATCGTCGAGACGGTAGGCATACCGGAGGTCCCTGCAATTAACGGCATCACCCTCTATCAGAACTACCCGAATCCCTTCTCGGAAACGACGTCCATTTCATTCAACATGGAAACACAAATGCAGGTGACTCTATCAGTATACAACACACTCGGTAACCTGGTAACATCTCAGCCCATCGATGCACAACCGGGAATGAACACGGTCACCATTTCCAGCCTTCAGCCGGGATTGTATATGTACGTTCTCGCAACTCCGAACGGGACGGTGAGCAGGAGAATGGTGAGGAAGTAGGGGAGGGAAATACAATCAAAAAGCCGCGAAAACGAATTGTTTTGCGGCTTTCTTGCGGAGTCGACGAGACTCGAACTCGCGACCTCCTGCGTGACAGGCAGGCGTTCTAACCAACTGAACTACGACTCCTGATATTTTCAGCTTTTCGCCGAAGCGTTAAGCTCAGTAAACTTAACCAAAAAACGGCTCGAATGCAAGTGAAACAAAAATTATTTTCGCTCCGCAAGAACAACACGTTCGATTCCGGAGTAGTCGCGCACAGTGCCGGTCACACTGAGACCTGCATGAGAGAAGATTGAGCGCACGTCGTCCGCCTGTCCATAGCCAGTTTCAACGATCAGCGTGCCACCAGGGATAATGAGTTCGGCTGCCCGGTTCGCGATCCGCCGGTAAAAGGTCAAACCGTCGGTGCCATCGTTCAACGCTATTTCCGGTTCGAAACGGGTTATCTCCGGTTGGAGGGTTGGATACTCGATGGCTGAAATGTACGGCGGATTCGATACGACGAGATGAAAAGGGGCTTCTTCAATCGCGGCCGAATCGAGGATATCTGCTTGGATGAATTTGATTCGTTCCGATACCTCCCGACGCTCGGCGTTCCGCCGTGCAATTTCGAGAGCAGGCGCGCTGACGTCGATTGCCGTGCAGCGGACTCCTTCATGCATGCTACATAAGGCGATCGGGATTATTCCCGAGCCTGTTCCGATATCCAGCGCCTTCGGTTCCGCGGTTGCACGAAACGACTTCAGTATCTCGAGCGCCGCTTCGACAAGGTGCTCGGTTTCGGGACGCGGTATGAGGACAGCCGGGGCTACCTCGAATTCCATTCCGTAAAACTCGGTAACGCCGATGATGTACTGCGTTGGTTCGCGGTGCAGCCGGCGGCGGATTAGCTCGCGGTATCGCTCCAGCTCGTCGTCCCCCAGCGGTGTATCGAAGCGGAGATAGAGGTCGATGCGGTTGCAGTTCAACGCATGGGCAAGCAACAGCTCCGCTGTGCGGCGGGCTTCGCCGATGTTTTTTTCAATCAGAAAGGCAATCGATTTCTTCAACAGCGACGCGATGGTTTCCACGTTCCCCGAGCTATTCTATTTACCGAATACATGAATAAGAGCGTCTTCGATGCGCGCCACTGGTACAACCGTCAATTTGCTGGTGATTTGTTCGGAGATCTCCTTCAAATCCTTCGCATTGTCTTCCGGTATCAGCACGGTTTTAATACCATTGCGACGCGCGGCGAGCAGTTTTTCATTCAATCCGCCGATCGCCAACACTTCGCCTAGCAGAGTAATCTCGCCGGTCATTGCAACATCGTGGCGGGCGGGTTTTCCGCTGATGGCGGAGAGCATCGCCATGGTCATCGTGATACCGGCCGACGGACCGTCCTTTGGAATAGCGCCTTCGGGAATATGGATATGGATTTCTCTCTTTTCCGCGAAATCTTCCGGAATATTGAGCTGCGATGCATGCGAGCGAAGATAGCTCAACGCAGCCTGTGCGCTTTCCTTCATGACATCCCCAAGACTTCCTGTCAGAGTGAATTTATCCGATCCTTTCATGATCGTCACATCGACGCGCAGGATGTCGCCGCCGAAACTTGTCCATGCCAGTCCATTGACCGAACCGACGCTTCCTTTCTTGGGGAGCATTTTCTGCCGCAATTTTGGCACGCCGAGCATTTCCTCGACAAGCGCGGGTGTGACGATTGTGGCCTCCGCCGACGGCGGAAGAGGCTTGTTCGATACCGACCGCCCTTCGATGATTTTCTTTGCGATTTTTCTGCAGATATGCGCGATTTCGCGTTCGAGATTGCGGACGCCCGCTTCCATGGTGTATTCGCGGATGATCTTGAGAATACCGGGATTCTGGAAGCGGATTTTGTGCAGCTTCAACCCGTGCAGTTCGATCTGCTTCTTTATCAGATGCCTGCTCGCGATCTCCAACTTCTCGTGTTCGAGGTAGCCGGGAAGCTCGATGATCTCCATTCTGTCCTGCAACGGAAGGGGAATATCGTACCTGACGTTCGCCGTCGTGATGAACATAATCCGCGAGAGATCGAAATCCACGTCCAGATAATGATCGTTGAATGTGTGATTCTGCTCCGGATCAAGCACTTCCAGCATTGCCGACGCCGGATCGCCCTGGAAATCGCGGCTCATTTTATCGATTTCGTCGAGAAGGATAACTGGATTCGACGTCCCGGCTTTTTTCATCGCCTGAATGATTTTTCCGGGCATCGATCCGATATACGTCCGCCTGTGGCCGCGTATTTCGGCTTCGTCGTGCACGCCGCCGAGGGCAATCCGCACGAATTTCCGGCCGAGCGCGCGCGCGATGGATTTTCCGAGCGATGTTTTACCGACGCCGGGAGGTCCGACGAAGCAAAGGATCTGACCCTTCATTTCGCGGACAAGGTTCAGGACGGCGATATGCTCCAGTATGCGCTCCTTCGGCTTTTCGAGTCCGTAGTGATCCTCGTCCAGCACCTGTCTTGCATGACGGATATCGAGCACATCTTCGCTGTATAGCGACCAGGGCATCGAAATCAGCCAGTCGAGATAATTGCGCGTCACCGTGGCTTCGGGCGACATCATCGACATCTTCTTGAGTTTATCGAGTTCCTCGAACGCCTTTTCCAGTACCGGTTCGGGCATTTTCGCATTGACGATCTTTGAGTGAAGATCGTGCAGTTCCGAAGGCAGGTCCTCGTCTTCCTGTCCCAGTTCGCGCTGTAGAATCCGTATCTGTTCTTGAATAAAGAAATTCCGCTGCGACTGGTGAATGTTCTCCTGAACCTTGCTATCGATTTCCTGTTCGATTTTCAGGATGTTGATTTCGTTCGTCAGCACTTCAATAAGCGCGTAGAGCTGCTTGACGGGCGGTTGCACCCGCATGATATTCTGTTTTGTTTCGACGCTGACGAGGATGTTGGCAGCGACGTAAAAGAGTTTTCTGAGCGTATCGTCGCGCAATCCTTCGTAGGCAATCAACGTTTCATTCGGAATCTGGCGGTGCAGTTTGACGTATTCTGTAAAGAGCGCGTCCATTTGCCGGAGCAGCGCCTGCACTTTCAAATCGGGTTTGACGCGGGCTTCGCGAATTTGAATATGCACATTGTAATCCCCGCCCGAGGTAACGGTGAACGACAGCGCTTTTGCCTGGAACAATCCGTCGACCAGCACTTTCATCAGACCGTTTGGAAGCTTCAGGACCTGGATGATTTTCGCCACGGTTCCTTCTGTATAGAAATTCTCCGGATTGAGCGCTTCTTCGTTCGGATCGCGTTGAGCGGTCAGAAAGACGTACTTATCGCCGTCGAGCGCGCGCGTGACCGCAGAGATCGAGCTTTCCCGACCTACCAGCACTGGAAAGATCATGAAAGGGAAAATCACGATATCTCTCAACGGCAACAGAGGGAGGATCGAAGGGATGCTCTCCGGGGTAAGTTCTTCAATTGCGTCTGAGTTTTTGGGTTCTTTTACGTTTTTCGGGGATGCCATGTTGTTCCATGAGGTTGCAATAATCGCAATGTAAAAAATAAAGCGCTAAGATAGGAATAGTCCGTTGTCCGTCCGTTCGATGCCGGATGCAGGTTCTGCACGGGCAATTCGGGAAAATCATATCCGATATGGTTGGGTTTGCCGCGCCATTTTCTTAATTTTCAATAATTTGGCGCTGTGCCCACCTCTCGCCGGCCGCCTTCGAGTTATGTACCATCTGTTTTTCGGAGCACACATGTCCTCTGACATCAACCGCGCGAAAGCGCTTATCAAGGAACACGGCATCGAGTTCATCGATTTGAAGTCCATCGATCTTGCCGGGCGTTTGCATCACCTTTCGCTGCCAATCCATGACGATACCATTGACAAGCTGATGGACGAAGGCGTGGGATTCGACGGTTCGAGTTACGGGTTTGCCAAAGTCGAAAGCAGCGATATGATTCAGAAACCCGATCTTTCCACATGTCAGATCGATCTGTTCCGCGAACGTCCGACGCTGACCTGCTTCGCCGATGTTTTCCTGACCGACGAACAGCGTTCGCACTTCCCGCAGGATGTCCGCTGGGTGGCACGCCGAGCGGAAGACCTTCTCCGGAAGCTCGGAATCGCCGACGAAACCCGCTGGGGACCCGAATTCGAATTCTACATCTTCTCGAACGTCGAATACGACGCACGTACGGCATCGTCGTTCTATCATATCGAACACGCAGAAGAATTCTTCCAGAACGCATACCATGCCTGCGGTCCGTTTGACTTGTATGATGGTTTCCGCGATGAAGCCAGCCTGTTGTTTAAGAAAGCGGGTATTCCTGTCAAGTATCACCATCACGAGGTCGGCGAACGCGGACAGCAGGAAATAGAAATGTATTTCGAATCCCTGCTCAAGACGGGCGACAATATCACAATGGGCAAATACATTCTCTTCAGCTTTGCAAAGCAGAAGGGACTCCATGTCACGTTCATGCCCAAACCGATGTACCATCAGGCGGGCAGCGGACTTCATGTACATCAGTATCTGTTGAAGGGTGGAAAGAACGTTTTCCACGCCGCAGGCGAATACGCGAACTTCAACGAAACGGGATTGTATTATATCGGCGGAATGCTGAAACACGCGGCAGCCCTGGCGGCATTCACCAATCCTTCCACAAACTCCTACAAGAGGCTGGTGCCGGGCTTCGAGGCGCCGGTAAGTATTACATTCGGACAGGCGAACCGCTCATCGTGTGTGCGTATCCCGCGGTACGTGGCAAATCCGGACGAAACCCGCATGGAATACCGTCCGCCGGACGCAACCGCGAATCCGTATCTGATGCTGTCGGCGATGCTCATGGCGGGTATCGACGGCATCGTCAATAAGATCGATCCGCGCGAAATGGGCTACGGACCGTTCGATTCGAATTTGTTCGATAAAGAGGATGTGAAGTTCCTCCCGCGCAGCCTGGACGAAGCGCTCGACGCGCTGGAAGCGGATAACGAATGGCTGCTCCGCGACGGCGTATTTCCGGAAGCTCTCGTGAAGCAATGGGTGAAAGCGAAACGCGCCGAAGTGCATTCCATTGCCACCATGCCGCATCCATTCGAATTCAAGATGTACTTCACGCGGTAGAATTAGTACCGCAGCAACGTCAACGGGCGCGGAATTCCGCGCCCGTGGTGTATTGGGCTGCGCTGGATGCCGTCCAGATGAGTCGAAATGTGTGGATATAACGAGGATCAGAAAAATGCCCCGCCACGTAGCCCGCATTATATCCGCAGGTCAGATTTTCTATGGAATAACGTTGTATTCCTTGCTCCCGACATACGAGACCTCTTTGAACCTTGCATATTTCTGCGGTATTATGGAAATCATTCTTGTTCCATCTGTATCATTATCGTTTGCCTCCATAAAATCTCTGACAATCGGTCCAATTGCACGTCCTGTAGCGGGATTCATGCTGATCAGCTTGTTTAAAATGGTAACCAAAACCTGTCGATCCAACCTGATTTTAGAGATACTACGGTTGCAGAGTTTCCACATCAGGTATGCAATGATATAGGGAACGTCGAATGGACGCATCGCTACGGAGTGGAGATAGTATGATTTCATTCTCGACATGATCTCTGGGTCCTTCCAGCTCTCCTCTTCCCCGGTTGGGTAAAACGCTTCAATATAGTATTTGGCATCAATAAACATAAAACGGACGTTATGTTCACGCGCTTCGTTAAGGAGAACAACCATTTTGTCTTTATTGCACGTTACATCGTTGCTAGGTTTCTTGAGCGCTTCGTCGACGATCACAAGAAGTTCCTGCCGAGGGTCCGTGCAGGCATTGTCCCTCAAAGAAGTAAAGTATTCATGATTATAAGTGTCGCTTGCATTAAGTACTTGCTTAATCGCGTGGACATCGTAATTGGTTTGAGCTTTTTTGATGATATGTTCTTTTATCTCACTTTTCCCCGTCCCGCTCGGCGCACCGAGAACGAGATGATACTCGTCGTCACGCGAGCCGCAGTTCGTGAACACATTGTCCATTACGCTCTTGATGGTATTCCTGAACTCCTCATTCATTGAAATGATTCCGGGTACAATCGTTGATATTTCATTAATACTGATGGTTTCCTTTTTCGGTAGAACAATGGAGACGACAGTTCCCTTATAAATCGGTGTACTGTTTCTGTTCGCTGTTTTGTTATACTGTTGTATGTCTACTAGAACCGCTTCCCGCTTTGGCATCCGCTGATACGGCATCCCCCGGTATGATGCAACGGCGATATTCGCCTTGATGAACGGCGTGATAATATCCTTTTTGTCCGTATCATACTCAGCAGCTAAGACCCCGATCATGACATCGCCCGGACCAAGTTGTTCCTTGACGATGAGTGTCCCCGGGCTGACATGTTTATAGTAGTATACGTAATACGTAAAGACATCGCTATCGCCCGGTTCAATAATTATTGCGCCATCTTTATCGAATTTTATTATATGATATTTAATATCCGGCATCGAGTACATGGTGCGCTCGACGATCATTCGAAGAACCTTTTTGTTGTTGAGATTTTTGCGCCACCAGTCGACTGTCCGCATGTCCGGATCGTAATCGTTGCCTTTTTCGATGCCCACCAGCGATATCCATTCGTAGATGTTTGGAGTAATCGCCAGCGCTTTGATATGTCCATATTTGCTGCCGTCTCGTTTGGGATCAATGAAGAGCGGGATTTCTTCGTCGCACGCAAATTTGGAAATCTTTTTCATTTGTTCAGATCCGATACATCCCTTATCCAAATCGTTTACGACGATCGCGTGGATCTTCGTTTTCGCATGAATTCTTTTCAGGTGATGTAACAGGGAATTACGCTTGTACTCCGGGATGTGGATATAGCCGGTATCATCATAGCGCAAGAAACGAGTTTGTACGGAAGAATTTGTCACAAGCCGCGTGATGGTGTTCATCATCCCGGCGGATTCATCATGGACTCCTCGAAATTCGATGGTGCGTTGAGCGCCATCCTGAATCAGATTGTTCTCAAGAATGTCCCGGAAACGACCCCATGGCGATTCTCCCAGAAGTCCCCAAAGGTACGTCGTACCTTCAGGATATAATGTAACGAGTAATCTCGCAGTATTTGCCGCACCTCCGGCGGTATTCTGTCTACGAATAACTCTGTACGGTTGTTCATCCTGGACATGCGATACTTTTCTTGGATCGATACCTTCGACAAAAATCGCATGGTCAATAATCAAATCTCCAATAACAACGATGTTTTTAGAATCTGAACTCAATGTAAGATCGTCAAAAGACCGATCATTAGGTGATGTGTCGCCATCAGCATGCTTCTTTCGTGCCACTTCTATATCTCCTCGTTGTGCGGTGTTTTATAAAACAAATGTGAGATTGATCCCGTAGAAACGAAGTATTCCGGAGTATCTCGTTTAGAACGGTGCGGCTGCTCTCGAAGGTCGAAGAGAGTCATTTTTCGTATTTGCTGAGGTAGCAGAAGTGAGGCATGAAAATCGGCTCCTCGAAAAAGTACCTACATAGATCATATGAGGAATGATCATCGTGTACGATTGTTTTTCAACGATGGATTACCTGAACAAGAAATCAGTCTATGGGAGCGCAGCGAATTGCTGCCAACACCATTTATCGTGGTCATGTATGTTCTTGATTATGCTAAACTAGCGATCATAGGACAATGAAGCAAATGAATCGAAAAATACCACACAAAAAATGATATTCTCACTCATTTATGGAGATTTATCGGAATTCTAAAATCGTAGAGTCTAAAAGAAGTTTGGAAAGAAGTAAAGAAAACGGGTTGAGTGAAGTGTAGCTCAGTAGTCGGCGTTACGATTAGACATAATCTTGCGACAACTAATGAAAAACAAAACATGCAAATGAAAAAACATCGCAACTAAACTATTATATTCGAAATTGACAGATTCGTTTTTAGGTGATGATAACATGCAAATCACTGAGACAAGCAAGCAATCAAGGCATATACCGCCACTACGAGGCAGAATCAGGTACGCTACGATAATCCATAGTCCGGAAAACAAAACCTCTCGCGTAGATGTATTCTATGATCATTATGAATAAGCACTGCGAAATCAACTCAATCACACTGTTTTTCACATATGATAAAGACAATTCCCATGCTTTGAAAAAAGATCACTGAAAGGCTCATACCGTCGCGATAGGACTATTATTAAAAATGGCTGGTTGTTTGCACTATCCATTGAAATCGTCGTTTAAAAAGGCATGTACCAATAATCCTCTCTTCTTTCAGTATCCACATTTTCGGGCGTATTGCATCCCGTACAAAACAAACAGTCCTGCCGTTTACGGAGGACTGTTTGCCTGTTAGTCGAATCTAAGTATCCGGTTTATTCGCTTTTTGCCGCCACCTTCTGCCAGGTATCCTTCAGCGTTGCGGTGCGGTTGAAGACCATTCTGCCGGGCGTCGAATCCGGGTCGACGGAGAAATAACCCTTGCGTTCGAACTGGTAGTGGGTGAGCGGCGCGGCGCCGACAGCGCTGGGTTCGATGAAACAAGCGGGGAGACTCTTCAGCGAATCCGGATTCAGATTGTCGAGCCAGGTTTTTCCTTCCTCGACATCGTTCGGATTCTCTTTTGTGAACAAGTGCTCATAGAGGCGTACTTCGCATTCGTGCGCATGTTGCGCCGAAACCCAGTGCAGCGTTGCCTTCACCTTGCGCCCATCGGGGGAATCGCCGCCTTTTGTCGCCGGATCGTATGTGCAGATGAGTTCCGTGACATTGCCCGCGTCATCCTTTACCACATCGGTGCAGGTGATGTAATACGCGTACCGGAGCCGCACTTCCATTCCCGGCGAAAGACGGTAGAATTTCTTCGGCGGATTCTCCATGAAATCCTCGCGCTCGATATACAGCGTTTTGCTGAACGGCACTTTTCTCGTTCCGTAGCTCTCGTCTTCCGGATTGTTGATCGCATCCAGTTCCTCGACGAGATCGTCCGGGTAGTTCTGGATCGTGACTTTCAGGGGATCGAGAACGCACATCACGCGGTGGGCGCGTTTGTTCAGGTCTTCGCGAAGGGCGAATTCGAGCGCCGAATATTCGATGACGCTGTCCGCTTTGCTCACGCCGATCATGGCGGCGAAATTGCGGATGCTTTCGGGCGTATATCCGCGCCTGCGGAATCCGCAGATCGTCGGCATCCGTGGATCGTCCCATCCGTTGACATGCCCGTCCTTCACGAGTTCGATGAGCCTGCGTTTGCTGAGCACAGTGTAGCTAAGGTTGAGGCGGGCGAATTCAATCTGTTGCGGATGGTGGATGCCGAGCTGATCGATAAACCAGTCGTACAGCGGGCGGTGGTCTTCGAATTCCAGCGTGCAGATACTGTGCGTGATGCCTTCGATGGAATCCGATTCGCCGTGGGTATAATCGTACATCGGATAGATGCACCACGCGTCGCCGGTGCGGTGGTGGGAGGCGTGCAGAATGCGGTACATGACCGGATCGCGCATGTTCAGATTCGGCGACGCCATATCGATTTTCGCGCGCAGCGTTTTTGCGCCGTTCTGGAACTCGCCGGCTTTCATACGCTCGAAGAGGTCCAGATTTTCTTCCGCACTCCGGTTGCGGTAGGGACTATCCTTTCCCGGAGCCTTGAGCGTACCGCGGTGTTCGCGGATTTCGTCGGCAGTGAGATCGCAGACGTAGGCTTTGCCTTCTTTAATAAGCTGTACGGCCCAATCGTACAATTGCTGGTAATAGTTCGAAGCATAGTAGAGGTGCTCACCCCAGTCGAAACCCAGCCAGCGGACATCCTCCATGATGGACTGTACGTATTCGTCTTCTTCTTTCACCGGATTGGTGTCGTCGAAGCGGAGGTGGCATCGGCTGTTGAATTCCAGCGCCAGCCCGAAATTCAGGCAAATGCTCTTTGCGTGCCCGATATGCAGATAGCCATTTGGTTCAGGAGGAAAGCGGGTGATGACATTCCCGCCGAATCTTCCTGACGCGTTATGTTCGTCGATGATCTGGTGGATGAAATCCTTCGATACGGGTTTATCGGAAGGGCTGGTATTCGGAGTAACATTGTTTTCCATAGTCTTGCAGTAGGGCTTGTTTTAGCGATAAAATCTAAATATAGGAAAACTATCCATATCGACGAACCGGCGCCCGACGGTAGTTTCGTCAGCATGGAATAACAGTCGCTGGCTAAGCGCGGCGCGGGATTATTGTCGGCCTTCCATCAACTTTTCTTTACCCATCTGTCACAATCGGTGACGTGCGGGGCACTATTAAAATGGAGCTTTCCGGGCAGTACTGCTCCCAGGCAACCAATGACATGCAACCATCCGGAGGAGATATGTCGACAAATGGCGAAACGAACGGTCGTCTAGCGGAAGAAACCGCCGAACTGGAATCTCAGATCAACGACATCCTGTCGAACATCAAGATGTTCCTTGCCGAAATCGATGAAGAAAAAGCGGTGCTGGAAAAGTACCGGAAGAAAATCAGAAAGGTCGCCGATCATGTGAAGGAGGAACACGGCGCTTCTGTCGCCGGACGGGTCGACTGGAGTCAAAATTCTTTGAATATCGAAGCGTACCGCGAAGGCGCGGACGATCCGATTCTTCACAAGCGGATTAAAACGCTTGTCGCGCTCAACGACGAATTCGTCATCTTTATCGACGACCGGGATGAGTTGCAGTGGTTCCGCGCGAAGCGGTTCGAGACGAATCTCGGGAACGACCTGTCCGCGTTTAAAAGCAAATACGACGACGTCGTCGGAGATATCGCGGAGATCGAAGTCTTTTCGAAACGCGCGCTTCGGCAGCACGAACTCCGCGATTTCAAATTCCAGCTCGGGTCGGCATTGGCTGCGTTCCTGTACGCATGGAAGGATGAAACAGGAATCCGGTTGATACACGAATCGAAAAAGTACCTTCTGCGCAAGGTAAACGAACGGTTCCGTTCGTCGGTGTTGACGATGGTGTTCAACTGCTTTCTCCCGGCGGTTGCGCTGATTATCGGATTGTCGTTATCCAATGCATTCGTCCTTCTGTTACAACCCGACTGGTGGACCGCATTGTTTTTATTCCCGTTCGGTATGATCGGCGCGTGTATCTCGATTGTGCAGCGGCAGAAGAACGTCCTTCCCGATCCTGAGCTTTGGAGAGGGGTATTGTGGAAGGAAATCAGTGCGAAGGCGCTCGCCGGTGGTTTTTCCGCAAGTGTTGTGTGCGTCGTTCTCCGAATAGTCGCCGAATATGTCACTATGCCGGAACTCGACCCGCCGCTTATTATTTCCGCGCTGATGGTGCTTGGTATCATCGCCGGGTGGTCCGAGCGGTGGTTGCAGGTATTTCTCGAGAAGGGCGAACATACGCTGATTCTGAAAACTGAGGAATACCTCTCGGTCAAACTCAAGTAATAGCCGTACGCTACCCGTTCGGTAAAAATGCAAAAGGAAACACTCTGGAATCGAACCGGAATTTTTCTCAAATTAACCGGTCGTCATGTAATTATCTACTCAACAAGTACCAGCCTGAGAGTGTATTCCGGTTGGTATCAGCAGGAAAGCGAGGTAGCGATGGGTACGCTCGAATCGTTTGTCAGTACGTCGCGTCTGACGGAATTCGCTCCGGGGCCGTTACAAGGATTTAAAGAAGGGGATGTCGATACTGCATTGAACAAAACCATCAAAGTGCTGATTACATACGACCGGTACTTTGTGGTGTATCTCGATCAGGACTATAATGTGGAGTGGCTGCTGTCGCGGGATTTCGAATTGAGTCTGATCAATACAAATATGACTCCCGACGACCAGCAGAACTTCTGGCGGAATTACAGCGCCGTTGTCGGCGAGATCAGTCAGATGGAAGTTCTCTCATCCGAGATGCTGCCCAAGCGGCATATTCCCACGCTCCGCCGGTTTCTGGGGGAAGCGCTGGCGCGCGCATTGGAAGCGTTCAACAACGAATCGGGAAAGAATCTGCTCGAAACGGCGAAATCGTACATGGAAGCCCGGAGCAAGGAGCGGGCGAGACTGTGGGTTATGGCCGTCGCAACGGTCGGACTACTGCTCAGTATCGGCTGCATCTGGATCTTCAACGTTACAGGGTGGCTGGCTCTTGTGCTGAAACCGGATATCGCTTTTACTCTACCGGTGTTACCTTTTGGTGCGATCGGGGCGGTGGTTTCGCTCGCGCAACGAAGCGGCACCTTCGCCGTCGATCCTATGGCCGGGCGAACGCTTCATTTTATCGAAGCATCGTTCCGTATCATCATCGGAGCCATCTCCGCATTTCTTCTCGCGTTGGCAGTAAAAACCGATTTTGTGATGTCGCTCAGCAACGAACTCGCGCAGCCGAAACAGGTTCTGATGCTGTTTCTTATCGCAATCGTCGCAGGGACTTCCGAGCGTATTCTGCCGAGCATCATCAGCAAGGTGGAAGGCGGCGTGAGCGGGGCCGGGCAACCGGAGCGAACGAACAACTGACGGATGGTGAGGGATATCATACAATTGGGGCGGATGGATCCCTGTTGAAATGAACAAAGGCGCAGAATTCTGCGCCTTTGTTTCGTGTCGACATTCTATCGAAAACGTTACGTTAGAATCTTCTTCTTCCGCCGCCGCCGCCGCCGTTGCCGAAGCTGTTGGAGCGTTCGGTACGCGGACGAGCTTCGTTGACAACGATCTGGCGGGCGTTGATTTCAACGCCGTTGAGGCCGTTAATTGCCTCTTTTGCCGATGCGCTATCCGGCATTTCAACAAAGGCGAAACCTTTCGGTTTGCCGGTGAACTTATCGGTGATGACCGATACTGATTGGACCTCGCCGAAACGCTCGAACAACTCGCGAACTTCGGAATCCTTGGTGGAATAGGAGAGGTTTCCTACGTAGATATTCATATCAATGAACCTTATCCGGGGCATGTGAGAAAACGCCGTTTATTTTGGAAAGTGAACTAGGTAAAGAACGACGCCTAAGTACTCGCTCCGTGAAAGTACTGTACGCAAATATACAGATTGTTTTCATTATTTCTAGTAAAAAAAATGGATTGTTGAAAATATTTTTACGGCGGCATTGGGGGAATTTCTGGCTGCTCTGACGCCAGATTCGCGTTCATTTGAGTCTGCCATGCGGCGATGTCCGGACGATCGGGGAGTGCCGCCCGAAAAAAATGCCGGGCGCCGCAACTCTCAAGAATCGCCTACGTAGTAATAAGTGTAAAGTGCCACTTGATACAGTGTAAGAGACATCGTATCTTGCCGGCAAGAACAATACGGAGTGCATCATTGTCGCCGAAATATCCGATTCCGCAAACCGAAGACGGCATACCTTTCCTGCGCATGCAAGAACTTACGCAGGAGACGGGTCTTCCAAAATCGACGATTACACATTACGTAAACCAGGGACTGATCCCTGAACCTGTCCGGACGAGCAGGAACATGGCATGGTACCATCCCGCGACTATCGACAGGATCAAGGTGATCCGGCACATGCTGACGCAGCATCGGATGTCGGTCAGTGAGGTGAAGGCGTTGCTGGACGACGAGCACCCGCAGGTAGATGTATATACCATGATGGAATTCCACGAAATGATGTTTCACGGCGCCGACGAGCCGTTGTGTTCGCTCGATGATCTGTGTACGAAAAGCGGATTGCCGCTTCGGGACGCGCGGAAGGCGTTAAAGCTCGGTTTACTGATGCCGAAAAAAAAGGGCCGGTTCAATCAGGATGACGTCGCAGTCGCCACAGCCCTTGTCCGTATGATGCAATTCGGCGTCCCACTTGAAGAAGCGGACGGATATCCGAAACTCGCGAAGGAAATCGTGGACTTCGAAATGGAAATGCACGCCCGCATTACAGGCGAATTGCCCAGACCGCAGGCGATGGAGGTCACGCTGATCATGACAAAAATGGCGCAGGCAATGAGGAAGTACTACCTCGACCGCACGTTTTTCCATCGTGTATCGGAGTTTCATGAGTTCCCGGGAAAAGACAACGAATAACACACGACTATAAGAGAACGGAGCCTTTTATGATTATTACGGTTTTGGGCGGCAGTCCCAAAGGCGAACAAAGCGTGACGATGCAATACGTAAAGTACCTGCAAAAGAACTTCCCGCAACACGAATATTCCATTCAACAGATATCGAGCCGTATCGCCGCTCTGGAACGCAGCGTTCCGGAATTCGAAAAAGCAATCGAGGCGGTGCGCCGCTCCGACCTCGTGCTTTGGGCAAGTCCCGTGTATTATATGCTGGTTCCGGCGCAGTATAAACGGTTCATCGAACTGGCGGCGGAACGCAACGCATACGGCACGTTCGCAGGGAAATATGCCGCCGTCCTCACGACATCCATTCACTTTTACGACCACACGGCGCAGGAATACATGCGCAGTATCTGCGAGGATATGGGAATGAAATTCGCGGGGGCGCTGTCGCTCGATATGCACGATCTGCTTCAATACGAAGGCAGGCAAAAGGTGGATATCTTCTGGACGGGGATTCTCGAAAAGGCGCTTACCGGCGCTGCTTGTCCGGCACTGAACACGCCGGTTTGCGCGAATAGCGGGAAATATATTCCCGGACCCCGAAGAGCGCCGGTGGAAACGAACGGTCGCACTGTCGTCATACTTCATGATTCGAGAGACGGCTCTTCAAACCTTGCAGCAATGGTTGACCGGCTGAAAGGTGCATTCGCCCATGCGCACGTCTTCAACATTCGCGAGATCAATATCGCGGGCGGGTGTATTGGTTGCCTGCAGTGCGCCGACGTCAATCGTTGCGCCTACACGGGCAAGGACGAGTACATATCGCTGTTCGAACAGCGGTTGATGCCGGCTGATATAATTGTATTCGTCGGCGAAGTGCGCGACCGGTTTTTCTCCGCCGAGTGGAAAACCTTCATCGACCGCATGTTCTACAAAAATCATACGCCGACGCTCGCCGGAAAACAGTTCGCCGTTCTTGCGTCGGGACCCTTGTCCCAAACGCCTGTTGCGCGAGAGGTGTTGACTGCATTCGTCGAAATCCAGAGAGCCAATTTGGTGGATATCGTCACGGATGAACCGGCGAATCTCCCTGCGCTAGACGGTATGCTCGACGGGCTGGCGTCGAGGCTTGTATCAGCGGCGGGGCAGTGCGCAGCCGGAGCGGAAACATTCCGGGGCAAGGCGGGATGGAAAGTATTCCGCGACGACATCTACGACGGCATGCGGGTTATTTTCCGGAACGATCACCGCACCTACAAGCGTCTGAAACTGTACGATTTCCCGACGCGGAAATACGGCAAGCGCATCGTCAATGCATGCCTGACACTCCTGATGAATATCGCGCCCATCCGGCGGTGGTTCATGAAGAATATCCGTGAGAACATGCTGCGCGATTACCAGAAATACGTTTCTGCGTAAACGCTTCAATAAATTATCCCGGCAGTTAAATCTGTACCTGCAGGCGCAGCTGCCGGGATGGTTGTGTATCTACCGCTATCGTCACGCGCCCTGCAACGCATTGCCGGAGTAATACGGCGTTTGACCGATCTCGGGGTAGCGCTACATGCATTCGCGATTCATATATTTGCATAGCGTTTCACTATCTCAGGGCGAGCCATGAATCAGCCTTCAATCATCAATATCACTGCCGGTACCGTCGATAAGCTCGGTTTCTTTTGCGCGATGAGCAAGAAGAAAGCGCCGGGATATCTTGCAAAGAAACAATGGCTGAAGGAACGCTTCGCCGAAGGTCTGCATATTAAAATGCTCGAACTTCCGCAACGCGGGATGATCGAGTATCTTCCCGGCGAACACGCCTGGCGGCCTGTCAATGCGGAAGGGTACATGTTTATCCATTGCCTGTGGGTCGTGGGGCAGAGCAAGGGGAAAGGGCTGAGTTCGTTCCTGTTGCAACAAGCCGAAGACGATGCACGCAAGGAGGGGAAGCTTGGGGTCGCGATGGCGACATCGGAGGCAGTGTGGCTTGCCGGAAGCCGGGCATTGGAACGCCGCGGCTACGAGTGCGTCGACGAAGCCCCGCCATCGTTCAAACTGATGGTCAAACGGTTCGGCGAAGCGCCCGCCCCTTCGTTTGCCGGCAATTGGGAAAAGAAGGCGAAGAAATTCGGGAAGGGGTTCACTGTTCTCACGACGCCGCAATGCCCGTATATCCCAGACGCTGCCTGGATGGTGCAGGAAGCCGCGATGGAACTTGAACTACCATGTCAGATCGTTGAACTGAAATCCGCAAAGGAGATCCGTCAATACTGCCCATCGGCATACGGCACGTTCTCAATTGTATTCGACGGCAAACTGTTTTCGTATCATTACCTGTTGAAGAAAGATATCCTTGACAGGTTCGGGAAAACAGAATGAAGTTCCATGACAGGCTGTACACCGCCTGAAGTCTGAACCGAATTCCCTATATTTCATCTGGCACAGTCATCAAACCGTTAATCGAGGTATTAATGAAACTCAGTTGCACACTTTTCGCCGTTGTTTCTTCAATTATGTTAACTTTTAGCGTTTCCGCTCAAAAACGCACCGAAAATTATCCTGACGGATTTCCCCAAAAAGGGAAGGCGGCGATCGAGAAGCTTTATCCGGGGATTGAGTTCAACGCCACAGGGATCGAGCAGGATCAATACGGGATTACGTCCTATAAACTTGGATTTACCAGCGGCGATACAACCATTTCCGTAAAGCTTTCCAGCGCCGGAGAAATACTTCAGGCGGTCCGTTCCTTCCCGGTAACACAGGACGCGTTGCCGTCGGCGGTGAAGCAGACCTCGGCGAAACATGTCGGCAGCGACCGCATTGAATCGGTATCGCGCATCATCGACGGACAGAAATCGTACTACAGCTTCGTTGTTGCCGTCGGCGGAAAAAGCAAAGTGGAAAACATCCGGACGTTCGATATCGACGAAACCGGCGCCGTTCTCGCAAGCGGCGATCATTCCGTCGAAAAGCCGGATGAAAACGGAATTATGAGGACCCAGGGAAGCTTCAGGGTCGAGACCCGGTAGCGGACGTAAAAACTCTAGCCCATTTGTCTGAGCTGTCCCCTTTTCACTTCGATGAACCGGAAAAAGGGACAGCCCTCGAGGTGTAACTATTCGATACGTCTACGATTTCGAATCGTCCTCCGAGGCAGAATTGCCTCCGGAAGTTACGGCGACAGGGGCATTTGTGCGATACCATCGGACTACACCGTCATCAAGCGTGATTTTGGCAGCGATTCCCTGTTTTTCCAACTGACGAATTGCCTCGGTTAGCTCTGTCGGATCCATCTGGGCTTTTTCGGAAAGTGTTTCGAGTGTTTGCAGAGGGAATTCGCCATTTTCGAGGTGTTCGATAATCGGTTTGTATTGATCGGGGATCCGCACTGCGGCGGTATCGTGCGCTGTTCTGGGAGGCTCGGAAATTGCCGTCAATGCGGCGGCTGTGTCGGATTTGATGCTGTCGACATCCTTTTTCAATACGTTAAATTTATCGAAAACCTTCTCAGCGATTTTGGCGAGAAATGTTCTTGAGAATACAGCGGCGACAAGACATGCCCCAATTAAAGCAAAGACTTTGCTTATATCGCTGCACGGCGATTCCATCAAATCCAGGTTAAACATCGAGAAAAACAACGGCACGGTAAACGAAGCCACTACGCCGAGTACAAAGTAGCCGAGTGCAGGAAGAACATCGGTTTTTTTGCTTGAACTCCGTTTCGAACCTGATATCGACGTAGAAGCGCCTGTCGCAGCGTTTAGTGGAGTAGTTGAAGCTGCGGCTTTTGATTTGTCATACCAAAATGCTCCCCATCCGCCAAGCAAACCGGATAGGAGAAAGATGAAGAAGAGACAAACGAATTCGGACATCATTAGAGTCTCAAAGAACCCTACCTGTACCGTATCCCGGAGAATGACGGTGTCAACGGCAAGTTTGAATACGCTGGAAGTATCCATTGCTGCTCCGTAAGTTGTGAATGTGCTTGTGGGCTTTTGCAGATTTACTCTATACCTATTAAGTGCCACCAGGAGCATCATTTGTGACAAAATAAATATGTCAAGCATACTTGACATATGGTCGCAATATCTTTACATTGGCGTATGGCAAATGAAGAGCAAGACTGGGGCACGCATCTCCGCACGGTACGCCGCGCGCGCGAACTGACGCAAAGTCAGCTTGCGGATATGGTGGGGGTCAGCCGGCAAACAATAAACTATATCGAGCAGGGGACATACTGCCCTTCGACCAAGCTTGCGCTTCAGCTTGCCAAAGCATTAAACACAAAAGTAGACGATCTGTTTTATCTCGAGGAGGAGGGGTAATGTTTGAAACCCAGCTCTACGATGAGCGCATTAAAGCCGCATTAAACAAATCAGGGAATATTGCGTTCTATGTTCAGACGTGGCTTGTAATGCTGATGTTATTCGGATATAAAGGCATAACCGGCAATGAATTCGGGTTGCTCGAATGGCTTGTCTTCGCGGCGGTCGGAATTTCGCATCTTGTGCAGGCGGTTATACAGCGCAACGCAGGTATCGATTCGCAAAACATTCGGGAGGATGTATACCGCATCGGAAAATCAGGAATGCGGAACCGGTATTTTCGGCTGCACCGCATCACGCTCGCTGGAATGGTTCTGCTGATGATTGTGTACAGCGTCAATTTCGCGGCCGACTCGCCCTGGCGGATATTTAGTAGGGTGACAGTATGGATTGCATTCGGGTTTCTCATATACTTTATGGAACAACGATCCATCGGCAGGAAACCTTCATCGTTGAAATCGGATGAGGGAGGAAAACAATGAATTTGTTCGGTTATGAAAACATCGACGAACGTCTTAAGGCGATCTTTGACGAAGCCGGCAACAAGGCATTCAAGGTAACGTGCCTTGCAGCAATTGCCGTTGTTATCATCCGCACACAAATCCTCGGTTATCAGGATTTCAATTTCGAAATAATAATCCTATGTATTTTATTGCCTGGCTTTATTGCTCATGGTATGATCATAAAAAAGCATGGCATTACAAGAGATACTATCGTGGATGAGCAATACCGGAACGGGTATTTCGCGCGATATCTCAAGGACCATTTTTGGACTAAATCGGTATCCCGGGGATCGATAGTCTTTGCTATAGCAATTGCCCATTATCCATATAAGGAATGGAGCTGGTTCATGCTTGTCCTCTTTACGGTAACACTTGTGATCGGCGTCTGGCTCGAATATACAATGATTAAAAACAGGTTGGCAAAAGAAGCGCAAGCAGGAATGTTGCAGGAGGAATTATAGTGAGCATTTTCGGATTGGAGCCGTTTGACGAGCGGCTGGAAGCAATACAAAACAAGGCGGGGCGAGTTGCTTTCGAGGCAATGTATATCGCACTGCTTCTTTCTCTTGTCGTATATACGCAGGTAACCGGGCATAAAAACGATGCGTTGCAGTATTTCGTGCTCGGCGTTGCCACGCTGGGAATGGCGGTGAATGCCATTATCCTCAATCGAAACGGACTTACGTGGGATGTCATACGAGAGGAACAATACCGCCTGGGCAAAGCGCCGGGCCGGGCAAAACGGTATATACGCAAACAAGTTTTGTTTATTATTTCATTTGTTTCAGTGATAACCCTTTCAAACCGTCCCGTCAAAGATATCGGGTGGACCGAAATCATACTATTTGTGTTTTATTGTGTCGTAGGCGGGGTTGTCATGTACAAGTCAGCAAACACCAATCTGACAGTAAAACCGCTCTCCCTTATCAAAGCCGAAAAACGAGGGGAAGTTGATGATGCCGCAGTACCATTGGACCAACAATAAGTGAAGGAACGAAGGATGCATTTCGGATGGCTCACACCCAAAGGCGATGAACGCGAGAGGTACGAATACTATCGTACATCGCACATCAGTTGGTTGATTGCTTCGCTTGTGTTGCTTGTTATATACCATCTGACAGCTTATGATATCGTTGAAATTTCCGCCGTCGATGCGATCACCTATACCTTTCTGATTGTCGGAATGTATCAAATGGCAGTATTTCCACCCGGTAAATCGGATCACGCATTCATGGAAAAGCGGCTTCGCAAGCTTGGTTCCATCGAAGAAATGCGGCGGAAAAACGATAGTCCCGCGACGTTTATTACGCTGGGCGTAGCTCTTCTCGGCTTGTCGATTCTGGCAAGGGAGCGATTGCAGCTCGTAGGCCTGATTGTTCTTCTCTTCGGTGGATTGATGTGGTACTACTACCGACTCAACCGGTATGAAAAGAAAATCATCGATATGATCGAAGAAGAAGAATTGGAGAAAAAGCGGATCGAAACCATATCCGGAGGTCATCATGTGGATGTTTGAAACAGACTTTTTCGATGAGCACATCGAAGCGGTGCGCAACAGAGCCGCAAGAAAAGCGTATGAGGTCATGACACTTCTACTTTTTCTCACAAGTTTTCTCGTTCTTCGATACAGTGGCGAAAATCTACAGGCATACTGGATCATTCCAATCGGAATTATCGGTGTTGGTAACACCATTCGCGGGTATTTCGAACAAAGAGGAGGTTTTGATTCACGCAGAAGGAGGGAAGCACTGTACCAACTCGGGAAAACAAAGAAGGCACGACGATATATAGTGAGACAGGTCGGATATACGACTATCTGGATAATAACATTGGCTCTGATGTGGTGGTTCAATTCTGATTTATCGATTTCTACAACCATTGCGATTTTGATTCCCATAATAGCTTTTGCAGGATATCTTCAATATTCAACGTTAAAGCAGTATCTTTACAAACGTCCGCCCTGGCTGAAGAATCCAAAAGAGGATAAGGACTTGCAATGAGGTGGTTTCAACGACGGATAAATAAAGCTGCTACGGACGAAAGGATTCAGTTCTACACCTACAAAGCCGGGTATTATGCGTTCAACTGGATGATGATTGTCATCCTCATCACAGCGCTGATTGCCGGGTACCTGAAAGAAGACGCCGGCATTATTGGAATGATTGGGATGTGGCTGGCATGGTTCGGCGGCATGGCAATCTTTATGTACAATACCAGTAAACAGTGCGTGGATGTGGCGGTAGACGAAATTATCGCAAAGAACCTGTCGGAGCGCAAAGATTCCAGGCGACTCCTGTTGTTTATGGTGTTTGTACTTCTTTTCGTCCCTTTTATCTTTCAGTATGTAACGACGGTGTATTTCGAGAAAGAAGTATGGAACTTGGCAGATGGAATATGGGAGTCGCTTACATTTACGGTTATTATGACGATGACATTTTGGAAAAAAATAGAAGGCATAATCCAGAAAAAGAACCAACGAGCTAAAGACGCGGAGATGGTCACGCCTGAGATGAGTTTGCAGGAATCAAAAAAAGAAAAGATGAAGTTGATGTATATGGATTCTCTGAACTATCCGGCGTTATTCTTTCTCATTTCCGCTTCGGTTCCTTTAAAGTCCCGCATTTTTGATGGTTACATTGATTCGGAGTATAATTGGCTTATGGTTTTCGTTCCATTACTGCTATCCTTAATGCTATACATTCTCATTGTTGCATGGAGAATGATGCAATTACGACGAGGGACTATTGTATGGGAAAAGTTCCTTCAACTATCTCAAAAAATGTACACAGCACGCATATACATCTATTCGTCCATTATTGGAATTGGAACAGCGTCATGTGTTTCCATTCTTGTGAGCGATAACGAACGCTGTTTTTCGATCATGATTATCTCATTTATCGCTGTTTCATCTATCACAAGACAGGTAATAATGGTTGTCTGCGGAAAAACGCCGCCGGTGGTAGAGACTATGCGATAGCGAATTATGGAATGAAGGCAATATTCAGAAAAATAATACCTATACTTGTTGCGAACGAAGAGTAACATTTCCGAATGATCGATAGGAATACGGAGTATCTATGCAAATAGATCTTTCAAGGATCATCTACGGCATCGCTCTGCATCTCCAATCGTTGTAAGCATAACGACAATGAAACAACGCATCAGGGGGTGAATTGTTCTTGCGCTGCCTGTTCCGCCCGTTTTTTCACTGCTCTGATCATCCCCCTGAATACAAACCAGTGCAACGGATTGACGGAATACCAGTAAGCAAGACCAAGCACTCCCTTTGGATAGTAATATGCTTTTTGCGTAAGAAGCGAAGAACCGTCAGCGTTCCCGCATATTGTAAATTCAAGCCATGCCTTACCCCAAACACGCATCTCGGCGCGTAGACGGAGTACTCGGTTCGGTTCATACGCCTCGACGCGCCAGAAGTCCAGTACTTCGCCTACTGTGAGCTCTATGGGATGGCGTCGTCCGCGACGCAGTCCGACGCCTCCGACAATCTCGTCGATCCAACCGCGGATGGTCCAAAGCCAGTTCGCATAATACCAGCCGTTCTCTCCGCCGATCGACGAAACAGTACGAAATGTCTGCTCAGGAGACGCATCGACGGTAAGGGTTTGCGTATCGATCATCATATGCTTGCGCTCGATCCCAGACTCGACGTCGGGAGCCAGCATGGCGTTGCCTTCAAGGACAGGGTTCAGCGTGCGGCGTACCGCTTCCTCGTAGGTGAGTGGTGTGAATGGGAAAAGATCACGCGCATCGTTGTTGCTGCAGGTCGTCTCGTGGCGCACGCTTTCGATAAGCATACGTGCGAGCGACGCCTGGATGGGAGTGACGAGGTTGACCCAATACGAGGATAACCGGGGAGTGAGAACGGGAACCTGTATCAATAGCCGCTTGAGTCCGAGTACCTTCGCGACGATCAGCATCATACTTCGGTACGTAAGTACTTCCGGACCGCCAATGTCAATGATGCGGCCCGCCGATTCTGTTTGCTCAATCGCGCCGGTGAGGTATCGGAGTACGTCAGACAGTGCGATGGGTTGCGTTTTAACAACCAGCCACCGGGGACAGATCATAACAGGGAGCTTGTTCACGAGGTGGTGTACCATCTCGAAAGAAGCGCTGCCGGAACCGACAATAACCGCTGCGCGGAACTCGGTCACGGGAACGCTGCCGCTCCGCAAGACCTCGCCTACGGCATGGCGGCTTTTGAGATGCTTGCTTTCTACATCTTTTCCAAGCCCGCCGAGGTAGATGATACGTTGCACGCGGGAATCTGCGCAGGCGTCGCGGACGTTCTCCGCAGCGAGGCGTTCCTTCGTTTCAAAATCATCGCCTTCGCGCATGGAGTGGATCAAATAATACACAATGTCGATGCCTGCAAGCGGAGCGGCAAGCGACGATGTATCCAGCGCGTTCCCCGTATGAACGGTAACGCCGTCCGGAAACCGGTTTATTCTCCGTGCATCGCGCACGAGGCAATGCACATCGTGACCGGCGTCGAGAAGCGGCGCCAGCAGCTTCCCTCCGATGTATCCGGTTGCGCCAAGGATGAGTATTGAAGCCAATCCGGTTCCTCTGTATGGTACACTCATCAGAACCGGGAAGACGTTGGTTTGGTTTCTGGAGCATGCATTTGAGAAAGGGATACATGAAACGTCGACCGTGTGACTACAGCGTCGAGAACGGTGCCTGGTTTTGCAGGCCATATTAGGGACAATCGATACCTCTTCGGTGTACAGTTCCTTCGTCTGCGTCGATCGTTCCTGGTACGATGAGCGAACGCTCGCTGCAGAAGCCTGCGATGTGATTCGGAGATAGCGGAATAACGGGAATTTATACATTACTGAGATTGGAATCAGGCACAATGTACCGATTCCAATGCGCGTTACCTTTCAGTGTTGTAAGGGGCATGTAATGCTTTTGAAAGGTCTATTGAGTAAATTGCCGACGTAGTGGGTCAGGCAAATTCGATGGTACACACTCATCATTTTCTGGAGAATATGGCATGGGCTCGCAACAATTGCTACTTATCGTTTTGGGAGTCATTATCGTTGGAATCGCTGTGGTCGTGGGAATCAGCATTTTCGGCTCCAATGCAGATCAAGCCAATAAAGATGCAATGACGCAGGATGCGCTTCGCATGGCTGCAGCCGCTCAGGGATTTTACCACAAGCCGACATTGCTCGGAGGCGGCGGAAACAGCTTTGTCGGCATCACTCTCGCCGATGTCGGTATAAAAGGCGAACGGGCTGCTCAAATAATAACCGGGGAGCCCAACGCCGGCGGCGATAATAGCCAACCAAACGTACGTTATGCCTCGCGCATGGAAAAAAGCGGAAACGAAAATGCAACATATTCCATCGTCGGTACCGCTACTGATTGTACTATCTCCGGGACCTCAAAAACCGTCTCGGGTGCGACCATAACGCTTGTCGTTCGTCCCGACGATATCGGCGATCCAACCTATACCGGATTTTGAGTTCCGGGGCAGGATAACGCAGTTTTAGCAACTACCTAACCCGATCGTCATCCTGGGCAGCCGCAGGCTGACCGGGATCTCATGCGGATACGTAGTAGCGGAATGTCAGCGGTAGACAGGGATATCCCGCCCCTTTACGCAGGGAAGCGATCGGGAGGGTGACATGTTTTGTTAAACAATTTGCACAGGACGTCATCCAGGATAGCCGCAAAAAGAAGGGATATGTAGAAATATATGCAATCGGGTAGATGCGGTTTCTTGAAAATATGCCAGCAGTGTAACCTTGGGAGAGCACGTAAAGTCTTATCTATATCCACGCATGATGTAATTGGCGGGAAGGCCGTTCCGGAGTGATGACGTTCGGTTAGATTGTCCCCGGAATGCAGAGCGCAACAATGCGGTTGCATGGATTTCGAACTGAAACCCGATTACAGTACGAAATTCAGGCGGGCGTCTCGTGGTTGAGAACTAACTATAACGCTGGAAGAATAACAAGAATATGTATGGTTTGTCCGCTCAGACACATACTTCTGCGTATTATCGTCCTCACATGTATTGTAGCATCGAGTTCGGTATCGCAGCATTTACTACTGGATGTCAGAGATCTTACGATTGATTCTCCTCCGCATATTGCATTCCGGGCAAAGTGTACCTACGACGGAAGAACGATACATCCGGATTCGGTGCTCCTAACGATCACCGATAACGGCCGCCCAGTCGATTTTCTGATGAACTGTCCGGAGGGCTACTCATACAAATCCATCGGACTTGTATTGGACAATTCCGGAAGCATGATATTAATGAAGGCCCTGGACACATTGAAGGTGGCGGCTTCGGAGTTTATCGATTCACTGGACGATACAGACGAATGCTGTGTAGCGACATTCGATGAAGGCGGGTCGGTCACAGTTCCATTTACTTCCGATAAGGAAATTCTTAAAAATTATATCAACAAGCTACGCGCCAATGGCGGCACCCCGTTATTCAAGACTGTTTTACTTGCGATACAGGAACTCGCCGCCGCCGGCGGGAGAAAGAGTTGTATCGTCATGACCGATGGAGAAGTGGAAGATTATATCGATATGACGAGTGAAATCGTTGCATATGCCGTCGAAAACGATATTATCATTCATACGATCAGTTGGATTACGCAACATCTCGTCGATGTTTCGCTTCAGACAATGGCGATTGCGACGGGCGGTAAATATTATTACCTCAGTAAATCCGATAAGCGGACGCTTGGGTCGGTCTATAAGCAGATACTCGGTGAAATGGAATCCGATTACTGCTCCATCGTATACAACGCCTTGGATTGCGATTCGAGCGTAAAGAATATCCGGTGGACCGCGACTTATAAAGGCGAAACTGTAACGGTAGATACATCGATCTTTTGGCCACTCAATTATGAGCCGTTGCATTATTCCCTCGATGCGGACAACGCTGAACTCATCCCTCCGGACGACGTCAAATTTTACCTCCGGCTCGACGCGCCTGTGTATGGAAATGTTCCCTATTCGTATTCCTTTCTTCTTAAATTCGACACACGGGTATTGAGGATACAGTATCCTTTTATCGTGGATAGCACAGCGATTCCTTATAGAATCGATGCAAGGATTATTCGACCCGGTGTCTGGAAATGCGATGTGCATAGTAAAAAACTTCAGACGGGCTCAAACATACTCGTGGGTTTCAGTTTTAATGTCCATTCCGGCAATACCAGCGGGCGGACAATCGTTACAGTCGATAGCCTGAAATTTAAAAATAGTTGCAATTCGAGTTTTATGGCGCAATCAGATACTATCACGATTTGCCGGTGTGAAAGCGCGTTTCAAATTCGTCTCCCTTCGCCGCCGCCGGTTGCGTCCAAACAACTCCGTCTGCCTGTTATTCTCGAGGATACGGCAGCCGTCACGCCAATGACATTTCTTTCGAGCATTCGTTTCGATCCCGATTATTTTGAACCTATCGGCGTAGACGGCATTGGCGCGATAACGGAAAACGCTGCGCTTGCATGGAGTATTAAGAATCGCGACACTCTTGAAGTTTGCGTGGATGAAAGTTTCGTTCCCGGACAGGGCAACGTTCTTTACTTTGTGCGGTTCAACGTACATCCCCGGTTTGTACCCGAATCGGCATTTCTGACGCTGGCTTCCGCGACGCTTTTTTCCGATTGCTGCTATAACCTTTCCATACCGGATACCGGCTCTGTTCTTGTGGACGGGTTATGCGATAAAGTCGTTCGGCGCAGGGCGGATTTCACGCTCGAACAAACCCATCCCAATCCAATGCGCGGTTCAACTCAGTTTCGCTTTACTGTCGATGAGCACGCCGGAACAGCCGCCCGCGAGGCTTCGCTCATTCTGTATTCTTCCAACGGCGATGAACTTGCCAGGTTGTACTCCGGAACCGTCCATGCCGGCGCGTACTCCATTCCATACGCGAATCCCGGTCTTCCATCGGGGACCTACTATTATGTTCTCACAATTGACGGCAGAGCGCAAACGAGATCTATGCTTGTTGTGCGGTAGCGGACGCTATGTAATTGAAGGTATCGATACCGAATCTCTAGCGTGATTAGTGCGGCGTCGAGAATGCAATTGCACGCCTACGCCGCCGCGCCCATTTCCTTCGCGTCCTTGCGCGAGAACGCGGGCGGAGTTGGTGTACATCTCCATTACTTGAGTAGAAGACGAATCGCTGGACGTAAATCTGAGATGAAACGTTTAAAGGAATCATCGTCAAAGGAGAATCGATCAAAATTCATTTGCTCGATAAGTGCAGGCGCAAATTCCACTCCACCTAACCTGGGATTAATGCCAGCGCTTAGTATTGAATCCTTCAACGCTTTCTTGTAGTATCCGCGTTCGCATTTGGATGCAGGTCGCGAGCAGCCGATTCCAAACACGGATTTAAAAGCCGTTTGATCTGATAGCAGCCATCGTTCGATATGTGGATCAGGAACCGCATACACTGTAGGCAACGATTCAAGTTCAGGTGGTTTTGCTTTTTGCATAAGCTTTGTTGCTTCTAAATATCCATTGCAATTTGCATCGCGTGCAGCTACTACCATGTCTGGGCGGTGCGTTCTTCCCTTTGCAATATCCTGGTAATATTGTACAAGCTCTTTCAAAACCGCACCGTGTCCTCCTGCTACATTTAACGGACGAACAATTGCATCAAGTCCGAAATCCCTCATTATAATCGACAGTACGCTTCGAATAGTAAGCTCATGTCCGGTGTCTTCGCAGAAGATATCTATTATTGGCTTACTCATCAAAGTCTCCTCGTAGAATTCTATGAGAAATACTGTGATAGTGATCGTCATCATCGTCATCGAGATGTTTTGAAATATCTGATTCGCGGGCAACCTCTCCCCATGGATCAAATTTAGATATGATTGTTTTGTTGTTTCGTTTCTTCACAACAAATAAATGATCATTACCTATATAATTAGGTAAAATCGGAGAATGAGTTGTCGCAATCACCTGAGATTTGGTGGAAATATTTCGCAATAGATCCGCTATCGAACGTAATCGCTTTGGATGAACGCCGTTTTCAGGTTCTTCGAAACAAATCAACGCCGGAGGATTTTGTGCGCCTGGGAGTGATAATAATCCGAGCAATCTTAATGTTCCTTCAGACAGTACACCCGCTGGTATTTTATCTTCGCCCTCCAGTAAAAGAAATTCAATCTGTCCAATTGAATTTGGAACGAGTTCTATCCCTTTTATGCTCGGTATTATTGCACGAAGCGCTGTTTCAATTGCCATGAAATCGTTCGGAGATGTACTTTTAAGAGTGTTTAGAAATGCCGCTAACTCCTCGCCCATTAGTCCGATGTGTCGAACCTCCTTTATAGAATTTGGTTTTCGCATAACCTCTCGTGGCTCGAAATAATAATTAAACCAATTCGAAAGTTCTTCGCGAAATGCAACTGCATGTGGATAATGAGGAGGATATAATGGCGATGAAACTATTGTATGATCCAAACGTAAATCGTAATAACGGGGATGGGCTTGACCTTCCAATCGAAGGTGGAGCTTCTCGTCTTTTCTCTCGATAAAAGGACTCCTGTTCGACCTCGGCGATCCATCCTTCGTCAACGCAACTAGATACTCGTTGACAACATAGAGAAAACCGTTTTTTGGTGTTAGTTCTATTTCGAGCGCATACCTCAAATACTTCTCATGAATACTTCTTTTTGTAGATGATGCATGACCATTGACATCAGATTTTTTCATCTCAGAAATATGTTTCGTAACCTTTTCGATTGTTGCTGAAGATAATTCAACATCGACCTCAATCGACATATGCATCTTGTCGTGTTCAAATTGGTTGCTAATACCTCCTGAGCTAAACGAAAAGCACTCAAGAGGATCGCCACGAAAAGGATAGTCGAAAGACTCTTTAAGTGTTCTTTTGGTTGCCATACCCGATAACAATTGCAGAGCATCAAGGAAATTACTTTTTCCAACCGCATTCGGTCCGAAAAGGATGGAGAGTTCATTTAATTCGATTGTGACATCTCGTAATGATTTAAATCCATCGATTTTGATACGTTTTATCATTTGTTCTACCTCAACTGCTGCGATTCCATAGATAGCGCAATATAACCGTAACTCAACATATCTTCCATAGACGAAGACCTTTTGCGATTATTTTCTTCAAATCTATTCATTCGCCTTTCACCTCACGCCGCAGCGCCCATTTCCTTCGCATCCTTGCGCGAAACGCGTGCGGAGTTCGTGTACATCTCCAGCTCATCGGCAATGAAGTTGATGACGCCGTACTCCTCCGTTACCTTGCCCGTAACGCGGAAGGGTCCGGCAGAGCGCAGGAGCGGAGCGTAGCGCGCATACGCCTTCGGGAAAAACACCGCGTCGATATGTCCCTCGCCGTCGTCGAGGTTCACGAACATCATCCGCTCGCCCTGCTTGGTGCGGGTAATCTTCGCGGCAATCATCCATCCGCCGACGGTGACGCGCCTGCCGAGATGCTCGCGCAGTTCGGCGCTTTTTACCGTGCCGTTCATGAAATCGCCGAACACTTCGAGAATATGGCAGCTCACGGTGTAGTTGAACGCCTCGAACTCCGCAATCGCCTTGTCCTGTTTGCTGTAATCGCCCAGCGCATCGATGTGGTCCTCGATTGTTTCGTCGCGCAGACTCACGTTCAGCGCCAGTTCCTTGTTCTTGTTTTTCCCGCGCAGATGCTTGAAAAACCGTCCCAGCGCTACCGCAAGCCGGGGACGCGCCTCGCCGAAGCAATCGCACGCGCCGCACCGGATCAGCGTCATGATGTCTTCGTATGTGGCATTGCTGCGCTGAATAAAATCAACGATATCCCTGTACGCGCCGTCTTTCTCCCGCTCGGTTACGATGGCTTCGATGGATTTGAGCGAGAGGTTTTTGATATGCAGGAACCCAAGTTGAATGCTGCCGTCGTCGTAGCAGTAGTGCAGGTGGTGGCTGCGATTGACGTTCGGAAGGTGCAGGGGAATGCCCAGCCGCTTCGCCTCCTGGATGTACACTTCGGGACGGTAGTATCCGCCCTGGTTGTTGAGTACCGAGCACATGAACTCGGCGGGGTAGTACGATTTCAGCCACGCCTGCTGGAACGACAGCACCGCGTACGATGCCGAGTGCGCTTTGCAGAAGCTGTACCCGGCAAACGATTCCATCTGCCGCCAGATTTCTTTCGCTGCATCGTCGGCAATGCCTTCCTTCCTGCAGCCGCGCATGAATCCTTCCTGCAGCATTCGCATAGCGTCGCGCGAGCGCATCTTGCCCGACATGGCGCGCCGCAGCAAATCGGCTTCGCCAAGACTCATCCGCGCGATGTAATGCGCCACCTTGATCACATCTTCCTGATACACCATCACGCCGAAGGTTGTTTTCAGCAGCTCCAGCATTTTCGGGTGCGGCACGTCGATCTTTTTCGGATCGTGAAACCGCTCGATGAATGCCTGCATCATGCCGCTCTGCGCCACGCCGGGACGGATGATGGACGAGGCGGCGGTGAGCATTTCGAACGTATCGGCGCGGAGCTTTTTCAGCAACTGGATCATCGCCGGCGATTCCACATAGAAGCATCCGATGGTGCCGCCCGATTTCATGATGCGCCGCGCTTCCGGATCGCGGCAGGCTTTCTTGTAATCGTACACGATATCCGGGAGGCGTCCGGTTTTGCGTTTCACGGCGGTGATGGTATCGAGGTAGGTCCCCAGTCCGCGTGTGGAAAGAATATCCAGCTTCTCCAAATGCCAGTCTTCGGCGCTGTACATATCCTGTTGCATGATGCGCACACCCTTGGGCGCGACCTGCGTTGCGCAGTAGCGGTTCATAGGCGAGGGGGCGAGGATAACGCCGCCGGAGTGGATGGAATAGTGGTTGGGAAATTCCAGAATTTTTGCCGCGAGCTCCCACCACTTGCGGACAAGGGGATCTTCGAACGCCGTGCTGCGTTTCGCGAGCGAATCGCGTTCGAACATGAATTCCCTGATCGAACCGTAGCCCGGCAGCGAGGCGGTGAATTCCTTGATTTCCGCATCGCCGATGCCCAGCGCCTTGCCGGCGGCGCGCAGCGCTCCGCGCGGTTTGAACGTCGCGATGGTGCAGAGCATCGCCGTGCGGTCGTCGCCGTACTTCTTCAGGACATAGTCGATGACATCGTCGCGGTGCCGCCAGGAGAAATCCACATCGAAATCCGGCGGGGAGCGGCGTTCGGGATTGAGGAAGCGCTCGAAGAACAGGTCCAGCTCGATGGGATCCACGTTGGTGATTTCCAGGCAATAGGCGACGATACTGTTGGCGCCCGACCCGCGTCCGATATAGGGGTAGTTTTTGTGCTTTGCATATTGAATCATATCCTGCGCCACGAGGAAATAGTCCACGAATCCCAGTTGTTCGATAATGGCGAGTTCTTTTTCCATGCGTTGCCGGTGCGCCGGGGTGGCGCCGGGGTAACGGAGGGCGAAACCGGTTTCGGCAAGCACGCGCAGGAGTTCGTTGTTCCGCAGTCCGCTGTCGCCCTCGAACGTGGTGAATTTGCTTGTGGCGATGTCGAACTCCACGTTGCACTGCCCGGCGATGGCGCGGCGGCTGTCGAGGGCTTCGGGCACATCGGAGAACCACGTTTTGAATTCGTATTCCGAGGAGAAGTAGCAGGTGGGATGCGCCAGTTCGGTGGGACGCACCGTTTGCTCGTCTTTGTTGGTCGAGATGGTGCGGAGCATGCGGTGCAATTTCCAGCCGCCGGGTTCGCCGAAATAGACGTTGTTGGTGGCGGCGACGGGCAGATTGCACTGCCGCGCCGTGCGCAGGAGTTGTTTCCAGCGGTGTTCTTCGGCTTTGTTCAGTTCGATGTACAGCGGCAGTCCCGGATGCATGGTACAGAGGGTTTCCGCAAGGCGCACATGGCTTGTGAGCACGATGATATTGGCGTTCAGGAGCGTGAAGAGGATGTCCACGAGGGTGATATACTGCTCTTCGGCGGCGGAGGGTGTTTCGTCGCCGGCATCGTTGCGGGGCGCGTCCTCGTCTTCCTCTTCGGCTGCGGCGATGCGGGCGGGTGGCGCATGTTCCACGGCGGCGGTAACGATTTCGCAGATGCGTTCGTAGCCGTCCCAGTTTTTTGCCAGCAGCACGGCGGTGCAATGCCCCATGCGCAGTTCCGCGCCCAGAATGGGTTTGATGCCGAATTTCCTGCATTGCACGTAGAATTCCATGATGCCCGATACGTTGTTGGTATCGGTCAGGGCGAGGTAATCGCAGTTGTAGCGCTGGGCGTAATTCACCAGCCGCTCGATGGAAAGCGTTCCCGCGAGGAACGAGTAGTTGCTGTGGACGTGCAGGTGCATGGGTTCCTTGGTTTCTCGGTTGCCGCGTTCGCCCGAGAGTAAGACGAACGTCTAACCTAATATACGTATTGAGGAATGAAAGTCAAGGGAGAAGTGGCAGAACGGTAGAACGGTGAAACGGTAGTTAAGCCCCTTTTCCGACGAGTCCGGAGGACGAGGAGGAATCAAGGGGGCAGGATGCGTTCTTGAGGGAACCGCCGAAGGCGGGAACCGAGAGATTACGCAGCCGGGGGATTTGAAGAAAGTGTGAAGTGCGTCCGGCGGTGGCCGGATGAAGACAAAGTGAGAAGTGTGAAGTGAGTCGCCCTGAGCGCATCTACATACCCTCCGTCAGTAGCCGGACATATCGCTTTGGCAGCACGCCTACGTCCGGTATAGATGGAGGGTCGCCACGACGATTCGAAGAATTACATCGTGGCGGGGGGATTTCCTGGAATGTGCGTTGCGGGCAAGTTGCGGGGTGCGGCAGACTGCTGATAGCTTGGATATTGTATCCGAGTACTCGCTACAAGCTGGCGAACGTGTCTTCATCCGGGCAGACGGATCATGATCTCTTTCCAGCTTCAGACGAATCAGATAGATACGGTATTCGAAGATCCGAGTCTGCAAACCTGATATAAACGAAGCCATGATTATGGCAATGCCAGTAGCTTGGTTCTGACGAAAAAAAGAGATAAATTATACTCCTATTCTGTAATAGTATCGTATTCCATTTAAAAAAGATGAGGGGCGCATATGGGTACATTCAACGCAGGAACACCGCTAGCTGTACTATTCTTGGTCATGCTGTTCACCGGACCGGCATTCGGTCAATCGACATGGATGATTAACGACGGCGTAAAAACGGTGGCGCTCGAATGGGTAAATGCCACATTTGAAGACCCGCAATCATCGTATTATGAACGGGATTACGAGTTTATGTCTTCAAATTTCTATCTATCAGGCAGGTATGAGGTAAAACCAGGGTTTATACTTGTCGGAGAAATACCGTTCGCGACATACTCGGGATCGATAAAATATTCCAGTTCGGGCAATCAGGATAAAGAAGAATATTCCGGCGATTGCATCGGCAATCCTTATATCGGAGTAGAGGCGGGAAACGCCGAACGAACGCTGTTTGTCGAAGCGGGCTTCCGGTTGCCGGTCATCGGTTACGATGATGTAGACGATGTGGAAGAAAACAGTAATATTTTTACGTACACAAGCGCATACGAAGCAGATTTTGAACGAATCGGAGCATTCAGGGATTTCTATATACCTGTAAATATTACCCTCAATTGGAGGCAGACGGTCTCTCCTGAACTTCAGCTTCTATTTCGCGGCGGCGTATTAAACCTGTATCAACATCAGAAAAGCATTGTTCCGTATTATTACAACTTTAAGAATGAGAACTTCCTGGTATATAATCTAAACCTCAGGTATTCGTTGCGAGAGGTACAATTCCAGGCGGGTTGGGGAGGCATGTATCTTACCGGCAATAGAACGGCGCGGAGAACGGAAATCGCGTGGGAACATCTGGCGCTGAGTGTAAATGTTCCTGTAAAGCCCTTCAATATCGGATTGGCGTTTAGACTGCCGCTATCGAAGGCAGAGAAAAACTATATAACAAACGCCGTGCATATCGGAATTGGGTACGATTTGCCGTAGGCGTGCGATACCAGTAAAATACCGAAGTTTTGCCGGCAACCGGGGGAATGCGTTAGTTGCGAATACAATACCAATCAACAGTGCAGTGTGTGCCTGGCAATTGCAATCCCCCCGGACAGACCGGACACCATGACCGACAATTACTGCTCGGTCGTTGCGGTCTGTCCGACCCTCCGGCGGTGGCCGGACAAAGACGCCTTATTAAGGGGGTATGAAGACGTCCTGCGCAATCATTCCTCATGCCAGTCCGTCGAAGCCCGTCGAAGCCCGTCAAATGCCGGGTGTAGACACTGAGTGCAGACATGCTGACGCTCGTCTACGAGCGGCGGGAGATAGTACATAATAATCCCCACTCCCTCATCCCTTCCACACCTTCACCTTGCATTTCCTTGCAGCTTTAAGCAGAGCCGCGTCGAGCGTGGCAAGATGTAATCCAAGCCGGAGGGCAAGATCGAGGTAGGCAGCATCGTAGGAGGAAAGATTGTACTCTCGAGCGAGTGCGAGCACCTCGCCGAATGCTCTGCCGGGTAAGTCATGCTCAATCGTAATCGGGAGCATTTTAAGAAGCGAAAGAAACCGTTCCACTCCTGCACGGCTGATGCGCTTCCGGCGCTCGGCAACGAGAAGCACGTTGGCAACCTCAAGTTGCCATAAAGGGGGAACCACCATAAGACTCGAATCAAGCGAATCAAGCACCGTATCCGCGTACGCGCTCGCTTCGTCTTCAAAACACCACGTCATTACAACGGATGTATCAACTACAAATGCAGAAGCCATCAACGCCGTCCTACTTCAACCATCTCCTTCAAGGAATCGCCGCTAAGCCTATTGCCTCGCCGGAAGGACTTCATTTCGGCGATAACCTCGGATATTAGTGCGGTATTCGATTCTCCCACGCCATGTAAAACCGCTATCGGTACGCCATGTTTAGTAATCGTGATGCGTTCGCCTTTCGCAACGCGTTCCAGCAGCTTGGGGAGATGCGTTTTTGCTTCATACGATCCGACTGTTGCCATATAATCCTCCTAATAATCTGGTCTACGACCAGTCTAATGAATAGCCCGGTCAATAGCAAGCGCAATCAGGACGGATGCCCTGGTCCATCAGACCCGGCTACTCGCCGCATCACGCCGCTTTTGCGCCCCATTTCCTCCAGAAAAAGTATACGGGAATGCCGAGCAGCACGATAACCATGCCGGGCCAGGTATAGCTAGGCTTGAATATGAGCAGGATGATAGTGATCGAAACGGCGACAAGTATATAGAATAACGGTAGCACAGGATAGCCGAACGCTTTGTAGGGACGCTCGGCATTGGGTTGCGAACGGCGCAGCCTGAATAGCCCGGCAATCGACAGGATATAGAATATCAGTACCGCGCTGACGACGTAATCCAGCAGATCGCCGTAGGAGCCGGAAAGGCAGAGAAGTATCGTCCATACCGCCTGTATCACAAGCGCCCAGGCGGGGACGCCGTTTTTGTTGAGCGCGCCTGCTTTTGCGAAGAATAATCCGTCGCGCGCCATTGCATAATACACCCGCCCGCCGGCAAGGATCAATCCGTTGTTGCATCCAAACGTGGAGATCATGATCAGCGCTGCCATGATGTATTCGCCCGCCGGACCGTAGATTGCAGACATCATCGCCGTGCCGACGCGGTCGGATGTTGCAAACTGCATTCCTCTGCCCGCGACGGTGGCGGCGTCCGGCGAGCCGGAAAGCGGCAACACGCAGAGATAAGAGAGATTCGCGGCAATATATAATATCGTGACCGCGCCGACTCCGAACACCAGACTCAATGGAATCGTGCGCTTGGGATTGATAACCTCGCCCGCGGTGAATGTAATATTGTTCCAGGCGTCCGAGGAGAACAGGGAACCGACCATCGCCACGCCGATAGCTGCGGGAATCATCCATCCGGAAAGCGATTCAACGGAAAGGATGGAACCATCGGCAATGCGCGTCCACGCGCCGTTCCACATTCCGGAAAAGTTTGCTGCAACAGCTTCCGCATTCCACCCTATAGTTAGACCGAGAACGATGACAAGCAACAGCGCGGCAATCTTTATAAATGTGAAGATATCCTGAACAATTTTGCCTTCCTTGATTCCGCGTATATTCACCGCCGTGAGAATGATGACGCTTGCGATTGCCACCAGTTGCGCCGCAGATACGCCTCGGCCGGCGAGTGAGAATAGAATATGTTTTTCGCTCAGCGAAGGGAGAAAGACGCTCGTGAATTTCGCGAACGCCACAGCCACGGCTGCAATCGTGCCCGATTGAATAATCATGAACAGCGTCCACCCGTACAGGAACCCGGTTAGGGGATTCCACGCCTCGCGGAGATAGACGTATTGCCCGCCCGCTTTCGGCATCATACCGGCGAGTTCTCCATAACTGAGCGCGGCGATCGTGGTCACAACACCGGTAATTATCCATGCAAGAAGGAGTAAACCAGGCGAACCGACTGTTCGTGCAATATCCGCGCTGACGATGAAAATACCTGATCCGATCATCGAGCCGATGACGATCATCGTGGAAGAGAGAAGTCCGAGTTCTTTCCGGAATTCCGGTTGTACTACCCGGGCAGTGGAGTCCGTTGGTTGCATGAGATGATCCGCGTTAAAGGTATGTCGGCGGCTTCCGGGCGCAAAGTTGTGCTGCGGTCCGGAAAAGCCGGTTATGACGATGTGGAATCATGCGAATGTAGTCGAAGAACGGGTGATCTGCAACTGATTCCGCAGACCGGTACCGATGCGGTGTGCAATTTTGCCGTCGCGTCGAATCATCGGATGCTAACGTTCTGTGGTGTCCTGATACTGGATTTCTACCTTGTACGGCACTTGCGGCATGGCTATTTTGTATTGGTTGACATGTATGTTTATCCCTTCATCCGAGGATTCTATGAGAAACAGACTGTTGGAAACAGCCGCGCTTGCAGCGTGCACGTTGCTGATGGTATCGTGCGCCCAACTTGTCACAGGAAGCGGGAATGTCGTTGAGACAAGATTCGACTTCAAGGATTTTACCGAGGTGGAATGCGCTCATGGATTTTACGTTGAAATCGAACCGGGAGATACCTACGAAGTCGTTGTATTATGCGACGATAACATCGTACCATATATTCAATGTTATAAATCCGAATCGTTGCTGCATCTGGGCGCCGATTTCGGTATCAATCTCAGTTCGGGAACCCTGAAAGCAAAGATTATAATGCCGTCGATTAAAGGCGCCGGTGTGAGCGGCGGAAGCGCGATGACCGTGAAGCAGGGATTCGAGCGCGTGCAGCGGTTCGCATGCGATCTCTCGGGCGGCAGCAAACTCGCGGCATTCTGCGAGGCGGAGGAGGTTGGCGTATCGATGTCGGGCGCCAGCGAGGCGGCGCTGAACGGCAACTCGCGCAAAATGCTGATCCGCGCATCAGGCAGCAGCAATCTCGATGGAAGAAAATTTACCGTCCGCGACGTGGATGTCGATGCCAGTGGATCGAGCGTCATGCGCCTGAATATTACCGGGACCATCAACGCAAGTATGTCCGGATCGTCGTTGCTCGAATATAAAGGCAGCGCGTTGCATGGACGAACCGAGACGTCGGGGTCCAGCAAAATTATCCAACTCGAAAAATAGAGTATCATGACCGGGCGCTCTGGTTGATAGAGCCGTTCTGACGGTCAAATTATATAGTAGTTGTTCATCGTTTTATAACGGATAGGTTTATGAGAGGGTTTTGGGTTGTCGTTACTGCATTGTTGTTCATTGCCGTTTTATTGGCGCCGGGAGCCGGCAACGCCCTTGCGCAGGAGAGGGGTGTTCCGTATAAGGATACCATCCGTATACGGCAGAATTCCGTCCAGTCAGAAATACAGCAGCCGGAAATTCCCGATACATCCAGGTGGGATGAAGCGATAATGAATCCCGGCATCTTTCTCCAAATGCTGAGCCGAAACGACGGGGTCGACGAGAATATGAGAATGGGCATCGGCGTCAAGTTGCGAATTCCGATGCACCGGTTCGAGTCGCAGGGCTGCCTCTATCTGGAACCTTCGGTGTGTATCGGAGCGCCGTACGTGTTCTACGATATGAGTATCGGCGTCGCGCCGTACCGCTGGGCGTACCTGTTCGCCGGATACGGCTTTTATTCCCGGACGGACGACAAGGTCTCGGGATACCTCGATTTGAACTACCGTTCTCAAGGCGCTGTCATTGCCGGAGCAGGCGTGCGCATGCGATATGCTTTTTGCGAGTTGAAGTACCTCATATATACTTCGGATTGGAAAACCGATATCATAAGCCATTCCTTCCAGGAACAAACGACGATGTCGCAGCACGTTCCGAATTCCGTCATCATCAATATCGGCGTCATTATATAACCGGGACTGCCGGAGGCGCTGCGGCGCCATTGAAGATTCCGAATACCGGAGATACGCTTCTTCCGGGATGATGGAATGATACGCCAGGCAATCGTTGCCGAGGTCCATTCGCGATGAGGGAGATTATCGCCGATTACACTGACGACAGTATGGTAGTGATGATCCGCGCATACGATTCGAATGCCTGCCTGCCAGTGGCGGTGATTCGCATCCATGTGCGCGGTTTCCGGTCGACGAAATCCTTCTGTACCTCGATATAGCCCGCTTCCTCAAGCTTCGACATATGCGACGAGAGGTTGCCCCACGAGAGTTGCGTTTGATTCATGAGAAAGATGAAATCTGCGCTTTCGACGGAATATAAAACCGCCAGGATCATGGTTCTTGCCGGCTCATGGACTACCCGGTCGAGACTCGCGAGCGCCGATACCTCAGGCGCCGCGCTTTTCATTCCTTGCCTCCTTCTTCCGTCGGGATGACTGCCGGATGCGATTTCAGAAAGCGTCGAAGCAGCCGAATACCCGGGAGAATAACGGCGAGGGCGAAGATGATATAGAGTACAATGCCTGGTTCGATTCCAAGATAGAGTTCCAACGCACGTCCTGCTGGAAAGGGAAGGCAAAACATGCATCCGATGTAATACAACCGGTCGAATTCAAGAAAGAACGCATGCAATCCGAACAGGACAAAAAGAAGCAGTCCCAGCAAGAGAGGAGCCGTTAGCGGGTGATGGGCCGTCGAATGACCCTCACCGGCGGATTGCCATGCATGGAGACTGAACAGAAACAGACTCATCAGGAATACAAAGCCGATGGCAAACATAAGTCCGATCCGGGATTTCCGCTGCTTGCTATAAATAACGCTGCCTGTCCTGGGAGCCGCGATCCGTTTTTTCGTGTAGAACATCAATTGAATCGTAGCCGCGATACCGGTAAGATTGATGACAAGAAGGAGTGTGTCGGGTGTTTCGGCGGAGGAAAGCA
>CAYPBB010000006.1:54333-81115 GCA_964408855.1 uncultured Ectothiorhodospiraceae bacterium
CAGCCAGCCGAGAAAGATATCGTAGATACCGTCGTCGAAGGATGAAGCCCAAATCCTTCGTTCGAGCGCGGATGTTTGAAAGAATGCGGTCATATGCATACCCGTATACATGTTTGTTGCGAAAACATCTTTGCGATACAAAGTAAATACGCAGACAATATAACAATGTTGCATCACAACCGAAAGAATCACTTCAAGTTCGGCCGTGTCCAGGTGTTGTGCCGTTTCCGGCTATTTTTTCAAAAGAATCGTCCGGATAAGCACGGTTCCGTTTGCATTCAGACGGTAGATATAGGTGCCGTCCTGCAATCCGGTCGCCCCGAACGGAAGCTGGTATTCACCCGACCGCAGCACTCCGTCGATCAACGTGGCAATACGGTCGCCGGTCAACGAATGTATCGAGAGCGTGACATGACCGGTTTTGTGAAGACTGAGGGGGATAACGTTAACGGGTTTGTTTTGTTGCGAGGGACGCCGCTGACCGAGGACCTGTACTTCAGACATCAAATCGTGAGACGTAGAAGAATCGCTGCAGGTGTCGGTAATCAGATAATGGCGCAATTGTTCGTTCGTGAAGATCACGCGCTTTTTCATCCTGTCCTAAATTGTTCATCGAGCACTGTTTCGCACACACATTCAATCGTATCATCGCAAGAAACATAACAAATGCTCCATCGATGCAATATACAATTAAGGAGTAAGAAATGCTATAGCTCGGCCGGGCGGACGAAAATTTTTGTGGGGTTTGCTAAAAAGAGGTGCCGATACTGAACGAAATATCGTTTCCGCGGTAATTATACCATGCGGCGTTGCTTTCGTTACGGATGTAGGCATACGCGAGGCTCAGCTCCAATCCGGAAAACAGGAGCCAATTGCCGCCCAGGAGCTTTGATACCTCCACGGAGCTTCCGTAACGGAGATCTTTCTTTTGTTCTGACGCCGGCTCGGCGAGATCGGCGGGATAGGAATACCGCTTCCATTGAATCGAGCCTGAAACAACGAATGTCATTTCCCAGGGCAGGAGTTGCGTCAGCTTCACTGCCGCTTCGTCGCTTTCGAAACTATATGGATCGTCAAAAAGCTCCTCTTCGCCGATGAATTCTACCGTCCCACCTACAACAGCGCGGCTGCGCGCATCCAGGTTGAAGCGTTTGAGGTAGGAAAGACTGAGGCCGGTTGATTCACCGAGCGATTGCCCGATCACGGCAGAAGCACGGAGTTGACTTGTGAGGGCATCGTCGTAGGTGATGATCTGGGCGGATTCGCCGAGATTGCTGTGCGTCTGACCTGCACCCCGCAATTGCATTCCATTTCCGCTGCCATTTCCCGATCCGCTGCCATTTCCCGATCCGCTACCATTTCCCGATCCGCTTCCGTTTCCGGAACCGCTTCCGTTTCCATTGCCGTTCCCGTTGCCCCCCGATGAACCCGGTCCTCCGCCCTCAATAGTAAGACCATCCCCGGATGCTTCGGAAACGGTCGTTGTTGCAGGCTCTGTCGTAACCTCGTCGATGGGGGAATAGTTTTTCAGACCGTAGTCGAGGCGCAGGGTGAGGCTGGTGCCGCTTTCGAACGAAATATTTCCTCCGATCCAGGCATTGTGCTCGACATAGCTCATGTCGGCAAAGTTGTTGTACGTCCGGTAACGAACAGAATACCCGGCGTTCGAATTCAACGTCTCCGAAAAATAATGCTTGATTCCAGCCTGAAACGCCGGTTGCGTATAATCATAGTAGTTGAATTCCGGCGCGTCCGAGCGCAATCCGAACAGGGCGGATATTGCGATGGAGTTCAACTCGTCTTCGCCGTATGCGATCAGGTACGATGCATGGATTGTGTGGAGCGAAAAGCGCCGGTCGGGATAGGAGCCGTACGTTGCGAATGTACCTGCATATCCAACTCCTGCATCGATGAATTCGGGAAAATAGTCGAGATCAAGATTCGCCTGACTGACGGAGCTCGCCATTGCCGCCGTATTGCTGAACGCATTATCGTCGTAGCCGGCGCCGAGTTCAAATCTGCCTTCAAACTGTGCATGCGCAGGGGCGGATGCAATGATAATGAGCAGGAGTAGATTACGAAGGTTCATTTTTTCTCGCCGCGTTTTTTACAGCATTTGTTCTTGTTCCCAATGCCAAGGCCGTTGCATCTGCTGTCGTTGATTCCATCGCCGTCGTTATCGATAAAAAGATCCCGCTTGCGTTCACATTTTGCCTGTCCATTTTTTCTGTTATGCTTTCCATTCTGCCCGGCAGGCCTATCATTCAGTCCATCGCCATCGGTATCTATAAAAACGTTCATCTTTGTCTGTTGGCCGGTTTTTTCCGCGGCAGGTTTTTGCGTAGGCGCTTCCTGCTGTTGGGGAGGTTTGGGAGTCTCCTGCGACTGCGCAACAAGCGGCGTCGAAAAGATGAAAAGCAATGCAGCGAACACAAGCGGTTTCATGATACTATTCCTTGCCTCCTGAAAAATGGGTTCGCACCGGAAGCGGATGAGGCGGCCGCTCCCGGTGCGTTGAAGAAGTGGTTACTTTGCGGGCGCTGGTTTCGCCGATTGACCCGCTCTCCCGGCGCTGGCTTTCCCGGTACCGTCCTGTTTCGGGACCTGGCCGCACGATCCGTCGCGAAGATGCTGACGCAGGCGGGTTCCCGTACCGGTGCATGTTCCAGCGCCGGTGCACGTTCCATTGCCGCCTTTACCGGCCTTACCGCCAAGACATGTGCCCGTTGTGTTGTTATCGCAGATTCCGTCGCCGTTAGCGTCGACAAAATTCGGTTTCACCTGACCGCGGTTCTGCGGTTTTCCCTGCGGATTGTTCTGGGAATAACTAACCTGGGTCAACGTGAGAGCGATAAGAACTATCGCGGAAAGTGCAAAGGTTGTGAGCTGTTTCATGATTTGATTCTCCATTTCGAGTGAAAAAACTGTAAGGCGCGCTCGCCAATAGAGAACTCACTTTTCGTGCCAAATAAATTTATACGGATTTTGGATAATATTCGAGGTTTTTATTTTCTAGATGCCCAGTATTCGACAATCTTGTCGAGTTGGTTCGACGAGATTGTCGAATACGGGTTTGTTCTTTAATCTGGTTGCTTCGTATCCCAGAGCCTTCTTGGAAGAACGATACGTTTCACACATTCAAGCACAGGTAGTCCGGGTTCCACACGTTGTTCGAACCAATAATAAATGCTCGGTAGCACCATCAGCGTAAGAAGCGTCGAGGTGATAAGCCCCCCGATGACGACGGTCGCCAATGGGCGTTGAACCTCGCTTCCCTGGGTCGTATTGAATGCCATCGGGATGAATCCGAGCGAAGCGACAAGCGCCGTCATGATTACCGGCCGCAGCCGCGCCGATGCTCCGTTTACGACGGCAGATTCCAGATCGGCGCCTTCCTTCCGTAGATGGTTGATGTGTTCGAGCATGACGACGCCGTTGAGAACCGCAACGCCGAATAGCGCGATGAATCCGATTGCGCTCGTGACGCTGATATCCATTTCTCTGAGCCATAACGCGATAATACCGCCCGAGAGTGCGAACGGGAGATTCATCAGGATAATTGCCGCATGACGGATATTCCCGAACATGGCGAAGAGGAGCAGATAGATGATCAGGAGCGAGACCGGCACGACGAGCATTAGCCTGCTCATTGCCCGTTGCTGGTTTTCGAACTGACCGCCGTATTCGAGAAACAATCCGGGCGGAAGCGATACCTGAGCCTCTATTTTTTTCTGTAGTTCGGAAACGTAGCTTCCGATATCGCGTCCGGAGAGATTGATACCGACGACAACCCGGCGGGAACCGTTTTCGCGGCTGATCTGAACCGGACCTTCAACCGCTTTGATCTCTGCCAGATCCTTGAGCGGAAGCCTGCCGCCATTCGGCAGGTCGACGAGAATATTGCGGATATCGTCGATTGTGTTCCTCTTATCTGCGGCGAACCGCACGTTGACGGCTACCTTCCTCGTTCCTTCGAATACCTCTGTCGCGGTTTTTCCTCCGATTGCGATTTCAATGACATTCTGTACATCTTCGATGTTCAATCCGTACCGCGCAATCGCCGTACGGTCGATAATGATATCAAGATATGTTTGTCCCGATACCTGTTCCACCATCGTGCTGCCGGTACCCCTGATGGTTTTTGCAAGCCGGTCGATTTCCTCGGCTTTATGCAGGAGCATCTGCGAATCGTCTCCGAATACCTTCACTGCGACGTCGCTCTTGACGCCCGCGACAAGCTCGTCGACGCGCATGGCGATAGGCTGGGTGATACCGAAATTGTACCCGGGAAAGCGCGAATAGACTTCTTCGAGTTCTGTTTCGAGTTTCGCCTTGGTCATTCCTTCCCTCCATTCGCTCCGCGGTTTCAGCATGATGAAGCAGTCGGTCTCGTGGACGCCCATATAGTCGTTCGCCAGATCGGGACGGCCGGTCTTGAACACCGCGGTGCGAACCTCCGGGATATCCTTCAAGATCGCCTTCTGGATTTTCATTCCTTCGTCAACCGACGTCGACAGAGCGACACTTGGAAGCCGCTTCACCTCCACCAGAAACGAACCTTCATCTAATGCGGGAAGGAACTCCGTACCCATGAATGGGATAATTGATAGAGATGCGATGAAACCAAGAATCGCAATGCCGGCGATCATGGGAGTGCGTCCCAGCGACCATCTCAGCCTTGTCGAGTAAATCGGTCTAAGCCAGCGGATGATGAAATTCTCTTTGGGATCCTTGGCAGTCTTGAGGAAAAACGTTGAAACGACAGGGATATACGTGTAGTTGAGAATCAGGGATCCCAAAAGGGCGAATCCCACGGCGTATGCCATCGGCGCGAACATTTTGCCCTCCATTCCCTCGAAACTCAGGATCGGCACATATACCATGATGATGATGATGATGCCGAACGTGATGGGGCGACCGACCTCCTTCGCGCTTAATGCGATGAGCCCGATCTTGTCTCTCAGGTCTTTCCCTCGCTCGGTCATATTGCGCACGAAATTTTCCACGAGGACAACGCCTCCATCGACAATCATCCCGAAGTCGATCGCGCCGAGACTCATGAGGTTTGCCGAGAGTCCGAGATACTTCATTCCAATGAAGGTGAACAGCATCGAGAGAGGAATTACCGTCGCCACGATAACGGCGGCCCGCCAGTTTCCCAGGAAAAAGAACAACACCAGGATCACCAGCAATCCGCCTTCCAGCAGGTTCGTCTGGACGGTATGGATCGTATTGTTGACGAGCTCAGTCTGGTCGTAAAACGAAACAATCTTTACTCCCTTTGGCAACGATTTGTTTACAACGTCGACACGCTCCTTGATCTGCAAAATTACTTCGCGGCTGTTTTGTCCCCTGAGCATCATGATGATTCCCGTGACAACCTCGCCGTCGTTATCCTTCGTGACCGCTCCGGCGCGAATTTCGGGACCAACAGAGACTGACGCAATTTGACGGACATACACCGGCACGCCGTTGACGTTCGCGACGATGATATTCGCGATATCCTCTGGGTTTCCGATCAAGCCCATGCCGCGGATGATAAAGGATTCGCCGTTATGCTCGATGAAATTGCCTCCCGCTACGGCGTTGTTTCGTTCGATGGCTTCGAACGCCTGCCGCAGGCTGATATTGTACCCTGCGAGTTTGGCCGGATCGAGGTTAACCTGATATTCCTTGACAAATCCGCCGAAGCTGTTTACCTCCGTAACGCCGGGGATGGTCTTGAGCTGCGGTTTAATCAGCCAATCGTTGATCGTCCGTAATTCCATCGGCGTGTAGCCGTTTCCCTCGACCACATACTGATAGATTTCGCCAAGCGCCGTCGATACGGGTCCCAGTTGTGGCTGCCCGGCTTGGGCGGGTAGTTCGCTTCGGACGCTGTTCAGCCGTTCCGATATCAATTGCCGAGCGAAAAAAACATCTACATTATCGTTAAATACGACCGTTACAACGCTCAGGCCGTATTTGGAGATCGAACGGACGATCTGGACGCGCGGAATGCCGTTCATTGCCGATTCCAGCGGGAAGGTGACCAGGCGTTCCACCTCGAGTGGGGATAACGAAGGGGCTTCCGTAATGATCTGCACCTGATTATTCGTCACATCCGGAAAGGCATCGATTGGAATATGCAGCAGGGAGTACACGCCAAGCGCCGCGATCGTCAGTATGAAACCGATCACGAACAGCCTGTTCTTGAGGACGAAATCGATAATTCGCGATATCATTCGTATCTCCCAGGCTATTCTTCAGTCGATTGAGAAAGCTTGTACTTCGATTTCAGCATGAATACGCCGTTTGCGACGATTCGATCGCCCGGCGCGAGTCCTGCGACGATTTCCACACCGTTTCCGAACGATTCGCCCACCTCGACGGGCGCATACTCGATTTCCTCGTTGCCCGCATCGCGGAAGACAAATGTATCGTTCCCATCGTACACGATAGATTCAGATGGAACGCTCAGCACACGGCGCACCGCGCCGGTTTGAATGCGAAGTTCGCCGGTCAGATTCGGCTTCAACGCGCCGTCTGGATTGGAGAACGAACAACGAACGGGAAGAGTGTGGGATTCCGCATCCAGGATTGGGCTTACGACGCCAAGTGTGCCGGTAAATATGCGTCCTGGATACGACGGAGTTCTGAACTCCACGGTCATCCCCGGTTTAAGATTGCCCAGATCGTCCTGATATACGTTCCCTTCAACCGTCACCGAAGCATTATTGATAATGACGAACAATTCTTCGGTCGCTTGAACGCGCGAACCTTTCGAGGCATTGCGCATCGATACTGTACCGGAGATCGGCGCGCGTATTGCAAGCTCGGGACCGGCTGTTTCAGGATTTTTTAGAAAAGCTGCGATCTCATCGTTGGTCATCCCGCTCGCCGAAAGCTGCTTGATGCTGGCATCGAAAAGCGCTTTCGCGGCGATGTAATCCGATTCGGCTCGCTGCAACGATTTTTCCGATGTCACGTTGTCGGAGTGTAACAACTTCAGACGCTCGTGTTCTTTTCGCGCCGCGACCAGTTCTGACTGCGATCGAAGCGCTTCTGCGAATAGGGCGCCGGTTTGCATGCTTTCGACGGTTGCCAAGACCTGTCCCTGCGTAACCCGCGTTCCGAGTTTTGCGTAGACTTCCCTGATTCGTCCATCGACGAGGGAGACCGCCGCGCCGGTTCGTTCCTGATCGACGATTGCTTTTGCGGGCACGACAATAGTTTTCTTCGCATCGATGGTTGCGATCGGAGTGAATTCGATTCCCATCGTCTGTCTATCAGCGACGTTCAGGCGCAACATGTTTTTTTGCGGTTTCGTCTCCGCGGGAGCGGTTTCTTCGGACGAACCGCTTCCGCACGATGCAAAGATGAAGAAAGGCGTAAGAAGGATGAAGAGAGGTCTCATATCAATTCCATGGTAATTCAATTCCCGTTTCAAGTTCCAATGTGCCGGCGGCTTCGAAATATTTCATCAACGAATCGTAATAGCCCATCTGAATGGAAAGCGAGCGTTCCATCGCCGATGCGTATTCAAGGTATGTCAGATCGCCGATTTGGAAGCCGAGTTCGGCAACGCGCTGTAATTCATTTGCCTCAGCCAGGAGCGACGAGCGATACTCGCGCAGCGCAGCCTCGGCGTGGAGGTACACGGCAATGGCTCGCCGGATCCGCGACGACGTCTCCGCCGTAACGGCGCGATACGAAGCCTGCGCTTCGAGCGCATTTCCCTCAGCTTCCTCCGTACTTCCTCTCGGAGAGAGGAAGAACCAGACCGGAACATTGATCCCGAACTCGACGCCCCAGAAATTACCGAGCGCCTGGTATTCTTGTCTGAATGCGGATACGGAGAAGCCGGGCAGGTACTCCATCCAGCGCCAGTTGCTATCGAATTCGTAGCCTTCCATCATCATCCGGGCAATTTGTACCGCCGGATGAGCGTCCAGCAACGCATCCGGATTAGGTATAGCCGGACTATCCGTAAAGCCGCTTAGCGAATCCGCGGTCTCGAGAAGATCGGTAACGGGGATACCCATTGCAGCGGCGAGCCTCAGGGAGGCGTCCGATTTCCGCATTTCGCTCTCCCGGTATGCCTGAACGGCAAGGGCGGCCGCGGCGGCAGCCTGCATCGATTCCAGTGCGGCGGTTTCCCCGGCTTCATACCTGCGTTTGGCATGCGCCGCCGCCCGCCTGGCGACATCCACAGCAAGGCGCAGGAGGAGTACTTGCCGCTCGCGTGCGTACAATTCGGAATATGCGGCGACCGCTTCAGCCTTTGCGGCGCGCTTCGCGAAGGATGCCGCGGTTACTCCCGCTTCGGTAAGATCGCCATACAACCGCGCCCGTAAACCGAATAACCCCGGCAGGTCAAAATCCTGACTCAGCGTGTAAATTTTCTGTCCGCCCGAACCGGGGCCACTCCCATTCGGGATATCCTCCTCATGGTAGGAAACGGTCAACGGGGGAAGCGCCGCAGCCTGGAGCTTCCGGCCGTGAAGCGATTTTACACGCGCTTCCGATTGCTGTACCGAAGGATTCCGTTCTACCGCCGATGCTATTGCCTGGCTCAGCCGCACGGGCTGCGCCCATGCTCGGGATTGTTCGTTGCTTGCAACCATGACCAGCAATGCCGAGATTATATAGACTAAATATGAATAGAATCGGTTGAGATGCAAGGGACGGTTGGTAGGAGGAATGAATCGCTGCTGCTGGGGTTGTGAAGTAACAGTTCCAGTCATAGATGTGCGTTGATGTGAATGAATAATAGCCGAATGAAAAACAGCGCCGACGACAACTCGGTTCCACGAACCCTGATTGTCATATATTTGATGAACCGCGAATCGAATGGATTCGGATATAATTCGTCCGTATTATTCAGTAGCAAATAATAGCGGTGCGAATCCGGGTACTGATAACTATGGATAGGGAAATAGTACGTATTCCTGCGGATGAAGTCAATATCCGCGAGGGCACGAATATCGGCTGCTGTTCGTAATTTGCCCGAATGGAAACAAAGAATCGCTGGCGATGGTATGATAGAAGAGGAAACCAGCAATTACAATTAATTACACATTTGTCGTTCTATAGAAGGATATTACATGATTATTCAGCGCTACTTACGGAACCTTTGTTGGTCGGTTGCTCTTTTTGCTGCGTGCGTGCAGGTATCTGTCGGACAGGAGAAAGTCGTCAGCTTTCAGGGCGTGCTCACGAACGAGATGGGCGTCGGAGTGCCCGACGGGACGTATTCGATTCAGTTTTCGATGTACGAATCAGCAACCGGAGGTATGCCGGTATGGACCGAGACGCAATCGGTTCAGACCGTCAACAGCGTATTCAATGTCTATCTCGGAAAGTCGAAACCGCTCGCATTGCCATTCAATAAACAGTACTGGCTGGGCATTGCCGTCGAAGGAGGACAGGGACTGCTGCCTCGGACAATGCTAACGATTTCACCGTACTCCATCCAATCCCTGCAAACGAAATCCATCGATGGAATCGGCGCCGGCGGCGACCTGACCGGCAGCTATCCGAATCCAACGCTCGCCAACGGCGTCGTGAGCGCTCAAACCATCGCGTCCGGTGCAGTCGTGAAAAGCGTCAACGGCTTGCGCGACGATGTGCAGATTGCCGCAGGCGAGAACATCACTGTTAATAAATCCGGCAATCAGATCGTCATCGCCGCAACCGGCGGGGGCGGGGGATTGCAACTTCCCGATTCCCTGCGGGCGGGAACCATCACGCCCAAAGCCGCATTGACGATCGTCAATACCGGATCGGGTTCAGGCGTGACCGGCAGGAATCTCGCAAGCAACAACTACGGCGAACTCGGCACGAACGATGCAGGCGTGAACGCAGCCGGTTACGGTCAGTCGGTCGGGCTTGACGCTTCCGCGAGGAACGGAGCGGCGGTGTTCGCGGTGAGCGACACGTGGTCCGGAGTGGTTGCGGAAGGCGGGAAGTCCGGTGTGAGGGGCACAGGCGATATCGGCGTGGAAGGGTGGACATGGAATGCGGACAATGTTCCAAATCTGGGGCTTGCCGCCGTCCGTGGGTTGAGCGCGAACAGGACAGGCGTAACCGGCGGAAGCGTACTCGAAGACGGCGTTTCCGGCGTTACCGATGCACGAGACCGCACAGGAGTTTATGGACTCAATAACGGCGCCCATACCGAAGGATCTCTTGCCGGCATTGACGGTGCATTCGGAAAACGCGGCGATAACGAAGGGTTTTTGGGGCATGAGTTCGGCGGCGTCTCCGGAATGAACCTCGATTCGCAAACATACGGCTACATCGGCACCGATCTCTATGCCGGCGAGTTTTCAGGCGATGTAGCCATCGACGGCGATCTCATCGTTACCGGCGCCGTGAACGGCGCAATAAAAAACTTTGTGATCGATCACCCTCTGGAACCCGAAACAAAGCTGCTGTATCATGCATCCGTCGAAAGCGCGGAGATGCTGAACGTCTATTCGGGCAACGCGGTTCTCGACGCAAACGGAGAGGTGCTGGTTCGTCTGCCCGAGTATTTCGAGGCGGCGAATGAAGACGCCCGCTTCCAGTTGACCTGTATCGGCGGCTGGGCGCCGGTCTATATCGCGGACGGCGTGAAGGATAATGCATTCAGAATAGCAGGTGGCAAACCGGGGATGAAGATCTCGTGGCAGGTTACCGGCGTGAGAGCCGACGCCTGGGCAAAAGCGCACCCGATGCATCCCGTCGTCGAAAAGAGCGCTGCCGATAAAGGTACGTACCTCGCGCCCGAAGTTTTCGGCGCTCCGGCAGACAAGGGAACAACCTACGCGCGCCGTCAGCAAATGCGTCCTGGAAATCGCTCTCAGGATCGCAACGCTGTTAAATACGATGCCGTCCGGGAGGGGAAATATGCGAAGTAATCGAGTTATTTCCGGCAGTTCAATCGCATTATTGAGTCTGTTAATCGTCTCGATAGTTGCCGTACTTCCTCAGTGCGCAATCGGTCAATACGCTGTTCCGCGAACCGTTTTGGGAGCCGGAGCGGTTTCGACTGAAGGAACGCAGTACCGCATAGTTGGGACGCTCGGGCAACCGCTTACCGGTTTCGCTCAGCGTAACACGAATGCTGTATCGGCAGGTTTCTGGTATAATCTCTCGCGCACCGGCGTCGATGTAGAGCAGACGCCTCAAATCTCCGTTGGATCATTCGATGTAAGGATTCATCCAAATCCGGCAGTGGAGCGGACGTTGATAACGCTGTCGTATCCGAATACAGCGGCATACGTATCGATTGAGATTCACGATATACTCGGCAAGCTGGTCAGGACAATCAGACTGGAAAACATCGATGCAGGAACGACCCAAATCCCACTGGATGCGAGCGGTCTCAGCGCCGGGCAGTATATTGTTCTTGCCCGTTCAGGAGGGATAATAAAGACGAAAAAACTCGCCATAATCAGGTAGAAATCTGGTTTAGCGATATGCATTAGATCCCGTCATTCAGGCGGGATTTTTTTTTACCCCGGAGTGAATACCAGTTTGGATTAAACTTTCCTACCTTTGCATTGTCAATCAGGTACATACCCGGGAAGGTGTGTCATTTTTCGCGTTATTCGCTTGTTCCTCTGTGGAATGAACGCGTTGTATAGTTCGAAACAAGGGTAGAAGAGTCGCCGGATTCGCATCCGGGCGGGACGTATTACCCTGAAACATACAGCGGTGGACTGCGCACGTATTACCGAGATCAGACTATGTTTCGCTTATTTACACCCATCGAAATTTCCATTCAACGCAAAATCCTGATTGCCTCCATTGCCGTTATCGTTCTTGCGGTTCTCTGGTTGCCGTTCCGTTTTGAATATTCCATCGATTGCCGCGGGGTAATACTACCCGAACAGGAATGGATAATCCGATTCACCAGCAACGGCGGTATTCAGTCGATTCTGAGGAATCATGCCAAGGGCGCAGTGGTTCAATCGACCGTCGACGAAATCGATAGAGGCGATGCCGTCGATATCCGTTTCAACGATGCGCTGCTGGCGAAAGGTACAGTGCGGGATGGCGATACGGTTTGCTGGCTCGCTTCCTCCGTTCTGGAATCGGCGCTGGCGGAGCGCAGAGGCGAACTTGCCGTGGCGCAAATGACTGTCCGTTCGTATTCATCGGGCGATAAGGAATCCATCGTGAAGGCGGCTCAGGAGGCCCTGCATTTTGCCGAAAAGCAGGTAGGTGCCCACCGGACAAAACATGAACGAACGAACGCGCTGTATGAGAAAAATCTTATATCCAGAGAGATGTACGAGGAATCGGCGGCAACATTGAGTATGCTGGAGATTGCCGCCGAAAAGGCGCGGCTGGAATTGCGGTCGGTTCAAACAGGTTTGAAGCCCGAAGATATCGAACTTCAGAAAACGCGGGTCGCGGCGTTGGAAGACGCGGTGAACGCGCTCCAGTTACAGGCCAGGCTCTATACTCATATCTCCCCGATCGATGGGTACGCGGCAAATGTGTCGGGCGAAGATACGCTTGTCCGCGTATTGGATTCGGAACATGCCATTGTGCAGATCGCCATTCCGGTCGAACAACGGGATTATATCCATGCCGGAACGCGCATTTCGATTGAATCGCTCGAAAACGGCCGCAAATACCGGGGCAAAATCCTCCGGATCGAGCAGGATATACTATACTATGCGAAGAAGAGGGTATATCTGGCATATGCGTCCATCAAAACGGCAGGAAGGGTGTACCCGGGGAAAGGGGCGGCGAATTGCACCGTCGTCGCCGGGAAAGAACCGCTTCGCGAACACCTCGCAAGGTTTGTTTCATCGTTTTTGGGGCTGTCATGAAGGGCGGGAGATTCGAATATAAATATCTGGTTCCCGAGCGCAAGGTTTCCGTGCTGCGGGAAGCTCTGATGCCGTATGTTGCAGAAGATCCGTATCAGACGGACGGTGATACAGGAGAGTATACGGTACGGTCGGTGTATTTCGATACCAACGATTTCGAGGCATACAGGGAAAAACTGGAAGGAATCAACAGCCGGAAGAAATTCCGTATCCGCGGTTATAATCGTCCTACGTTGACAAGCCTTGTATTCCTGGAAATAAAGCGGAAGGATGGAAGCGTCGTATCGAAAAACCGCGCGCCGCTGCTCCACTCCGATTGCCACTCTGCGCTTCATTCAGCAAACCCGGAGCAGTATGTCCAGCCGGTGAACGGTAACGGCAACGGCGCCGACGATGCGAAAAAATTTCTGTTCCACTATTACAGCAAATCGCTCAAGCCGGTGGTGCTTATTGTCTACGAACGCGAAGCGTATTTCGGAAGCACCGACCGCACCTTGCGTATTACAATCGACAAGAACATCCGCAGCAGGATGAATCCATCGCTCGATACATTGTATTCGGACGAAGGTCTTGTCCCGGCTTTGGCTGGATATGCTGTACTCGAGGTGAAATTCTCGAGCGGTATTCCGGGATGGATGCGGGCAATCAATGCCGGATTGAATCTAAAGCGTATGTCAATATCCAAATATATGATTTGCATCGATTCCCATGGAGGAATCGGCAAGGTTTCCATCTACTCCTCCTGGCGCGGTGAATGGGACGCGTTTGGGAGGCAGACGAGTGCAATGTAACCGGAGACGATAATCCATGCCGACCGAGTTCCACGATATCGAACTTCTTTCCATCAGCGCCGGAGAAATCATGGTGAACCTGTGCGTCGCATTTATTTGCGGCTTCGGGATCGCCACGCTCTATAAAATGACGCACGAGGGTACGGGCAACGGGAAGGGGTTCTTTCAGTCGCTTATCCTTATGACGCTTATCACCTCGCTCGTCATCATGATCATTGGCGATAGTCTTGCGAGGGCGTTCGGGCTGGTGGGCGCAATGTCAATCATTCGATTCAGAACTGCTGTAAAGGACACCGTGGATATTTTATTTATTTTCTTTGCATTGACCGCCGGACTGGCGGCCGGCGCCGGCGCTCACCGGCTCGCTGTGCTCGGTACGCTTTCCATCGGCGCGGTGACGTATTTACTCGCGCGCTATTCAACAGGAGGAAAGGGAAAGCGCGAGTATGTGCTGCAATTCCGGACGTCGTCGTCCGATGCCGACAGCGCGTACCGGTCGTTACTAAACCAGTATGGCAAATCGCATTCCATCGTGGATCTGAAAACGCTTGATTCAGGCGGCACCGCGGTGACGTGCACCGTCCGGTTTGCAAATGAGGACGGGATTCATTCGTTAATCGACGCGCTCCGCGCCGTAAAAACTATTGAACAAATAAACTTCTTCCACGACGACCGGCAATATTGAGTTGCTCTGCAACCCTTGCGCAGAACAATCTGAGTTTCCATTGCTGTGAAAAAGAGGAGCCTCGTAATGAGAACAGCATTCTATTTCATCATCTTTGCACTGACGGTGCTTTCCACGACCGGAGTTGCGCAGGATTTATACGATCCGTCGCATATCGTGGTCATCGAAATTACATTTGGCCGGAATGACTGGGACGCCGTTCTGGATCAATACTATGCCGCCGGACAGGAGCAGCGGCTCCCCGCGACCGTCGTCATCGACGGCGTGCGCTTCGATAGCGCGGGCGTACGCTATAAAGGAAACAGTACCTACAATGCATCGTACAAGAAAAATCCGTTCAATATCGAACTCGATTATGTGCGCGATCAGAAGTACCAGGATTACAGCACGTTGAAGCTTTCGAATGTCGCAATGGACCCAAGCTGGGTGAGGGAGACACTTGCGTACGAGATTCTTGGCAAATACATGCCGTCGCCGAAAGCAAACTTCGCGGCAGTGTATATCAACGGAAAATATCACGGCTTGTATACGAATGCTCAATCTATCGATAAAACATTTATCAGGGAGTTTTATTACTCCGACGACAATCCCCGGTTCAAATGCAATTCCGATGCGGCGTTCCAGACGAACGGCGGCACGGCGATGGCGTATCTCGGCGACGATTCGTCGAAATACTACAATTATTATGAAATGAAATCCGATTTTGGATGGAGTGCGCTCACGGGCGCCATCAAGGGATTGAAAAATACGCCGGCAAATTTCGAACAGATTATGGATCTCGACAGAACGCTATGGATGCATGCGTTCAATTCGGCGCTGATCAATCTCGACAGCTATGCCGGACGCGGGCAAAACTACTACCTGTATCTCGATAACAGCGGACGCTTTTCGCCAACTGTGTGGGACCTGAATATGGCATTCGGGTCGTTTACTATGCTCGGCATGGGCGGTCCGGGAGGACAGTTGACGAAGACTGGTATGATTCAACTCGATCCCCTGTATGGGAAGGACGTAACGACACGACCGCTGCTGAAGATTCTTCTCTCCGATTCGCATTACAGGAAAATGTATATCGCACACATGCGCACAATCCTCGATGAAATGATCGCGAACCAGTGGTACTACCAGCGCGCTCAGCAGTTGCAGACGCTGATCGATCAGATGGTGAACAGCGACGTAAACAAGTTTTACCCATACTCTGCAATGGCGCAGAATCTGACATCGACCTATTCCGGCGGAGGCGGAATGCCCGGGCAATCGGTCGTTGGAATTACCGAACTGATGGACGCCCGGAACGCCTACCTCCGCACGCTCGATCTGTTCAAAGCAGCGCCTCCGTCTATATCCGATGTGCGGCATTGGCAAACCGGGAACGACGCCGCGATTTCGGCGCGGATATCGAACGCGTCATCGGTGTGGATGTGGTACCGGTACGCGCCCGGTTATGCATTTTCTCCTGTATCGATGCGCGATGACGGCATCGCTCCGGACGAAACCGCCGGCGACGGCAAATACACTGTATCAGCTCCTCTTTCGGGGCCGCTTTTCCAGTACTATCTCTATACAGAGAATGCCAACGCCGGAATGTACGATCCCCAGCGCGCCGAACACGATTACTATGAATTCGCGCAAACCGGAGATCTGGTGATCAACGAGTTCATGGCTTCGAACAAGTCGACGGTTCAGGATCAGGACGGCGAATACGAGGATTGGGTCGAGCTTTACAACAACTCATCGCACTCCATCGATCTGACGGGATATTTTCTTTCGGATGAATCCGATAATCCGTCCAAATGGGAATTTCCGGCGGTCACCCTTCACGCGTACCAATATTTGATTATCTGGTGCGACGAAGACGGCGATCAGGATGGATTGCACGCATCATTCAAGCTTTCCGCCGGCGGCGAAGCGCTGTTCCTTGCAAACCGCGATACAGTGGTCATCGATCAGGCGACGTTTGGCGATCAGGTTTCCGATACAACGACAGGCCGTTACCCGAACGGTACCGGGCCGTTCATTCGGATGGTTCCGACATTCAACGCAGAAAATACGAACGGGGTTACCGGGATTGATCGTTTCGTGTTACCCGGGAGTGCTGCCCTTGGGCAGAATTATCCTAATCCTTTCAATCCGGTAACTACCGTTCCTTTTACGCTCCACCGGCCGGACAATATCGAAATTCGAATTTATTCGCTTCTCGGCGCTCCTGTCGAAACACTCAAACGCGGCAGAATGGAAGCAGGCACATATACAGTTCCGTGGGATGCGTCCGGCTATCCAGGCGGCGTGTATCTCTGTATCATGCGGTCTTCCGCCGGCACGGACGTGCGGAAACTGACACTGTTGAAATAGTTATAGCACAGATCTCTTCCGGCTGCTCCTCCAGAGCTCATCGCGCGGATAGGTGCAGTTGTGTGTGGCAGCCGTACCGGGCACCGGGAGTCTGTGCCTCGAGGGGCGCCTTCAGTCAAGAGGGCGCCTTTTCGTATATTAGAGGTATGAAGAAAGAAGAACGCCCATCGGATATGAATGCCTACCGCGAAGAATCGGATGTCGACCGCACGCTGCGGCCGCTGCGGTTCGAGGATTTTACCGGACAGCGGAAGATTGTCGAAAACCTTCGCGTCTTTATCGCGGCGGCGCTTCAACGCGGCGATGCACTCGACCATGCTCTTCTTACCGGACCGCCGGGATTGGGGAAAACGACGCTGGCGCATATCATCGCCAACGAAATGAATTCCTCCATTAAAATCACCTCGGGACCGGTGCTGGAAAAACCGGGCGATCTCGCCGGGTTGCTTACGAATCTGGAGCAGGGCGATTGCCTGTTCATCGACGAAATTCACCGGCTCTCGCCGGTGGTGGAAGAGTATCTCTACTCGGCGATGGAAGATTTCCGGCTCGATATCATGATCGATACTGGACCGAGCGCGAGGAGCGTCCAAATCGAGCTGCGGCCGTTCACTCTTATCGGCGCTACGACGCGCGCCGGGTTGCTCACGTCGCCGTTGCGTGCGCGGTTTGGGATCACCAACCGTTTGGATTACTACCCGGTCGAACATCTAAAAACCATCATCGTCCGGTCGGCGCGGATTTTGGGCATTCCGGTCGACGAGGAACAAGGCGCAACCGAAATTGCCCGCCGGTCGCGCGGAACGCCGCGTATCGCCAACCGGCTCCTGCGCCGAGCCCGCGATTTTGCGCAAATCAAGGGCGACGGTGTGGTCACTCGCGATATCGCCTGCTTTGCGCTGGAAGCCCTGGAAGTCGACGAGCACGGCCTCGATGAGATGGACAAGAGGATTCTCCTCTGCATCATCGAGAAGTACGCCGGAGGACCAGTCGGGCTGAATACCCTTGCCGTAGCCGTCGGCGAGGAACCCGGCACTATCGAGGAAGTGTACGAACCGTATCTGATACAGGAAGGCTTTATCCAGCGCACACCGAGGGGTAGGGAAGCCGCTCCGCTTGCGTACCGGCATTTCGGGCTGCCATTCGACAGGGGAAAGAGTCCGCACGATTCCAAACAACCGTTACTGGGATTTGAATGAGACGCGCGGTCGTTCTTTTGGCAATCGGGCTCTTTGCGTTTGCGGGATGCAAGGATAAAGTGAAACCGCCGGTCGAGGCGTTTTCCATGGAAGGAGAGATTCCTTCTCAGGAAAGCTGGCATTCGCGAATCGTCTTTTCCGATTCCGGCATCATCCGTGCGGCGATGTACGCCGATCATATCCGGGTCTTCGACGAGCGGATGGTAACATTGCTGGACAGTAACGTTACCGTCGACTTTTTCGATAAATCGGGAAATCACACGTCTCAACTTCGCGCCGACCGGGGAACGGTCAACGATCTGACGAAGGATCTCGAAGCGTTCGATAAAATCGTCTTCAAATCCGACAGCGGAACCGTCGTCAAAACGACCTATCTATTCTGGGACAACGATCTGAAAAAAGTGCGTTCGGATAAATTCGTACGCATCGTCTCCCCGAAGGAACGGCTCCAGGGCTACGGATTCGAGGCAGACCAGTCGTTGAAGAACTATACTATCTACCGCGTAAGCGGAGAAGCCGAAATCAAGGAACCCTGACCTTCAGCGATTCCGGCTATTCCTGCCGAAAGAATTCTCCAGCGCAATATTGGTCGGGAGGACTACATTTCCGCTCCGGAAAACACTCGCCGCAACTTAACAATTCGACCCGGTGTTCCTTTTTAATAAAAAGTCTTGACATCTATTGCATTATGTTAGCCAAGCGACTAAATTAGACGTATCGCTAACTGATTCACATTCATTTACCAACAGAAAGGTACATTATGCAACACGTAATCAATTGGTTTGAGATTCCCGCATCCGATTTCGACAGAGCCACGAAGTTTTATGGAACTGTCCTCGGATCGGAGCTGCAGCCGTTTCCGATGGGAGAAGGAAAGATGGCGTTTTTCCCGATGCAGGGCATGGAAGGAGTCGGCGGTGCGCTTGTGACATCTCCCGGCTGCGTGCCCTCTGCCGACGGTGCGAAAGTGTATTTCGATTGCGGCGCCGATTTACAGCCCTACCTTGACAAGGTCGAACCAGCGGGCGGCAAAGTGATTATTCCGAAAACGCTGATTACCGACGAAATCGGGTATTTCGGTGCATTCATCGATACGGAAGGAAACATGGTCTGCCTGCATTCGAACGCCAACCAGGAACGCACGTTCAATACTTCCGCAAATTGGTTCGAGATTCCGGTCGTCGATTTCGAGAAGAGTGTGGACTTCTACACGAAACTGATGGGAGCGGACTTCTACCAGATGCCGATGGGCGATGCGCAGATGGCATTCTTCCCGATGGAGGATCAAAAAGCCGTTGGCGGAGCGCTTGTAAAGCATCCGATGTACAAGACTTCGGTAGATGGAACCCGCGTGTATCTGAACGGCGGCGCCGACCTGCAGGCGTACCTGGACCGCGTTGTTCCTGCCGGCGGCGAGGTCGTCATCCCGAAGACTCTCATCTCCGAGGAACATGGATACTTTGCGCATTTCAAGGATGTCGAAGGCAACATTGTCGGTCTTCACTCCATGCGTTGAAAATGCGGGTTTGGCAATCGCGAGGGGCTGTCCGTTTTGGTCAGCCTTTTGTTTTTTCAGCAGGAAGCTGCTATTTGGTGATTACCGATTGCCAGTATCCGGAATCCCAGGAGTAATACCATGCGGTTATATCTGTTCATCGTTTCGCTTGTCTGTGTTCTGTTCGCGCCGTTGGCGGCACAGAACAATATCCCCACCTGTCCCGGCAATAAAATGGCGGAGCTTGAATGGCTTCATGGGAAGTGGCAATGCAATATGGGCGGCAGGTTGTATGTTGAAGTGTGGTCCCTGTCCGCGTGCGGTTCCATAACGGGAGAGGGAAATTTCGTCCGGACCGATACAATCGAGCATGCGGAATCGCTCCTGATTCTGCCGGTGGGCAACAAACTTGTCTATATCGCTTCGCCTGCCGGACAGGAACCGGCGCTGTTTCGTTTTGTCGAAGCCGATGAACGCCATTTTCTGGTAGTGAACGAGGAACACGATTTCCCGAAGAGGATTCTCTACACAGTTGTCAACAAGAATGAACTGACCGCGACTGTCGATGGGGTTCTCAGAGGAGAAAAAAAGAGTTTCACGTACCTGTTTACCAGAATCCGGTAGGCTATTCGTGATCGACTAAGGAATGGTGAAATCGCGTTTGGCGGTTTCCCAGCGCGCGCGGACGCGCACCGTATCCTGAAGTATGCCGAATCGTTCCGACGGCTTGTATGGGAATGCCTTGCCGTGAGAATACACGCCGTTCGTATCCGCGTCCGAGAAAGCGCTGATCGTGTATTTCCCTTCGGGTACTTTGGGGAATGCATACGCCCCGTTCCGTACGGTTGTCGTAGCGGTCCAGGTCGTTCCTGCTCCGCGGGCGGTAACCTTTACAGGTTTGCCGGTTTGCCGTTCATCGGTAACCGTTCCAGAAATTGAACCGATTGTTTCTGCCTCCGCTGCGGTGAATCCGTAGCAGTACAGACTGTCGTCTGCTATTATTCCCGAGACAGAATCTGCAACCGACTTCAGGTCGATACACATTGTGTATTTCATTCCTGGCGTGAGCGGCGCATGCCCGATCACGACAAGGTGGGGACGAATCCAGCCCAGGTTCAGCGCAACAGGGTTGCCGGAGGTATCGATTACAGTGACGACAATACCCTGCATTACAGGTTTAGAAAACTCGACCGAAAAGGCGCTATCGAGTTCGACGCCAGCCGCTTGCCTTGCGGGGTAGACGGAGATGAGCGAGGGCGCCGCGGTATCGGCTGTACCGCCTCCGGCGAATGTGATGGAATGTTGTTCGTACGGGGACACATTTCCCGACAGATCGAGGAGGGTATCGATTCCAATCATGTACCTCGTATCGTTTAGTGGAACCTGACTGAATACGAAATACGTGTTTTTCTTTCCCGGTGCGCGGCTGACATCGATAGCCGGAATCTGAATACCGTTTGAAGAGTCTTTCAGGATGATTGACTGGGGCAACGGCGGATCGGTGAATGGCTGTTCGCTGATACGCAGTTCGAGCGAATTGGACGTGATCGGTCTGATGCTTTGGATATATGGTGCTGTCGTATCTTCGATGGACATCCGGAATCTGAGCGCCGTTGCAGCCGAGTCTCCGGCGCCGGCCGCTGTGATGTCGGATTGTGCGATTCCGATATCGTCGGATTCCATATCGTAAAGGAAATTTTTCTGTTTATCGCGCACCGCGAACACTCTGTATGTCCCCGCTGCGAGGTGATCCAGTTGGAAACCGCCGTTCGCATCCGTTTGCACAGCATATGAAGGTTTCAGCGAGGAAGGATTTAGCGTATCCGGGTTGATTCCGTCGACGGCATAGGCGAAAATCGATATTTCGCCGGCGGCCGCTTCGAAAACCTGTCCGCGAATGAACGCGTTGTCGAGACTATCGCCGGTGGAAAACGCCAGAGTGAACGATGAACTCATTCTGTTCCCGGCGCGGATATCCTTGACGCTGGTCCCTGCGGTAATTACGTACGTTTTCTCATCTTCGAATTCCCGGTCGAATACCAGGCGGACGGTTCGTCCGCTCCATACGATCTCCGGCTGAGTTTCGACAAGCGGAGAAATATGCAGGGACTGCTGGAAGGAATTCCGGTCGACATACTCACTGAAGACAAGTGTTACCTCATTGCCGCGGACATTTGTCGCTCCCTGCGCCGGTTCTGTCTCGATGATTTCAGGAGGAGTCGAATCGGCGGGTCCACCGGCGGGGGCAATGCTCGTAGCGCACGAAACAACGATACCCGCAGAGAGAATAATCGATACCGCCGCCAACAAAGGGCGGAGACAGGCGGAGGGCGGATTGAATCGTTGGATCATAGACACTTGGAGATTGTCCGATGGTTCGACACTTTTTACCATGCAGGCATGACAAGAGTTCCCTTGCGCGCCCGCGAGGAAAGCAGCAGCGTACCGGCAGCCAGCATGACAAGCATGATGGAGAAGGAAAGATGGGACACGGATGCGAAATAGTGGAGCATCCAGAACACGATTAAAAATGGAATGACGATGAACAGCTGCGTCACACGGTGAAACGCTTCGAGCTGATTCGCGTCTTCTGAAAAAGGAACGCCTTTTGTGATCACTCTGAATGCTGCCGATTGAAACAATCCGGCGAAAAATATGAACGATCCCTGCAGAACCGCTTCAACGGCGGGCATCGTCACCATAAAGATGCACGTGAGCAGGAATGCGATCGGTGCAAGCAATCGGGTGATGATGGCGTATCTGACCCCGAGGCAGAAATCGTGCAGCGCGGACCGCTGAATGGTGTGAAGAAACCACTGGGCATTCGGTACGGGGGAGAACATCACGATGTGCTCGCTGTGCCGGGCAATGAACAAATAGAATACAAGCACCGGAATGTGCATTTTCGAATACCATCCCGTCAGTATTTGCGGAAAAGGAGACGAGAGTTCGCCGGAATACACGCCGTATGCCGCCGCCGCTATGGGCATCAGCGCCATCGGGAGGATTTGCAGACGGTACGTTCGTTCGCGGAATCCGATTGCCGAATACATACAGTACCCTGCCCGGATAGGCGCCGGATGTATGAACCGCAACGCGATGGAATCGTACCACCGCATGAACGGAAGGCGTTTCAGACTGACGGTTTCGTGCGGCGACTCGAGCAATACCGACCATGATTTCCCGACCAACACCAGAAGGATGATGGTTGTCGTAGCGACGAGGAGAACCATCACTGGCAGATTGAGATCGAACGGTCCCCCGATGAACGACCAGAACATTCCGATGAACCAGAACGGCGGCGCGGCGTACGTATATTCGCTGGTGTATAGCGCTTCCCAGGAGATGCTGTTGATGAAATACCGCGGCATTGCCTGGTAGAAAATCAACAGACCGAAGACAAGCACCATCTGCAGGATCGAAAGAAGCACATGGTATTGCGCCGATTGCTGGAGCAGGCGCATAGTCAATAACAGGAAGAACAACGTAGCCCAGACGGCAGCGAAGAGAAGACAAATACTCAGGAGCGCGAATCCGGCAACGCTGCCGGTGCTCACGCCGTAAAAGATAGAAATGGGAATAACAAACGGTGTACTGATGTAGACGATATACACCATGAGGTTCGCCACGCGCGCCGACGACAACGTCGAACGGTTGATCGGAAAAGGTTGGAGGATATTCCTGTCCCGCTCGTCGAGCAGGATCAGCGGATACGAACTGATGAACGAGAATCCGGAAATGTACAGTACAACGGAAAATGCGATCAGAAGAAACGCAGGTTCGTAGAATGCTTCGGTAAGGGAATATCCCAGGTAGGTCGAAGCAATTGCGTATGTCGACGCGATGGAAAGAAGCCGGCCGTATTTCGATTTGCCCGTTCGTCCGCGAAGCTGAACGAGGAGTAATGTCTTCGCCAGCGAACGAAATTGGGTTTTATTGACCGTTGACCGTTTCATTTGTTCCCCCGTGCGCGTTGTATTTTCCGGTATTCCGCAACCGCCCGCTCGTGTTCGGCGGCGTTGCGGCTGAAAATATGACCGCCTTTGCCATCGGCGACAAAGAAGAGATACTTGTGCTTCTCCGGATACAAGGCTGCCAGTACTGCCTTTTTCCCGGGATTATTGATGGGTCCCGGCGGCAAGCCTTTGTATTTATACGTATTGTATCTGGAATCTATCCGCAGATCCCGGTACAATAGTCTTCTGGGACCGTCGGGGATAATATACTGAACAGTTGGATCAGCCTGAAGAAGCATTCCCCGGCGCAACCGGTTATAGTACACACCGGCGACCCGCGCGCGCTCGGATTCGAGCCGCGTCTCGCCCTCAACAATAGAAGCCATCGCAAGGAGTTCGTGCCTCGTCATGTTGATTTCGTTCATCCGCTTATAGAAGGGGAGAAGAAATTCCCGCATCTGACCTGCCATCGCAGCGACGATTTCCTCCGCTGTCGCGGTAATCTTGAACAGGTAGGTATCGGGTAGCAGATAGCCTTCAAGCGAGGAAACGGTGAAGCCGGTTGAGCGGATCATCCGTTTGTTTCTGGTAGTTTTGACGAAAGCTGCGGAATCGATGTCCAGATGTTTCTGAACAATCGATGCAACGCGTCTGATTGTGCTGCCTTCGGGAATCGTGATCCATTTCTGAACCTGATAATTTCCTTCGGCGAGAATGTCGATGACTTCCGGAATCGTCAGGTTATCGGGAAATCGGTACACGCCGCTCTGGAGCCGCGCGCCATTCTTCGAGAGTTTCGCGGCGACAATAAACGCATACGAACTGGGGATCACATCGGCGGTGTCGAGAGTATATGCAATTTCAGCCAGCGGCATGCCTTTTGTTACGACGACATTGCTGTTTCTACCGTTCGAATGGGGGAGGTAAATAAACGAGAGGAACAGCGCTCCAAGAAATACTACGACTATTCCCACCGTCTTTGGCACGCTGAATCGTAGCCTTTTTGCTCTCCGTTTCCCCACGCCGTCACACCGCCTTTCCAGTTCTGGCATACGCCGGACCGTGGAGCGATCCGGGATTGCCGGACTGTGCCATGAGGTACCCAAGCATTGCTATCATGGCGGCGTTATCGGTCGAGTACAGCGGTTTCGGAACAAACACGCGTCTTCCGGTTCGTTCCGCTTCACGTGTCATGCGCGATTTCAGCTCGCTGTTTGCCGAGACTCCGCCGACAACGGCGATATCCCTGATGCCGAGTTCCGTGGCGGCTTTCAAGGTTTTCACTGTCAGCACATCGACGATCGCAGCCTGGAACGAGGCGCAGATATCGTTCAGAAGCGCCTCAGGTATCGAGACGGCGCCCTGGTCGAGCCGAACATCGGGATGCTTGCGGAGATAGTAAAGAACGGATGTCTTCAATCCGCTGAAGCTGAATGAATAATCGTTCTTGTCCAGCGCGGGGCGGGGGAATGCAATCGCCTTTGGATTGCCTTTCGATGCACGGGCGTCGATTGCCGGGCCGCCGGGAAATCCAAGCCCGAGCATCTTGCCTACCTTATCGTACGCCTCGCCTGCGGCGTCGTCGATCGTTGCGCCTATTATGGAGTAGGTTCCAACGCCGTCGACACGCATCAGCTGGGTGTGTCCCCCCGAAACTGCAAGCCCGAGGAACGGGTATTCCGGATGCGGCGATTCGATGAACGTGGAAAACAGATGCGCTTCCACATGATTGATGTGATAGAAAGGAATTCCCCGCGCGATGGCGATTCCCTTGGCTGTATGCAGGCCGACAAGCAGCGAGCCTATCAGCCCGGGTCCCTGCGTTGCGGCGCAGGCGTCGAGATCCTCAAATCCCACGCCGGCTTCTTCCAATGTCTTCCTGACGATAGGGACGATGGATTTGAGATGGGCGCGGGACGCAAGTTCCGGCACGATTCCGCCATAGCGCTCATGCACATCCTGCGAGGAGATGACAGTGGATAGGAGCGTTCCATCGCGGACTATCGCGGCAGAGGTTTCATCGCACGACGATTCAATACCCAGGATTGTCACGATCAGGTGTTTTTATAGTACTGAAGCGGATTGGGCTGAATTTTGCACTCCTCGGCGATGCGGACGTTGCTGCCGCATTTCCCTTCCTGCCGAAGACGGTACAATCGTGGAACCAGCATATCGCGGAGATCAATCGGGGTGAGGGGGCAGATAAAGATATTCGTTCCGCCTTCGAATCCAGCGGGCACGTTGATCCGGAGTTTGATATTGATGTGCCATGGCATCTTGAATATGGAGTCGAACGGCGTATAGTACCATTCTTCGTTGACGGAGATGGTATCTCCGACAGCCATATGGCAGATACGGACAATTTCGCTCATACCCCATACTTCGGAAGGCTCGTGTTCCTGAGGGCGCGCGTTAACGGATTTCGAGTAGATTTCGATGGTCGGATACCGATGACCGATTCCGACATAGGCAATTGCGTAATCGTTCTCGGCAAAAATCAGATTGTGATGACCGGCGAAATTCGGACCGTAGATGTTGTAGACGTTTTTATCCTGAACCACCATCTTGATCTGCCGTTCGATACGCTCTCCCCATTCGTCGATTGCGACAAGCTGAGTGTGGAGATGGTCGAGCGTTGCGCCGGCCTGTTTCAGCCAGTTCTTGTAGATGCTGATATATCTGACATACCGGTTGTTGTCGACGATATCGCTCATGGCATCGATGATGAACAGGAAATACTGGTAATGCATTTCCGCGTCCATATCGCCGGTCGAGAAGAGATCGCCGGAATGGTTCACATTATATTTGTAATGCCTGTCGGCGATGATCAGTTCGTGTCCGCCGCCGAACAGCCCGTCGGCCATGATGATTTTTTCTTCCATCGGGTACCGCGCAATTTCATCGTCCGATTTTCCGGAGCGCTTCATGCGGTAATCGATGAGTTGAAGGATATGCTGCAGACCTTCCGCGTCGGCCATGTAGCTTTCCTTCCACGCGAGATTCTTGGGAGAAAGCTTGTAGTTGTAGTTCTTGCGCCAGTAATCGACGGAGACGATCTCGAAAAGATTTCCGACTCTTCGGAACGTGGCGCGTTCGCTTTTAATAATTGAAGGGGATTGATGGTGGAGAACATCGTACGAACCGTTGCGTTGTACGACGCGTGCTTTCTCGGGGGCGGTTTCAAAATAACGGGAACGGCAAAATGCGCAATAGTCTTCCGGGTCCCGTTCTTCGATCGGAGATGAAGCTACGAGCCTGGCATCGTCACCGGCAGGTTTGTTCCACCTGCCCGGGACCGTCCACACTTCCGTACCTGTGAACGGATTTACCTGCTTCACGGTCCCGTCTGCCATTACGAAATAAAAGAAATGGTAGTCCAAGCCTGCAGCAACCGTTCTGGTGAATAAACGTTATTTAGTGCGGCAACTCAGCGCCGCCGCCTGGCGCTCTGAAACTGAACTCGGTGTATGTACGGACGCGTCTTACGCGTCTTAC
>CAYPBB010000006.1:81215-136609 GCA_964408855.1 uncultured Ectothiorhodospiraceae bacterium
GCGTTTTACGCGTCTTACGCGTTTTACGCGTCTTACGCGTTTTACGCGTCTTACGCGTTTTACGCGTCTTACGGCGTATCGTTCGTACGTTTCGCGCGGCGGATGGCTTTCAGCCGCTTCATCCGGTTCTTGATCGAAGGTTTCGTGTAATACGTCCGCTTTTTGAACTCTTTCAGGATACCTGACCGTTCATATTTTTTCTTGAAGCGCTTGATCGCGCGATCGATGGGTTCGTTTTCCTGAACAATAATGCCTACCAAAAAAATCCTCCAATGATAGAGTGTGACAAATGACCAAACAGACACACAATATAGCTGTTTGATACTCCAATTACAACCGGAAATCGCCCAATCAGCACAGAGAAAGGGCGTGTTCGAGATCGGCGATGAGTTCGTCGACCTGCTCGATTCCGACGCTCAGGCGCACAAGGCCGTCGGTGATACGGGCTTGCTCGCGCGCTTCTCTACCCATACTCGCATGGGTCATCGACGCCGGATGCTGAATAAGCGTTTCAACGCCTCCAAGACTTACCGCTAATTGGCAGACGTGCACGTTGTTCATCACGGTTCTTCCCGCGTCGACGCCGCCCTTGACTCCGAACGCGATTATACCGCCGTGACCATTCATTTGCTTCAGGCCGACTGCGTACTGCGGATGGCTTTTCAGACCGGGATAACGGACCCATTCCACTTTCGGGTGCGATTCGAGGTACTGGGCAATGCGAAGCGCATTTTGACAGTGACGCTCCATTCTGAGATGCAGCGTTTTAATACCGCGATGTACCAGAAACGCGTTGAACGGGTCGATCACTCCGCCGGTTTGATTGAGCGTTTTCCTGAAGGCAGGATATAGCGCCGCATCTTTTAATACGACAACGCCGGCAACGACATCGGCGTGCCCGTTGAGGAACTTCGTCATGCTGTGCACGACAACGTCTGCGCCCAGATCGAGCGGACGCTGCAGCGCCGGACTCATGAACGTATTATCGACCGCCAACAACGCATTCCCGTTGTGGGCAATTGCTGCGATTTCGGCAAGATCGCTGATGACAAGCGTGGGATTCCCCGGAGTCTCGATATAGACGAGCCGGGTTTCCGGACGCATTGCGTTCTTCACGTTTTGCAAATCGGACGAATCGACGAAGGTGGTCTGGACGCCGAATTTCTCCATAACGGTTGCGAGCAGGGTGTTGGTCGGACCGTAGACGGCATCGCTGCAAACCACATGATCGCCGGTTTTGAGGACCGTCGCGAAAATGGTGTGAATCGCCGCCATTCCGCTGGCGCAACCAAGCGCCTTGGCGCCGTTTTCGAGAGCGGCAATACAGTCTTCCATCGCCTCGACGGTGGGATTCAGCATGCGCGAATAGATATACCCTTCTTCCTTGCCGCCGAACAGCGCCGCGCCATGCTCTGCGCTGCGAAATTTAAATGTACTTGTCTGATATATGGGTGTGACAACCGAACCATGCACGTCTTCCTTCGTCCCTGCATGGACGGCCTTCGTTTCGAACGAAAACTCGTTGATCGATTTCAAAAAACCTCCGGAATGAGCGCGCCCGGAAGGCGCGTGATTCGATGAACTTGCATTTCCCTTCCCGTGGGAAGGGCATCGGTAAATGTACGGAATTCGCGATTGCCGTGAAAATCCTGATTCCGGCTCACGTATTCGGTTTGCAACTCTCGCAATCCGGCGCAGAAAAGCGGTTCTCTGGTTCGCCGTCAACGCCGATATTTGACAATACAATTTGTAAGGCAGTACTACCAACACGAATACACACATGCAACCGGTTGAAACAGCAGCTCTCGTTTTATTCCTGATTTCGTACTTTTATAGCGGCGTCCGCGCACTGTTGACACCCGCGGGATATAGGGAAGAGGAAGTACGTTTTTACTCAGGCGGCGGGATGAAATTCGACGAATATATCGTTTTCGGGACGGGAGCGCTCTCGTTTGCCGCAGTGATCGTACACTTGATTTTAGAAACACCGAAAGTAGGGGAAATCATCCTGTACGGTCAGGTAGCGATGTTTGTCCTCGTTCTCCCGTTTCACTTTATCGGACTGTTCAAGGCCAGAATGGTTGCCACGTTGAAAAAGAAAACCGATTCCGCGTACCGCAACGCGGGGCTGCTGAAGTTGATCGTCGGGGCAGCGATGATAGCCGCTCCTTTTATCATTCCCGGGTAATCAGGCCTGGGCTGTCGAACGCCGCAAGAGTCCGAGAATGGCGCCGCGTCGAGGCGCGAAGATCCATGCAACAAAGAACACGGCCGTCGTAACCAGTACGATTGTTGCGCCGGAAGGGATATTGTAAAGGTAGGAAAGAAAGAGACCCGCCAGACTTGAGCCTATCCCGAACAATGCCGAAAGCAGCAGCATCGCGCTGAACCTGTTTGTCAACTGGTACGCCGTGGCGGCGGGAGTGATGATCAGCGAGGAGACAAGGACGATTCCGATTGCTTTCACCGAAACAACGACCGAAACCGAAATCAAGACTAACAGGACGTAGTACAACATCCGGACAGGGATTCCCGTGGCTTCCGCCATTTCGTAATCGAAACTCAATGCGAGGAATTCCTTGTAGAACAGCGCGATTGTCATCAGCACCACCGCCGCCGAAACACCGCTGACGACGAGATCCCACATGCCGATGGCGAGTATATTCCCGAAAAGAAATGCAAAAATATCGACGTAGACCCCCTGAAGAACGCTGATCAGAAAAACGCCGAACGCCATGGTTGCCGCGAAGAAGATCCCGACGGCGGTATCGTGCGTAATGCCGGTGCGTTCGCTCAGCGCTCCGATACCGACGGCGACTGCCGTGCAGAACACCATCGCCGAGATGATGGGATTGACGCCGAGAGCGAAGCCGAGAGCCACCCCTCCAAAAGCGGCATGGGAGATCCCCGCCCCGATGAAGGAAAGTCCGTTCAGTACGATGTACACTCCGATGATGGAACAAAGTCCGCCGATGACAACCGCTTCGAGGATTGCGCGCTGCATGAAGGTATACGAGAGGATGTCCATATGTCCGGGCGTTTAATGATGATGGTGGTGGCGCGGATGTTCGACGACCATGTGCGGTATTTCTCCGTGCTGGAATAAGACCGCGCCGCAGCCGTACATCGATTCAAGAGTATGAATGTTGAAGACCTCCGACGGTCTGCCGTGTGCGACGAGTTTGACGTTCAGACAGGCGACGCTATCGACATACTGACTAACAACGCCGATATCGTGGCTGATAAGCAGGATGGTGCTTCCCAGATCGTCGTGCAAACGGTTCAGCCACTCGTAGAACGATTCCGCCGCGTCGACATCGAGGGCGGCAGTCGGTTCGTCGAGGATGAGAAGCTCGGGTTCAACCGAAAGCGCGCGCGCTATCAGCACCCGCTGAAATTGCCCGCCGCTCAACTGCCCGATTCGCCTGTCGCGGAATTCCGCCATGTCGGCGCGTTCGAGCGCGGCAGCCGCAGCAAGGCGTTCATTCTTTCCCGGTCTCCGGAACAGTCCAAGTTTCCCGTACGTCCCCGTCAACACAACCTCCGATACCGTCAAAGGGAAGTACATATCGAGCCGCGAATGCTGTGGCACATACCCGATGCGGGTGCGGATCGCCCGGTTTTTTTGAACATCCTTTCCGAATACTCGGACCGTTCCGGATGAAACGGGCAACAATCCGAGGATGGTTTTCACGAGCGTCGACTTGCCCGCGCCGTTCGGTCCGATAATACCGCAGAATGATCCGTGAGGAACAGATAATTCAATGGAATCGAGAACCGTCCGTTCGCCGAGAGCGACGCTGACATTCGATAGTTGTATGTCCGGTTCGCCGGTCATCGCATTGCCTTGTCCATAATCGCAAAATTATGCTTCATCAAATCGATATATCCATGTACTCCCGGCAACGATCCGTGCGGATCGAGTTCGGCGAGTCGCGCGCCTGTTTCTTCCGCTAACGCTTTTGCCACGGCGTTCGGAAACAGCCGCTGTGTGAATATCACCAGCAGGTTATCTTTCTTCATCAAATCGGCCATCGATGCGAGTGTTTTTGCGGAGAGTTCGGTTCCAGGTGCGGTTTCGAGGACTCCCGCTTCGCGGATGCCGTATCGTCGGCAGAAATACGCCCATGCAGCATGGGTGGAAACGAATGCCCTGCGGCTCCATGCGGAGCTTGCGGCTCGGAAGGCGCTGTCGAGCGCATCGAGTTTTTGGATGAATCGCAGCGCCGAAGCCTGGTATTCCGCGGCGTGTTTCGGGTCGAGGACGCAGAGCGAATCGCGAATCGCATCGGCAACCGGTTTCATCAGAGCCGGATCGAGCCAGAAATGCGGATTGACCGCACCGTGATCGTGTCCGTCGTGACCGTGGCCGTGTTCTGCATTCGCGATCAGCGAGTCCTTGAGAATGTCTGACACCCACGCCACCCGCACTCCGTTGCCGCGCATCGATTCGGCGATGCTTTCCGCCCACATTTCGAGTCCCGCGCCGTTAAACACTGCCAAATCGGCGTTGTTCATTTCTTTCATCAGCCTCGGATCGAGATCAAATGAGTGGGGGTTTTTGCCGGGAGGGATAAGGGTAACGACGGATACATGCGTACCGCCGATTTCGCTGACTACATCGGCATAGGCGGGAATACCTGCAACCACGCGGAGAGTACTCTTGTCCGGGCTCTGAGGTTTTGTGCATGCTGCGCAAACCAGCAGGAGCGGGACGATCACCAATATTGCTGAAAACTGCTGTATCTGTTTCATAATCTACAAATATACACCGGTCATCCCAGATTCGATGCTCTGGAAGGCCGGAGCGGTGCAAATACCGGGGGAATTCATCGGTCAATCTGCAACAAAGCGTCTGCGGATTGCCCTTCTTCTTTCATTTTCGTAAAAAGCGCCGTATCTTTTAGTATTACTTCGAGTAGTTCATATTTCTTGAGGATCAACGATGAATCGTACCCAGTCACGACAGTTTTTCCGTCGTTTTGCTCCGTTTTGCTTCACGGCGGTCATAGCGGTTGCGGTTGCTTTGCAGCCTGTGTTTTCACAAACATGGACGTGGAAAAATCCGCTTCCGCATGGGAATACCAATAACAGTATTCAGCGCCCGGCTCCGGACCACATTGTGATTGTCGGAGATCAGGGACGTATTATCCGTTCCACCGACGACGGACAGACGTGGAAGCTCATGGAAAGCAATACCGATATTTCGTTCCATGACCAGAGTTTTTGGGATGCCGAATACGGCTGGGCATGCGGAGAAGACGGTATTATTTCCCGCACGACCGACGGCGGAAAAACCTGGCAGCGTCAGAAAACCAATACGACAAAGAGGATCTACGCAATCAATTTCTTCAGCCGCGATTTAGGCTGGGCTTGCGGTGTCGGCGGATTGATACTCTATACGTCCGACGGCGGCAATACATGGATCGATCGCTCGTACTCGGAATCGGTGTTTCTCCGTTCGATCTATTTCGACGATGCCAATAAAGGCTGGCTGATGGGCTGGGGCGGTCTGATTCTCGAAACCGTCAACGGCGGCAGCACATGGACCAAGAAAAATTTCAATATCCCCGGCAATCCTGAATATATCTATTACGTGAACAACACCGTCCGCTTGATTTGCGGCGGGAACGGCTTGATGCTGAAAACCACCAACCGCGGCGAAGACTGGCGGCTTATTCCAACGGGAACCGGCGTCACGCTTATCTCCATGTATTTTGTGGACGATAATCGGGGCTGGGCTGTCGGCAAGGGCGGCGTCATCATTAAAACGACCGACAAAGGCGAGACATGGAAGCCTGTCAACTCCGGAACCACCGCCGATCTGATGGACGTCAGCTTCAGCGATAACGGGTCGGGCGTCGCGCTCGGCGTTGAAGGGACGTTGCTGAGATCCGATAACTGGGGCGAAAGCTGGACCAGCGTGTCCGAAGGTCCGCGGGAATCGTTCTACGATGTTCAATTTGCCGATAATAATACCGGCTATGTCCTCGGCCTCGAAGGCGCTTTGATGAAAACCGTCGACGGCGGAGAGACATGGACGCCGTCGGAAATCGGCAAGGCCGTCGAAACCCGCGCCCTCGATTTCGTCAACAAAGATCTCGGCTGGGTAGTCGGTTTCCGTGGATACATTGCCAGTACGGCAGACGGCGGCGCAAGCTGGTCGATTCAGCAGAATGAAAAGGGCTACAATCTGAACGGCGTGAAGTTCAAGGATGCCAAGACGGGAATCGCCGTCGGCACTAACGGCACCGTGCTTCGCACGACCGACGGCGGCGCAACATGGGCGGCTGTGACCGTCGCGACGTCGGAGGACCTGTACGATGTTACCTTCATCGGTGATAAAGTGCAGAATTGCTGGTTTGTCGTCGGCACAAAGGGGACTATTCTGAAGTCCTGCTCCGACGGTTTGAACTGGACAAAGAAAGAAAGCAGCAACACGAACGAATTTCTTTCCGTCGATTTCGTGACTCCGTCCACGGGTTGGGTTTCGGGCAAGCAGGGAACGGTACTCATCACCAATGACGGCGGCGATACCTGGGACGTTGCCCGCACCGAGACCTTCCTGAGCTTGTCGAAAATCGACTTCATCAACGCAGTCGACGGTATGATTATCGGCGCGGAAGGTACCATCATGCGGTCGAAAAATGGCGGACGCACATGGTTGAAGGTTGCCCCTGCTACGGAAATTAATCTCGTCGGACTCGACTTCGTGGATAACACAAAGGCATGGCTTGTCGGATTGAACGGCACCATTCTGCGCTGCGACTGGTAATATTTTTCTTCCTATATTTGGATCAACGCGGAAGGCGGGTATTTGCTCGCCTTCTTGCGTTCGGTTCCGGTCTTCCGGTCCTGTCTACTGTTGTTGAGTTCAAAATCTCGTGTTTCAGAAAATGTGTTCATCCCGGTTTTCGTTCGTACCAGCCGCCGCAGCGCTGATTTTCCTCCTGGTTTCCGCCTCGCAGGCGCAAAACAACGTGCTCTACGATGCGCAGGCCGAGGAGCTGTTCAATAAGGCGATCACCGCATACGATTCGAAAGATTTTGCGGCGGCATCGGAATTGTTCGACACGGTTGCGAAACGGAAGCCCGTCCATCAGAAATCCACTGCTGCGTACCTTATGGGCGCGCGCGCGCACATGAAGGCAAATAATCCGGAAGCAGCGGTGTCGCTTCTCACGCCGTTCTTCATACGCTTTCCCTCGAGTATGTACCAAGGCGAGGCTATCCTGCTATTGGGCGACGCCCAGACGCTTTGCGGAAAATTTGCGGACGCCTTCAATTCCTATGCCATCGGACTGACGGTCGCCGCCGATAAAGATCAAAAGGATGATTTTATCCGGCATTTCGAATCGATGCTGGTGAAGGCTCGATTCAAAACGGGGCAGTTCAATACCCTGATCCAGAGGATCGAAGACGATATCGCCAGGGGAGAAATAGCGGAGATGTGGGAGCGCATCGGCCCTGCGGAGGAAGAACCTGACTTGAATATCATCCGCAAGGCGGTGAAGGATACGAAAAAACAAACCATATCGATGGCGATCGTCCTCCCGGGGGAGCGCCGCGATGAAATGCGCGATGAAATCGTTGCGGATATCAGGTCGGGAATCGATGCGGCGATTGCATTCCATGCTCAAACGCTTGGCTGTTCCGTCGATACCATTGTTTACAGCATGACTTCGTTGGATTCGCTTCGCAAATTCATCAGACAACTAGCGCAGGATAATTCCGTTATGGGAGTTGTCGGAGGGGTCTTCAGCGACGATTCGCGCGATTTGGTGAAGGCGACGGCTGGAACGGATCTTCCGCTTGTGCTTCCCACAGCCACCGCGGATGATCTTTCGGCGGGAAGCGAAGTATTTCAGATGAACGTACCGTTTTCCGTCCGTGGAAAGGTGCTCGCCGAATACGTGAAGAACACCATGAAAGCGCAGACGGTCGCCATTCTGGCGCCGCTGCATTCGTATGCGCGCACCATTGCCGAATCGTTCAAGAACCATGCGCAAAAAATAGGATTGCTGGTCGATGTGGTGTCATGGTACCGTCCGGGGACCGACGAAATGGCGAGGCAGTTTTACTCGTTGAAGACCCGTCAGTTTACCGATAGCATCGATGTACTCTTTGCCCCGGTTGAAAATCCCGCCGATATCTCGCTCATTTTAAAGGGCGTCGCGGAATCGGGCTTCACACACCGGGTGCTGGGCGCCGGGGATTGGAATCACCCGGACACAATCGCAGCGTATGCTCCTGCCGGCGTGACGGTTGAATTCGCGACTGAATACGCCCCCGATACGATTCGCAGCGACTACCGCCAGTTTGCGTCGCTGTACCGCTCCCGCTTCGAGCGCGAACCCAGTAAACATGCACTGTTCGGGTATGATGCCGCCGCGATTCTTCTACGGTCGCTGTGCTCGAATGCGCGGAAGCGTTCCGAGGTTATTAACGACCTGTCTACCCCGTTCAACGGAATGCATTCGCTTATCTCCATGTCGGCGCTGCGGCAGAATTCCGCGCTGACCGTGATGCGGTACGCGAACAGGTCGGTGAAAAAAGTGACCACCATCCAGGAAGAGACCGATGAGGGAAACCGGCAACAATGACGACGACGGGGAACCCGAACCGTATAAAACGGCAATAAAACACTGGCCCGAGGGCGACCGCCCGCGCGAAAAGCTCATCAAACACGGCCCCGAAGCTCTGTCGGAAGCGGAACTTCTTGCGCTTCTGATTAATTCAGGAACGGGGGAGAAGAGCGCGCTCGATCTGGCGCGCGAACTTCTGCAACGGTACGGCGATCTCAGGAAGCTGGCGCGGCGCACGCCGGCGGAACTGAAGAAACACAAGGGAATCGGTCCGGCGAGAGCGGTAAACATTCTTGCCGCGTTTGAACTAGGCAGACGCAGCGCCGCCGTTCCGGACGACGATGTAGGCATCGGCGGTCCGGAGGACATCGCGAAAATCTTTATCCCGAAAATGCGCGATCTCCCGTTCGAGCGGTTTGTTGCCCTGATGCTGAACAATGCCGGAAAAATTCTCCGCGAATACATTATTTCCGAAGGGAGCGTGAATGCGACGGTGATTCATCCCCGCGAGGTGTTCCGTGCGGCGGTGGCGGAACTTGCGACCTCGGTCATTTTGCTGCACAACCACCCCAGCGGTACGCGCACTGCCAGCCGCGCCGACCACGATATCACTCGTCAGCTTGTGGAAGCCGGCAAGCTCATCGATATCCCGGTGAACGATCATATCATTATTTGCGGAAATTCGTACGTGAGCTTTGCCGAAAATGGCTGGCTGTAGCCGCTTCTCCTGATGTGATTGCAAGCGTCACCAACCGGCCGGGAATGATACGGCGGTAATGCGGATCCGGGCGATTGTACTTCACCTGGATACACATTGACCTGATTATATCTATTACCGCAAGGTTCTTCTGAATCTCAACACCGCAAATCCGAATACCATCACGCCGAACGCGATCATGGCGAAGGTTTCCGGAAGAAGGAACTCCAGTGGCGTTGCCTTCAAATAAATCTCGCGCAGGATGACCAGATAGTATCTGATGGGATTGAGATACGTGAGGTATTGAACCGCATCGGGCATATTGGCGATTGGGATGAAGAATCCCGAAAGCAGTATTCCGAAGATCATCACGAACCAGGCGAAGAATAGCGCTTGCTGTTGCGTCTCGGATATAGTGGAAATGAAGATGCCGATTCCGAGCGTCGTTAAGATGAACAAACCGCTTTCGAACAACAGCAGCGGTATGCTTCCCGCGATGCCGATCCCGAACAGGAAATAGATGAACACCATGATCACCATGATCTCGAAGAAACCGAGGATGGCGAACGGGATTACCTTTCCGAGAATGAGTTGGTATGACCGGATCGGCGTGACCATGAGCTGTTCCAGCGTTCCAATTTCCTTTTCCCGCACAATTCCCATCCCTGTCAGGAAGACGGTGATGATGGTGAGAATGATGGCGATCAGCGCCGGAACGATATATACCTGGCTTTCGAGATCCGTGTTGTACCAGAACCGCGGCTGGAACGCCGCAAGGTGAATATTCGACGCTTCGCGTGCAATCGACGGATTGGCTTCGACGATCCGGCTGGAATACGTTGCGACGATGGAGCCCAGGTAGCCGAGAGCGATACCCGCGGAATTGCCGTCGAGCGCATCGACCATCGCCTGAACCGCCGGTTTATCCCGGCGAATGACATCGCGCTGAAAATGCGCGGGGATGACAAGGACGAGGTTCGCCTCGCCCCGGTCGAGGTAGCCGGCCAGATTCGAGTATTCAGTTTCCACGGCGACGGGTCTGAAGTATTTCGAACTGGTGAATTTCTGCATCAATTCGCGGCTCATCGGTGTGCGGTCGCCGTCGTAGAATACGATTTTCAGATTTTTAACGTCGGTTGTCACCGCGTTACCGATTATGAGAATCTGTATCAGCGGCGCGATGAAGAGAATGCCCAGCATTACCTTGCTTCGCGTTATCTGGCGGAATTCCTTCTGCATGAGGTAGACGATCTGCTGCATGGCTATTTCTCCAGACGCGTATTGAAGCGGACGGTCGCGTTTATCAGGATCAGCGCTCCAATCGCGCTGAGAAAGAGCGTCGGTCGCATCAGATCTGAAATCCCGACCCCTTTTAGCAATACCCCTCGTATGATGATCAGGTAATGCGTCGCGGGAATGGCCTGGGAAATAATCTGGAGCGGTTTCGGCATGCTGGCGATGGGAAAGATGAATCCGCTGAGCATGATGGTCGGAAGGATTGTCGCCATCAATGTCATCAACATGGCGATCTGCTGGTTTTTCGCCACCGTCGAGATCATCAGACCGAAACTCAGGGCGGTGAAGATAAATATCAATGTCAGGGCGAAGAGGAGAAGCAGATTGCCCCGGTACGGCACTCCGAACAGTACCTTGGCGAACACCAGTATCAGCGCGGCATTCAACAGCCCAAGTCCGATATACGGCACGACCTTCCCGATCAGTATCTCGAATGGCCGGACAGGAGAGACGAGGATTTGTTCCATTGTGCCGGTTTCTTTTTCCCTGCTGATGGTTATCGATGTCAGCAGCGCGCTGATAAGCATGAGGATGAGCGCCACCAGCCCCGGCACAAAGAAGTGAGAGCTTTTCATGTCGGGATTGTAGAAAATCCTCGGCTCGATAGTGAACGCTATAGGCAGCATTCCGTTCTGTTGCGCGTTGAATGCGGAGAGTATCTGCCGTGCATAGTTGTTGATATAGGCGCCGACGTTGGAGTCGCTTGCGTCGATGATGAGCTGTACGTCCGTCGACCGTTCGGTGCGAAGCGAGGCGCTGAAATCTTCCGGGATAACCAGAAACATCCCTGCATTGCGGTGATAGAATTCGCGCTCGATGTCTTCAAGTTTCGCGTTCGTGTGCCTGAGAATGAAAAACTCGTTTTCCGCGAACATGTCGACCAGCCGCCTGCTTTCGGGGGTGTTTGCGCGGTCGATGACGCCGAAAGAGATATTCCGTATATCGAGCGTGATGGCGTACCCGTACAACACGATCATCATGATCGGCATCAGCACCAGGATCATCAGTGTGCGCACGTCGCGGATGATATGAATGAATTCTTTGCGGATGATACCGGCTATTCTTCGTCTCATCGTTTACCTGTCGACAAGGGAAATGAATACGTCCTGGATCGTCGGGAGGTTGTGCCGTTGCTTCACCTCGGTCGGTGTGCCGATCTCGATAATCTTGCCCTGATACATTATCGAGAGCCGGTTGCAATACTCGGCTTCATCCATATAGTGCGTCGTGACGCAGACGGTCTTTCCGGCATCCGCGATTTCGTAGATCAGCCGCCAGAAAGTCCGTCTCGATATGGGGTCGACGCCGCCGGTGGGCTCGTCGAGGAAGATCATCTGCGGATCGTGCAACAGCGCCGTGCTGAGCGCGAGCCGCTGCTTCCAGCCCAGAGGCAACGCGGAGGTAAGCGTATCCCTTCTCTCCATCAGGCTGAGTTCCTTGAGCAGCGCATATTTCTTCGCTCCTATCTCCTCGCGCGAAAGCCCGTAAATGCCGCCATAGAATTCGATGTTTTCCGCTACCGTGAGGTCTTCGTATAGCGAGAAGCGTTGACTCATGTATCCGATCGATTTCTTAATGTCGTGGCTTTGAGTTGAAACGCTGAATCCCGCCACGCGGGCTTCGCCGTGAGTCGGTTTCAGCAGTCCGCAGAGCATTCTGATCGTCGTGGTTTTACCGGCGCCGTTCGCTCCGAGCAACCCGAAAATCTCGCCCTTGCGGATGGAGAACGAAATATCGTCGACGGCGGTGAACGCGCCGAAACGCATACTCAGATTGGTCACTTCGACGGCGTTTTCGTCACTCATGTTCTGCTCCTTTGTGGACGAGCGATATGAACAGGTCCTCGAGCGACGGTTCGATGGCGCGGATATCCGCGTCGGAACCCAGCGCCTCCGAAATCATACGGCCGAGCGATTCAGGGTCGGAGTCGTTTTCCACGGTGACGTGAAGCGAATCGCCGAATCCCTGCACGCTGATGATGCCCGGCAGCGGCTCGATCGATGCCGTTGCATGAACGATATCGTCGACCATCACCTTATATAAATCGTAAGGGAATCCTTCGATCAAATCGCCGGGTTTGCCTTCGGCGATAATCGCGCCCTGGTGCATAACGGCGATCCGGTCGCAACGCAGCGCCTCGTCCATATAGGGGGTTGAAACGAGAATCGTCACGCCCTGCGATTTCAGACCGGCGAGGATGTTCCAGAATTCATTTCTGGATACGGGGTCCACCCCGGTCGTCGGTTCGTCGAGGATCAACGCCTGTGGATCGTGAATAAGCGTACACGAAAGCGCAAGTTTCTGTTTCATGCCTCCCGACAGCCGGCCGGCCAGCCGCCCTGAAAACTCTTCGAGGCGGCTGAATTCATAGAGCCGTTTCTTTCGCGCCGCGATTTCCTTTTTCGGTACGTTGAACAGATCGGCGAAGAATTCCAGATTCTGATCGATCGAGAGATCGGGGTAGAGCGAAAACCTCTGCGGCATGTATCCGGTGATGTTCCTGATCGAGCGCATGTCCTTGACTACATCGTAACCGCCGATTGCCAGACTTCCGCTGCCGGGTTTGAGCAGCGTGACAAGGGTGCGCATCGTGGTTGTTTTTCCCGCACCGTCGGGACCGATCAGTCCATACAGTTCTCCCTGCTTCACTTCGAACGAAAGATTTCTGACGGCATCGATGCTGCCGTACGATTTCGAGAATCCTTCGACTGTAATACCGGCAGGCATTATTTTCCTCCTTTCACCACAACGGATACCGGCATTCCGATTTTCAGGATACCTTCGGAATTATCGATCCGCACTTTTGCCGCATAGACGAGCGTCGTGCGCGTCTCTTCAGTCAGGATGGTTTTCGGAGTGAATTCCGATTCGCTGGAAATCCACGAGATTACGCCGGCAAGCGGCTTGTTATCTTTACCGTCGATGTAGACCTGCACCTGTTGCCCAAGATACATGGAGGGAAGGTCGGTTTCGCTGATGTAGATCTTTGTCCAGACGTTGCGGAGGTCGGCAATTTCGCAAACCGGTATTCCGGGGCTGACAAGCTCTCCGGTTTCGACGTACCGCACCAGCACTGTCCCGGATACGGGCGCGGTCACCCGGGACTTCGCGAGCTGATCCTTCGTGGCACCGATGTTGGATTCCATCTGCCGTTTCCGGCTTTGAATCGCATCGAGGCTTTTGCGCGCGCCGTCGAGTTTTTGATTCGAGGCGTCGAGCTGGGTTTTGATATCGTCGACCTGCTGTTGCGTCACCGCGTTGGTTTTCAGCAACGCGGAAAGCCTTTCGTACCGCTGCCTAAGGTTGTCGCGCTGGAGTGTTGCCGCATCGAGTTCGCGTTTCGCCGCTTCGAAGCTGTCGTTCAGTTCATCGATTCCCGCTTCCTGGGCGCTGAGCTGGAACCCGAGTTTCACGGCTTCTACGGTAATGAGCGCCTTTCCGCTATCCACCTGGTCGCCTTCGTCGAAAGCGAGCTGCGTGATGCGTCCCTGCGTTTCCGCGCTGACGCGGACCGTATTAGCATCGATAATTCCGGTGTAGTTAGTGGCGCCGTCTTCGCCGGACGAACAAGCGAGCAAGATCAATGGCAGAAGAAACAAATAGTTGCGTTTCATGGGGTCGGACTCCTGTTACAGTTCCTTGCCGAGCAATCCGGCGAGTTCGTTGAGTTTCAATGAATAATCGATGGTCGCTTGTTCAAGCTTGAGTTTTGCGGATGTGAGGGATGTTTCCGCGTCGATGACTTCCGTGGATGTCGCCAATCCCTGCCCGTAGCGGGCCTGTACGATGGCGGTTTTCTGTTCTTCCTGGGCAATCTGGATACCCACCAGCGCCATCGTTTCGCGAGCCAGTCTGATATCGTTGACGACCGTGGCGATCTGCGTTCTCAGGGCGTTCACGAACTGATTCTCGCGCAATGCCGCTTTTTCTACTTCGATACGTTGTTCCTCGATCCTGTTTTTGTCGGCATTCCACGACCAGAGATTCCATTTCAGCGTGACCCCGGCGGTGAAATAATCCATCCATTCATTCTTGAACTGATCGATGCCCGGCTTGCCGTATTTATACGACGCGAACGCCGCGATGGTGGGGTAGTATGCGCTTTGCTCCGACATGATCGAAAGATCTGCGATCCTGCGTTGCGACCCGAGGTTCTTCATTTCGTAGCGGTTCTGTAGCGCCAGATCGAGCAGCGCCGAGTCTGAGAGATCGATGTCAACAGGCGGCGGCGAAGATTCGGTTTCGATATGTTCCTGCACTCCGGAGATCTGCATGAGTACCAGGAGCGCACGCTCGCGCATGTATCTCGCATTTACCCGTTCAAGGCGGAGCTGCGAAAGCCGCGTCGATATCACCAGCGTATCGTAGGGAATTGCCTGCGCCTGTGCGACGAATTGCTTCGCCTGTTCGAGCGTTGTACCGAGCAGGCGCATCTGCGTTTCGAGCGCCTGGGCGTTTTTCTGAGCAAGCATTGCGAGCAGGTAGTATCTCGTAACGGTATTCCTCACTTCAAAGATGGACCCTGCAAGTGTTTGTTGCGCGATAGCACGCGCTTCCTTCTGCATCTCGACGGCGGTTGAAAGTTTGAAACCCGTGAACAGCGGCGCGCTTATGGATATTCCGGCAGAGTAGTTGTTTCCGTCGCCGAGTTCGATGGAACGTTGAAAGATGCCCGGCAGACTGAATTCGATTTTGGATGTTTCGCTTACCCAGGTGTATGAAGCATCCGCATCGATTTTTGGGAGCCGCTGCGCGCCGGCGGCCGATACGCGCAACGACGCCTGATCGCTTGTCAGTCGCTGCAGCCGGATTGTTTCGAAGTTTTGTTCGGCAAACTGCTGTAACTCCTTCAACGAATAGAGTCGCTGCTGGGCGAATGACCCCGGACTCCAGATCATGCATGCGAAGGTTGCCGCAGCCACGATGCGCGCGGCGAATTGTTGTATCATGGACGTAATCCGTTATAGATGAGATCATAGACTTGTTGTTTTCGTTCTTCGATGATTCTGTCGAGATTGTCGCGCACTTCCGGGATGATCCCTCGCGCGATCGGATGGATCATGAGGATCACGACAGAAGCGCCGATGACGCTCAGGAAGGTATGCACCGGATCCACCTTTCGGATCTCGCCCGATGCAACCGCTTTTTCAAGCGATTCCCTGAAGGCGAGGAAGGGATTCGTCGGCCAGCGTTCCACCCGCTTTTGAAATCGCGCGGCGACGGCTTCCGAATCGCGGAGTATTTCTCCGAACATGAACCGGGGAAGCTGGGGGAAGCGCATGAAGGTATCGATGTACCGGGCAATGAAGTATTTCAGCGTAGAGCTGAAATCGGGCTGCGCTTTCAATGCTTCCGCAAGAGTGAGGAAGTACCTCTCCAGCACGAAACCGAAGACAGCGTCGTACAGCTTTTCCTTGGACCGGAAATAATAATGCACAAGCGCCTTGTTGATACCCGCTTTATCGGCGATATCCTGAATTGTCGCGCCTTCCTTACCCTCTCTGGCAAAGACGAGGAGCGCAGCCTGGAAAATGTTTTCTTCCTGCTCGCTGAGTTCCGATTGTGCGAAGTTGTTATCCATAAAGTTTAATCCTTTGGTTTAACCATTTAGTTAAACTCATTGGACAAAAGTAATACTTGCACAAACCGATGTCAAGAGGGTAGAAAAAAACATACCATTGGCACGTTTCATGCACTATATTATGGACGTAGTTTATTACTCCGTTAATGCCACGATAAGTGAATGCGTTCTGGGATCTTGATCGTGCTATCAGATGGCTAAAAAATGGAGTGTTTTCGGCATATCTGATGAACGGCAAGTACAGATGACCTGATTGCGAAGCTCGGACGGCTTCGCGGAAACCGGACGGTGACAACGGTAACTCGTTGTTATTTCTTCCAAAAGCTGCAGTATTTACAATTGTAGTTGATGGGAGAATGCATGAAATTGATTCTGTAACTGTCAACAACCTTGCTATATGAGACGCTTGAATACGCATTTGATACCGCTGGCGTTTGCGTTCGCAGCTGGTTTCGTCCTTCCCATCGCATTGCACGGACAGGACGATCCGTGGAATTCTGTTCCGCAGAGCATCAAGGAACGCAAATCATACAAACGGTTTGAGTGGTTCTACCGGCAACGCGCCGACGAACAGGGGAAAATGCCCGTCGATGTGTATTATTCGGAACGCGATAAGGCAATCGCTGAACAACAACTCAACCGCGACCGCGATCTGTATATAAAGATGCAATCCCCGCAGCCGCTTCCAACTGCGCTCAGCTGGACGGCGATCGGCCCCGGAACTATCAGCTCCGGGTACCCGCCTCACTGGGGGAATGTCAGCGGCAGGGTGCGCGCGCTCGCGGTGCATCCTACCGATCAGAATACGGTATACATCGGCGCGGCCAGCGGCGGCATCTGGAAAACCACGAACGGCGGCTCGTCGTGGGCGGATATCGGGTACACGATGGAATCGCTCTCGTTCGGTGCTATCGCCATCGATCCGGCAAATCCTAATAACGTATACGCGGGCGCAGGGGAAGCGCGGTACCTGTTCAACAAGGTGACGTACGACGGAGCAGGATTGTTTAAATCAACCAACGGCGGCACTTCGTGGACAAACATCACGAATGGATTCGGGACGATTACCCATTTTTCCGATATCGTTGTTAGTCCGCATAACAGTAATTTTATCCTCGCAGCTCTGGGAAGCGGTTATTGGTTTCTCGGCGGACCAGGGAACGAAGGTATCTGGCGCAGCACTGATGCCGGTACGACGTGGACCCGCGTGATGAACGCGAACGATTCCTACGATATCGAATACCATCCCACCGATGCGAATATCGTATACGCGTCTGCAGCTGGGGCGTTTTTACGTAGCACCGATGCGGGCGCCACCTGGAGCGCCTTCGGCTCGGGATTACCAGCCGCCGATGCAATCGACAGGATTCACATTTCGCTGGCGAAAAATACTCCCGCGACAATCTACGCCGTGATATATACTTCAAGCGGATCTCTTCCCGCAGGAACAACGGCGTGGAAATCGACAGACGGCGGAGCAAACTGGTCGCAAATTTCTGCAGGAACGCCGCTCGGCGGCAACTACGGCTCAGGATGGAATGATCAGGGTTCGTATGACCTCTGCATCGCCGCATCGCCTGCCGACGCAAACAGGGTGCTGCTGGGGAATGTCGAAATGCACCTGACGACAAACGGCTCTTCGTTTGCGGTCCAACGCGTCGCCCCGGCTTCGAATGCCTGGCAATGCCCGATTCATGTGGATATCCACATTTTCGCCTTTGCTCCCTCTACTGCGTCTGTCGTCTATGCCGGCTGCGACGGCGGTATCTTCAAATCCACCGATGCAGGAGCGACCTGGACGTCGGTCAACGGCTCGTTGCCAACAATCCAGCTTTATCGGATTTCATCGCACCCGACAACGCGAGACGCGATGATCGGAGGCGCTCAGGATAACGGCAATTTCAGGAAAACCGCAACCGGCACGGGTCCCTGGACATTCCTTACCACCGGCGACGGAATGGAGAGTATATACGACTACTCCAATCCGTCCATCATGTATTTTTCGACGCAAAACGGATCGTTGTATAAAAGCACCAACGCCGGTGTCTCGTATTCCAAAGTCTATACGGTGAACGGCGCATGGGTGACGCCGTTCGTGATCCATCCCACAACCCCGAGTACGCTCTACTCGGCGAACACCAGTTTTCTCCGTTCCACAGACGGAGGCGTCAACTGGACGACCGTTTCGTCCGGCGTTGCCGCAGATAACATCATCGCAATTGCCGTGCATCCGGCGAATCCTTCGCAAATCATGATCGCCGGTTCGGGCGACTACAATTCGAATTCACCGGTAAAAGTGTCGACAAACGGCGGAACAAGTTGGACCGATGTGACAGCGAATATCCCCGGGTCGCAGCGGTATATTCCCCGCGTCTACGCTCATCCGGCAAATGCAGGAACATTCTTCGCGGTGCGGTCAGGTTTCGTTGCGGCAAATCATCTCTATAAAACCACCAATCTTGGCGCAACATGGACGAACATATCCGGCAACCTGCCGACTGTTCCCCATAGTTGCTTCTTTGTCGATCCGGTGACCGATTACTATTACGCCGGAAACGACCTCGGTGTGTACCGTTCGACAGATGGCGGCACGACGTGGTCGCTGGAAAACAGCGGTATGCCGGTTGTTCCGGTCATCGATTTCGCATATTCGAGTATCGGTATCGAGCGGATTCTACGCGCAGCGACGCACGGGCGTTCTGTGTATGAGGCGTTGCTGAGCGCGCCCTGTACTCCGGCGGCGGTCTCCTCAGACCCGTCGAACGATACCAAATGCAGTGGGCTCCTTGCATCGTTCACCGCCTCCGCGACCGGAACATCGCCGGTGACCGTACAATGGCAACGCAGTCCCAACGGCTCGTCATGGGCGCCGATTTCCGGCGCGACGAACACAACGCTCAACATCGCCACGCACGACACGCTGAACGGATGGCGGTACCGGGCGGTATTCACCAATGCATGCGGGTCGGACACGACGACGGCGGCAGTTCTAACCGTGAACGGCGTTCCCCGCTTCACGACGCAGCCCGCGAACGCGACGGTGTGCAGCGGCACGACGGCATCGTTTACCCCGGTCATCACCGGCGCGGTTTCATACCAGTGGTATTCCAGCCCCGACGGAGTGACCTTCTCTCCACTCGGCGGTCAGACGGCTGCACAACTCTCCTTCACCACGGCAACCGGCGATAACGGAAAGCGGTACCGCGTGGTCGCCGCCAACTCTTGCGGCTCCGACACGAGCGATGCCGCTCTTCTTACTGTGAACGGCGCCCCCTCGTTTTCGGCAAATCCATCGAACAAATCGGTCTGCGAAGGATCGAACGTTACCTTTAACGCCACTCCGGTCAACGCGTTATCGCAGCAGTGGGAGCAAAGTTCCGATGGTTTGGTGTATTCCGCCATCGCCGGTCAGACAGGTACCAGTTTGTCGTTCACGCCTCTATTGGGCGACAATGGAAAATGGTACCGGCTCCGGGCAATCAATTCATGCGACACATCGTGGAGCGCCGCAGGACAATTAACCGTGCTCAGCGGATTCGGGATTACAAGTCATCCGGCGAGTGTCTCGATCTGCGATAGCGGGTGGGTGACGTTCTCGGCGCGCGCATCGGGGTCGCCGGCGCCTACCGTCGTATGGGAACAAAGCCCCGACGGCGTGAGCTATACAACAATATCGAGCGCGACCGATACAGTATATTCGTTCTACGCAACCACTCCGTTCGACGGCATGCGTTTCCGGGCGCGGTTCACAGCCGTATGCGGACAGTTTTCGACAAATCCAGCGTTGCTGACCGTTGGACGGGCGGCAATCGTGACTGCGGATCCTGCGGGTTCTGCGATATGCTCCGGCGATACTGCGTACTTCAGTATCTCCGCACCGGGAACGGTACTCCAGGCGCAATGGCAGCGCAGCCCGGATGGAATCGTCTATACGGATATACCGGGCGCAAATGGACTGAACCTCAATGTGCCCGGCGTTGCGCTTGCGGATAGCGGAGTCAGGTTCCGTGCATGGGTAAGCAATTCCTGCGGCGCCGATACCTCCTCTCCGGCAGTGTTAACGGTCGTTCGTCCGGCGAGTATCGTCGGTAATCCATCCAATATGACGGTATGTCTTGGATCCGTGGTACTGTTCAGCGCGAATGCCAATGACTACTCCGGAATCCAGTGGGAGTCGAGCAGCGACGGAATCAACTATTCCCTTATTCCAGGCGCGAATAGTCTCAACTACAGCTTCACGCCTGCACTTGCCGATAACGGGAAGCGGTACCGTGCAGTCTTCAGCGACGCCTGCGGAGGCGCCCATACGACCCCTGCGTTGTTGGGAGTCAGTACGCGCCCAACGGTGTCGCAACAGCCTTCCAACAAAAATGTCTGCACCGGATCGAACGCCGTTTTCCGCGCGGCAGCAAATGCGAGTCCCGCGGCAGGCGTTCAATGGCAGCAATCTCCCGACGGAGTAACATATTCCAATATACCGGGCGCTAACAGGGATTCGCTTGTCGTCTCCGCTTCTCCGGCTTTGCATCAATTCAGATACAGGGCCGTGTACTCTAACGGTTGCGGCAACGACACGACAAACAGCGCGCAGTTGCTGGTATCGAGCGGATTTGCAGTCAATGCCGGCGCGGATGCCGAGTATTGCCAGGGCGGTTCGCATCAACTAAATGCGATTGTTTCCGGAGGGACGGGACCGTATTTGTACGCATGGTCGCCGTCGACCGGGTTGAGCGATGCGTCGATTCCCGATCCGCTTGCTTCTCCGTCGACAACCACGGAGTATGTATTGACTGTTACCGACGGCGTCGGTTGCGTTGCGACCGATTCCATCGTTATCGATGTAAACCAGAAACCGTTTGCGCATGCGGGCGCGGATGCGGTGATATGTTCGGGTGCAACCGTCCTCCTGGGCGATACTGCAACCGGAGGAACGCCGCCGTATCTCTATTCCTGGAGTCCTTCGTCAGGATTGAGCGCTGCGACCGATGCAATGCCGCTTGCGGCTCCAACGTCCACAACGATTTATACCGTAACAGTCACCGACGGGAAAGGCTGTACCGCCGCCGATCAGGTGCTTGTCACGGTCAATCCTTCGCCGCGTGCGAATGCCGGCGCAGATAAAATTCTGTGCGTCGGTTCTACCGCCGCAATCGGCGAACCTGCCACTGGCGGCACGCCCCCGTATACGTATTCCTGGCAGCCGGTGACGGGTCTCAGCGAAACGGATATTGCGTCTCCGCTGGTATCTCCGGCCGGGACGACCGTATACGTTGTAACGGTTACCGACGCGAAAGGCTGTATCGTGACGGATTCGGTGAATGTAACCGTTCGTCCGCGTCCGTTGGTGAACGCCGGCGCGGATACATCGATATGCAAGGGCGCAAGCGTGCATATCGGCGAAGCTGCAACCAACGGAACACCTCCATACACTTATGTATGGACACCGACAACCGGTTTGAGCAATGCAAACATCCCTGACCCGGTGGCGTCGCCGTTTACCACCACCACTTATACCCTTACTATTATCGATGCGAGCGGTTGCGTCACGACGGACCGCATTCATATTACTGTTCGAAATGCCCCGGGTGCGCTGGCTGGCTCAGACGCCACGATCTGCGGCGGTGAAGAGGTGCTTCTCGGCAATTATGCTACCGGAGGAACTCCGCCCTATACCTATCAATGGACCCCGGCGGTAGGTCTTAGCAACCCCGGAATCGCAAAACCGGTTGCGAAACCGCTCGCCACGACAACGTACACGGTGACTGTTACAGACTCGATGGGATGCGTCGCTACAGACCAGGTTGTTGTGCGCGTCAATCCTCAACCGATGGCTCATGCAGGTCCGGACCGTACCATTTGTAAGGGTGCGCCGGTTCTCCTCGGCGATGTAGCGACTGGCGGCACGCCTCCGTTCACCTACATTTGGTTCCCGGATAACGGATTAAGCTCGGCGAATACTTCCTCTCCACTGGCCCGGCCGGATGCATCGACGATATATAGCGTGACAGTAACGGACTCGAAGGGATGCGTATCGACCGACGAGGTCTTTATCGAGGTGGTTGAACTTGCACAGCCGGTGATTATCCCGAATCGTCCGCCGTCGATATGCAAAGGTGAGAAGGTAACGCTCGGATTGAGCGAATTGTATGACTCCTATAAATGGTCGACAGGCGCGACGACGCCGACAATTACCGTGGACAAGGGTGGCGAGTACTTCGTCATCGTTTCCAATGCCTTGAATTGCCGGGATACGTCGATGCCGATAATTGTCACCGTGTCGCCGCTGCCCACTCCTGTTGTGATGGGACCGGCAGCCGTTTGCCCGGATACGCAGGCAACGTACAGCGTCGTGCCGCAGGACGATATATCCTACGACTGGACAATCACGGGCGGTATCATTATCGGCGATTCGTATGGTTCGTCTGTTCGTGTGCAATGGACGATGATAGGAACAGGGGTAATCACCGCGCATGCACTCAATACCGTTACCGGGTGTATAAAAGACACTGCGTTCCGTGTGCAGGTATCCCCGACGTTCCAGCCTGTCATCACGTCGAACCGCGCTCCTCGCTTCTGCGAAGGGGAAGAAATTATTCTCGATGCGGGTCCGGGGTATCAGACATATCAGTGGTCGACGGGCGCTGCGACACAAAAATGCGCAATCAGGACGGCGGGGGATTACTGGGTTAAAGTCTCGCTTCCGTCCGGATGCACCGGAACATCGCAGCTTTTCCATGTCGAAGTGCTTCCCCGTCCCTATCCGGTTATCACATATTCCGGACCTCTTCAGCGATGCGAGGGCGAGTCCATTGTTCTCGATGCAGGAGCGGGATACGTAAGCTACAAGTGGAATACCGGCGAAACGACACGGACCATCACTGCAACGACATCCGGGTCGCATACAGTGACTGTTTCCAATACGGCGGGGTGTTTCTGGACTTCCGGCGCAATCTATACGCAGTTTGTGAAACCGCCGCAGGTAACCATTACCGGGAATACTGTGGTATGCCAGCACAGTGCGGCAGTCTATTTGGCTCCGGTAGCGGCAGGAATAAAGTACAAATGGACGGTCGTTGGCGGCACCATTCTTCGCGGCACCGATTCGAGCAATGTACTTGTTAATTGGTTCCAGGCGGGGACAGGTGTCGTCACCCTCGAAATGTCGAATGCGGGTATTTGCGTCGTTTCGAAGAGCCAGAATATCACCGTCACGCCGACCCAACGGCCTGTTATCACGCCGCGCGGACCGACAACGGTGTGCGAAGGCGTATCGGTGATCCTCGAAGCGCCTGCAGGGTATGTCAAGTATCGCTGGTCGAACGGCGATTCGACGCGCATATGCACTGCGAAAAAGGCAGGAAATTACTTCGTCGATACCAGGGATCAGAATGGATGCGAATTCCGCTCGGATCCGGTGGCTGTCTCCATTGCCCCTCAACCGCTCGCCGTCATCGACGGACCGGTGCGAATACCGCCAGGAGAAGAAGCGAGTTTCACAGCGGCGCCGGAGCCGGGAAATATCTATTACTGGCAGACGCAGCGCGGCAACATCGTCGCCGGGCAGGGAACGCCGAAAGTGTATATCTCCTGGAACTCCGACGGCCCCGATTCCATCACGGTCACGGTAACCAGCGCGCTTGGCTGCAAGAATCAGGCAGGACATAAAATGGAAATCACAGGGAATTACTTCCCTGAAGTGACTGCATACGGCGAAACAACTGTATGCGAAGGCGATACGGTGATTCTCGCCGGTCCTGCCGGATCGCAGGGCTATCAGTGGTCGACCGGCGAAACCACGCCCGAAATTTATGTAACCAAAACCGGTAGGTATAAAGTAACCGTCGCCGATAGATATGGATTCCTGTGGGATTCCAAACCGATCGATGTATACGTTATACCGACTCCGAGACCTCGCTTGAAAACATACGGTCTGCTTACCATTTGCGACGGCGAGCGCGTGCCGATCGAAGCCCCGGACAACTTCGCGATGTACGAATGGACGAACGGCGACGGCAGTAGTAGAATTTATGCCGATAAACCCGGGTTGTACTTCGTGAACGTCACGGATATCTACGGGTGCAAAGGAGTTTCGGACACCGTTGAGGTGATCGTGTTACCTGCGCCTGCGAAGCCGGCGATCACGCAGAAGGGTAAAAAACTGATCGCTTCCGAAGGCGCGGATACCTACCAATGGTATCTGAACGGTTTGAAAATTCCCGGTGCGACATCGCGCATGTATCAGTCGGACGTAATGGGCGTCTATACCGTCCGCGCCGGCAACGAAGCAGGCTGCTCCACTATTTCCGATCCGTACCAGTTTACGGTCATTTTCACGAACGTCATCATCCCATTGACATTGAATGGAGATGCCGGCGAGACCATCAGAGTGCCCGTTCTTCTGAGAGTGGATGAAGGGCTGGAGAAAGCCGAAGCAATGCCGTTCACGGCGACGATCGCATTCTACAAGAATATCCTTCAGCCGAAAAACGCGCCGTATGAAGACCGCGGCGACTGGCGGTACGCGACCTTGACCGGTTCCGTTCCGACATTCGCGAAGCTTGGCGATGATGCTGTTGTGCTGGATTCGGGAGCATCCTATCTCCCGATCGCCGAGTTCGAACTTCTTGCCATGCTCGGCACTCGCTCGAGCACGCCGATTCGTATCGAGGAGCTTGAGTTCGAGGATTACCGGATCTCCGCGAATGCGGCGGACGGGTTGTTTACGTTGAATATCTGCCGCGAAGGCGGAGAACGGCTGTTCGATTCGAACGGGCGTATCTCGCTGAATCAAAACAGACCCAATCCGTTCAACACATCGACAACGGTCGAATACGAAATCATCGAGAGGGGCAGAACGCAACTCTACGTCGTGGACATGCTCGGCCGTCGGATCAAGACGCTTGTCGACACCGGTCTTGAACCGGGAAGGTATTCGATATCGTTCGATCTGGGCGACGTGCCTACCGGAACGTACATGTACGTGCTTCAAACGCCTACTCAGACTCGTCAGAAGCTGATGGAGCTGGTGAAGTAACGCCGTCTACCTTGAATAATGCTGGAATACAGGGCGTCCGCCGAAAACGGGCGCCCTTTTTGTTGCCTTTTGGTATTGAAATTGTGTAACGAACGGTTATGATTTTCCGTGCCGCGTTGTGTCGATATACGTAAATTGGAGGTTGTTTCACACCAACGGAAAGAGTACATGATCCGACGCACCTTGACATTCACATTCATTCTTCTTCTCTCAACGACGATTGCATTTTGCCAGGAAAAGAATGCACACGGGCACATCCGGGAGAAGGATCCCGAGTTTAAGAAAAACCGCGCCGCATGGATAGACGAAATGCATCGAGCCGAGCCGGGCGTCGATTACAGGATCATCGATGCGGAAGTGCGGACGGCAATGCAGCGTCTTCGTCCGCAGGCGGTCTCACCGGCTATCATGAAGAGAGCGCAAGAAGGATTGGCAGATACAGCGATTGGCGGGATTCTGCGCGGAGAGTGGCGCGAACGCGGCAGCGTCAATCTCGCAGGCAGGACGCATACCGCCGACTTCGACCTCGAAAACGGTATCGCGTATATCGGCTCCGCGGGAGGGAATGTCTGGAAAGGGAATACGGACGGCACAGGATGGAAATGCCTGAATAACACGCAACAATTCCCGGATGTCCGGATGGTGCGTGCGTTGTCCCGCGATGGTGGCGTCCGGATTATCGCAGCCGCAAACGGTCCCGCTGCGGTGTATTACACCGACGACGATGGATTGACCTGGTATACCGCATCGGGTCTCGAAAGTCCGGCGCGATGGGGAAGTATCCGCCGCGCGATAGTAACCAATAGCTCGCAGCCTGCGATATACGTCATGGCCAATGAATGGGACAACGACGATTGGGAATCGAAGGCGGCTCTCTACCGCTCGACCGACCTCGGAGAATCCTTCGAAGTTGTTTCGCGCTGGAAGTACGACAGTTTCAGATTTGAATTGTTCGATATCTGGACTCCGCGGTACGACGCAGACGGCGTGTTCCTCGTTCACGGCGATACGTTAAGCCGGATTCAGCAAGATGGCGGTTACGTACAGGTTTCCATCATCCCGACGCGTTCCGATTATGCCGGGTATTATAACGCGCATTTGCAGGGATTCTGGAAGGACGGCGAATACCGGTTCTTTCTGAAACTGTCGGTAAGTAACGGCTCGTCGGAGTTCTACGCATCGAATGCAGGCGGCGAAACGTGGGAATACCGAGGCGCCGTGACTTTCCATGCGTTCATGGACAACAGCTTCGCCGTATCGACGGTCGATTCCAATTTGATGTTCTGCGGCGGCGTGAATTGCCTGCGAAGCACAAACGGCGGCGAATCGTGGGTGCGGCTGAACGAGTGGTACGAATACTATGGCGATCCGGTCGGGATGCTGCATGCCGATATTCCGGAGATTTCTTTCTTCCGCAAACCGGGCGGCGGCGAACTGATTCACTTCGCTACAGACGGAGGCTCTTATCTTTCGGATGACCGGGGCGAACATGTGCGCAATATCTCGTTGTCGGGACTCAATGTCAGTCAGTATTACACCGTGTATACGAACAGGCACGATCCGGATTATGTGTATGCGGGCTCGCAGGATCAGGGATTTCAGCGGTGCGTGACCGGCGGCGGGGGAGCGCTGGAATTCACTCAGCTCATCAGCGGCGATTACGGTCATCTCACATCTTCCGATGACGGGACGACGCTTTGGCATGTTTATCCCGGATTCGCGATGCTGTACCTCAATTCCACTGACGAATCGCCTGAAAGCTATACGTGGGACTTCAAAGGCGAAGGCCTCTGGATGCCGCCCATTACCGCTGATCCGCGCGATCCGAATGTAGCCTACCTTGCGCGCGGTGGTTCTGAAAACGATATCAGGATTACGAAGCTGACGTACAGTCCATTTTACGGAGGAATTGAGCCTGAGGTTTTGCCTTTCAATTTTTCCAACGGCGATCCAAACACCCGCATCTCCGCGATCGGAATCTCGCCGGACAATCCATCGCGATGGTATGTGCTCACGAATAACGGCTTTGTATTCGCTTCCGCCGACGACGGTCAGTCCTGGACAGTCGCTGCGGATTTCCAGGGACCGGAAGCGCATTATTTCTACGGTTCCAGCATCCTCGTATCTCAAGTGCATGACGGCAGGGTGATCATTGCAGGGAGCGGGTATTCGAATCCCGGCGTTTACGTTTCGAACGACCATGGGGCGACATTCACCCCGATGTCTGACGGTTTGCCGCGTACTCTGGTGTTTGAGCTTTCGATGAGCGGCGACGAAGAATTCATCTACGCCGCGACAGCCGCAGGTCCGTTTGTCTATATCGCCGCACGCGGTCTCTGGTATCCGATTGCCGGTATCGATGCGCCCGAACAGACGTACTGGTGCGTCGATTATATCGAGGAGCTTCGGACGGCGCGGTTCGGTACATACGGCAGAGGGCTCTGGGACTTTGCCGTAACGGAAATCGTAAACGTCGAACCGGTTCCGGTTCAGACGTCGCCGGGTATTACGTTGCAGGCGTATCCGAATCCCGCGTCGAACGGCACGGTGTTCACATTCGAGGCGTCAACCGGCGGCGCACGTTCGTTGCGCGTGTACGACGTGCAGGGCAGAATCGTTTACGATGCGCCTGCCGATGCATTTGCAGGAGGAGTTCAGTCTTTATACTGGAGCGGGAAAAGCTCCGCCGGCAATACGCTGCCGGCGGGAGTGTATCTTGCCGTGCTGGGATTGAACGGCGATGTGGCGTATACGAAGGTCGTTCTCAGCGACCGGTAGATTTCAGCGCGAACGTTACCGTCACAGAAGCGTCGACGGCGATTTGGCCCGGAGCGAGCGAGTCCGACTCCGGCGCCGAACCGCCGGCATTTTGTACCGCATTCTGGGCCATTCCTCTATCCCAGCTATATCCGCCCCAGCTATCGTAATCGTACGAGTTCCACCACCTGCCGCCGTATTCCTGGATGCTCGTTACATAGGCGATTTCGGCATCGAGCGGTGCGGACATTGCAACCGCCTTTTCCTTGGCTGCCTTCACCGCCATGTCGCGGGCTTTGTCGCGGTGTTCGCGCAGCTTCGATGTACTGAACTTCACGCGGTGGATGACATTCACACCCTGATCGAGCGATCCGGATACAAGCGCGTCGAATTTCACGAGATCCTTCAACGTGACGACAAGATTCTTGCGGACGATATATCCGATCAGATGCTGTTTCCCTTCGCGGTATTCATATTCAGGGGAGATGAATATGTAATCGGTTTGAATGTACTTGTCTTCGATGCCGAGCGACTTAATATACCCAAGCGCTTTGGCGATCGTTTCTTCATTTTTTTTCCGGGCTACGCCGAGATCGAAGTTACGGGACTCGACGCCCATTTTTACCTGCACCTCGTCGGGAACAACATACACTGTCGCTTCGCCTGTCACGGTTATCGAGCGGTTGTCGCTGAGGTTCTGAGCGCGTAACGCCGTAAACGTGAGCATGATACCGGCGGTGAGGAATGGAATGAATTTGTTCATGATCGTTCCTTGCTGTACTGGCAGTATTGCGTGATCAACTGCGCGCAAAATGTGCAGGAATTATATCATCAAACAAGTCAAAAATTGCATTAATTTGTTATGCGAAATTCAACTCTCATTAGGTATCAACCCCATGTGTGCGTATCTTCGAATATCGCAAAAACGCGTTTTCAATGCGTTATTCTCTGCTCATGAATGTGTGTCTCACTGTCAGGAATAGGCGGATGAAGCGCTGCAACGAGTTCATTCCAGGAATCGGCAGGCTTGAAATGAAACCTGTATCTCATCGTATCAACATTCTCACCGTATTGCTTACTGTTGTTGTATCCTATGTATCGCCGTATACATCGCACGCTCAACAACAGATAATGCCGCCGGCATTCGATCTGCGTATCGATGGCGACAGAGGAGCCTGCTTTGGCGTTCCAGAAACGTATACCGCCGTCAGCAACGTCGCACAGGGGTTCTACTGGGAGGTTGCCCGCGGAGTGATTGTATCCGGGCAAAACACGCGGACGATTTCGGTTAATTGGACCAACGCCGGCAACGATACTATCACGGTGTACGCTGTCTCGCCGACTGGAGAAACGCAATCCGTCGCGACAGTGATTCAGGTGTTTGGTATTGCCGATCCGGTTATTACCGCCGACGGACCTACTACTTTTTGCGAGGGTTCGTCGGTAATGCTCCATGCGCCGGAAGGGTACGTCGGATACAAATGGTCGTCGGGACAAAACTCCAGAAGTATACGCGTCATTAATCCGGGAACGTTTACCGTGACGGTTCAAAACGGCGCAGGCTGCAAGGCGACGTCCGCCCCCTTGAAAGTGAATCTTCTTGTGAAGCCTGAACCAGTCGTCGTACCGCTTGGTCCGACATCGTTTTGTACAGGCGAAACTGTATTGCTCGATGCAGGGGAAGGCTATACATCGTATCATTGGTCGACGGGAGAAGGGTCCCGTTTTCTCGCGGTCACGAATAGCGGATTGTATTCCGTTACGGTGATAGACATCTACGGTTGTTCCGGAGTATCGAAACCTGTCAAAATTACCGTCTTCCCGGCAGCGGAAGTGCCTACCATTATACAATCGGGCGGCGTGCTTGTCGCGAGCGACGCGCTTCAATATCAATGGTATTTAAACGGCGATCCCGTCGAGGATGCAACCGGTAAGCGCTACCTTCCGACTCAGTCCGGTCTGTATACTGTTCGTGTAACCAATGCCGGAGGGTGTACGGCGGAATCGAAACCATACCGTTTCACCTATTCGTATATGAAAATCGGTATTCCGGATATCGTCGCCGATTATAAAAAGGATATTACCATTCCAATCAGGATTCTTGAACAGGAAAATCTGGAAGCGGTGCATCTCGAGACGTTTACCGCCGACGTCAGGTTCAAGAAGGGCGTGTTATTCCCTCGCGGAATCACATCGCGAATCGAAGGGAACTGGCGCGTCGTTACCGTTCGCGGAACGTTCACGCGCGGCGAATCCTTGCTGGCGTCGTTCACTGCGACGCCTATCTGGTCTGATTCATCGGAAACGCCGATGATTATCGAGAATTTCAGTTGGAGCAGCGAAGACCTGTACATGGTCAACGACACCGGATCGTTGAAATTGCTGTGGTGTGAAGAAGGCGGCATCCGCCGGTTCTCTGTCAAGGGCCGGTTGAATCTCGATCAAAACCATCCGAATCCGTTCAATTCGACAACGACTATCTCGTATTCGGTTATCGAGATTGGCCGGACGACGCTGAAGGTGTACGATGTGTTCGGACGGGAGGTCGCAACGCTTGTCGACGAGGAATTGGAGCCCGGATCGTACCGGATACCGTTCAACGCCGGCGATCTTCCATCGGGACTGTATTATTACGTGCTTCAAACGCCGACCGGCAGGCTCATGAACATCATGGAGCTTGTGAAATGACCGCTGTTCGAAACGTATTTCTGCTCGGCTCGGTTGTATTCGTCCTCCTGAGTCCGTTTGTCCACGGGCAATTCGTAGGGCAGCGGTCGAGCATTTCCCGGATCGGGATATTCTGGACATATAACGTAAACGAACAGCGCGTTTCGTTTACCCATCTGCCCGGAGTGCCGAATTGCTGTCCCGAGTTTACCGATGCCGTCGGAACCGGACATACGGCAGGCGCATTGCTCGATCTGCCGCTCTCCGATCCGTGGATGCTGTCGATACGGTTTTCCTATGGCATGCACGACGCAACCGTGACCGCGACGGAGAAGTTAACCGTGCTGAATCAGAATACCCCTGTCCCCGCGTCGATACGCCATGCGATCGATGCGAAACTCGCGACAGTGGATTTCGATCTTCTCGCCGGCTACAGGTTGTTCGCCGGGTTGAGCGGACACCTGGGCACGCGGCTTGGATTTTATGTCCGCAGCGATTTTGAACAGGAAGAGAAGATCGTAGAGCCATCGACCTTTGGGACGTTCGAAAACGGCAAACGAGTGCGGAACGAAGTTCGAGGCGCAATTCCTGACAGGAATCCTCTCGCATTTTCTTTACTCGCCGGTATGTCGTACCATCTTCCCATGGACGCGTATGGCGAGTCGGTGCTTGCTCCGGAGGTCTATTACATCCTGAATCTCACCGAAGTTGCAGAGAACACCGCCTGGCATACCGACGCAATTCATATCGGGCTTTCGATAAAGTTTGCGCTTTCCGGCGACAGGGAGAAATCTCCCGGAGAAGTGGAGACGGAGGAGGAAAGCGAAGAAGCTCGATCGAGATATTGGCAGGAACGCCGGCAGCAGGCGCTCGAAGAGGAAATGCGCCGCGCAGGGAGGAATGTTCGGGAAACCGAATCCTCGGAAGCCCGCCGGGTCGCACGGGAAGAGGCGGTCCAGGAACCCGCGTCCGTAGAACAGCAGCCTGAATCCCAGCCGCAAACAGCCCAGGATCCAGACAATGCAGTCGTTCCTCAAAATGACCTCCGGGAAATGCCGCCGCCTGTGCAGGAGAGCCGGCCTCTGAATCCAGCCGAACGCGTGTACGAGGATGTACCGCCTGAGACGCAATCCATGCAACCGCAACCCGATGCGACACAACCGCAACCCGATGTCGTGCAGCCACAACCGGAAACCGTGCAGCCACAGCCGGAAGCTCCTGATAAAGCCGTTCCTGATGTTATGCAGGAAGCGGACGAAGGTCGACAAACGCAGACGATAGAACCGTTGCAGGACAGCAGGAATCAACAGGCGGGCGGCATTGTCGTCGAAACAGCCGAACCAGACCGCTCGTTTCAGATTGGCCAGCTCGATGTCGTGCCCGTAGCGCAGGTTGCCGGAGGCGAGGAGACGATAGTACAGCACATTTCCGCTGAGGAATTCGGCGTTACGGATGTCGTGACGTTATTGAACTACATCTACTTTGCAGAGAATTCATCCGAGCTTTCGCCGAGGCTGGCGCTGCTTTCAAAAAAGGACGCGGCAAAATTCCGGCCGACCATGCTCGATCCATACGACAAAATGCGGCTGTACGCCAATTCGCTCAACATCGTTGGCTCCCGTTTAAGGGAGTACCCCGAATCGTCGATAACGATCATCGGCTTCAACAGCAACAACGGAGACGAAACCGGACGGCTCGATCTATCGCGCCGGCGAGCCGAAGCCGTGCGCGATTACCTGCGATCCGTTTGGGATGTCGATGACAGAAGAATCACTCTTGTTTCTCAAAACCTGCCCGAGAAGCCGGCGCTCGGCGAAGGCAGCTCGGTTGACGATGAGAACCGCCGCGTTGAATTGTATTCCGATACATGGGAAATCCTTCGCCCCATTGTGTGGAGCAAGAATGAGTGGAAATCGAAACCGGGAACACTGTATTTCAGAATGCCTGCTGTAACCGCCGACGATGTGGAACGGTGGCGGTTTACTATTACCCAGGGCGGTACCGTCCTGAAAGAGTTTTCGGGGAGCCACGTGCTTCCATCGAAGCTGGAATGGAGTATCGCGCGCGAACAGCCGTTCAACCAGATGACCGGAGAGCAATTCGAATACGTCCTCCGCATCACGACGCCGAAAGAGCAAAAGTACATGTCGCCGAAAGGCTCTATCCCGATAACGGCGAAGTACATTCAGGACAAACGCGCCGCAGGCGAGGACGACGTTGAATTCACCCGCTACCACCTCATCGTTTTCGACAAGACCGAAGACGATTACAAAGCGAAGGTGGTGGACATGGTTACTTCGATATTTGGAGTCGACGCAAAAATTACCGTGCTCGATCTTAGCGAATATCAGCCGTCGAATCAGCCGGGTTTTGAGGGTTTGCTGAATATCGGCGACAGCGACGCTCCGCTGGACATGAATCTTCCGGAGGGCAGAATGTATGCGCGCGCACTGAGCGTGATTGTCGAGACGGCGCCGCAGAATAATTAATAGTTCATTTATCATCCGCAAAGCCCGAATTGGAAATCCGGGCGGCATTCCGTATGTTTTGCGTCGAAACCGCAATCTTCTTCATACGATATGCCAAAAACCATAACAAGCGTCCTTGTGGCGAACAGGGGCGAAATAGCCGTTCGCATCATGCGGGCGTGCAGGGAACGAGGAATCCGTACCATTGCCGTGTATTCCGAACCGGACCGGACGGCTCCGCATGCCGTCATGGCGGATGAAGCGTATTTCATTGGCGCGGCTCCCTCGCGCGAAAGCTACCTTGTACAGGAACGAATCATCGAAACGGCGCTCAAATCCGGCGCTGCCGCAATTCATCCCGGATACGGTTTCTTGTCCGAGAATGCCGAATTTGCACGCAAGGTCGCAGAATCTGGACTAATCTTTATCGGTCCGCCTGCATCGGCGATCGTATCGATGGGCGATAAAACCGCGGCGCGGCAATTGATGATCCGCGAAGGCGTGCCGGTGGTACCCGGCACCGAACAGGCCGTCGAGTCGCCCGCCGAGGCTGCGCGTATTGCGGCGGAGATCGGCTACCCCGTTCTTATCAAGGCGGCGGCAGGCGGGGGAGGAAAGGGGATGCGTGTCGTTGAGCAGCCCGCCGATTTGGAAAAGGCGATGCTATCATCGCAGAACGAAGCGCGGCAGGCGTTCGGCGACGACAGGGTGTATCTCGAAAAATACATTCTCAATCCGCGGCATATCGAATTTCAGGTGTTGGCGGATTCGTTCGGAAACATCGTCCATCTCGGCGAGCGCGAATGCTCCATCCAGCGCCGGCACCAGAAAGTGGTCGAGGAATGCCCCAGCAGCGCGGTGACGCCCGAATTGCGCGAGCGTATGGGGGCCTCGGCGGTCAGAGCTGCGCAGGCGTGCGGGTATGTGAATGCGGGAACGATTGAGTTTCTTCTCGACGCATCAGGCTCGTACTACTTTCTCGAAATGAATACGCGTCTTCAGGTGGAACATCCCGTCACTGAAATGGTGTGGGGTATCGATCTTGTCAAGCAACAAATAAAGATTGCCGAAGGCTATGCATTGCCGTTTTCGCAGGACGATCTCAGAATGCGGGGACATGCTATCGAGGTTCGTCTGTGCGCCGAGGATGTCGAACAAAACTTCCTGCCGAGCACCGGCGTCATTGCGGAATATTGCCCGAGCCAGGGATTCGGCGTCCGCGAAGACTCCGGCATCAGACAGGGCAGCGAAATCAGTATTTATTATGATCCCATGTTTGCCAAACTCATTGCCTGGGGCGAGGATAGAACCTCGGCCATCCAGGTGATGAAACGCGCGCTGAGGGATTACCGTATTGCCGGCGTATCGACGACGATCCCGTTTTGTATGTTTGTCATGAATCACGAAAAGTTCATTGCGGGCGATTTCGATATTGGATTCGTTCAGAAGCACTATACGCCCGGATCGCTCCCCGTGCCGGATGAAAATGTCGCGAAAGCCGCCGCGATTGCCGCGGCGCTGTTCGAGGACGAAGAGCGCATCGGTTTCAGAAAAACCGTATCCAACGGAAAATCCTCGATGTGGAATCTCAGAGCCAGGGTGCGGTGATGAACAGATCGTTTACAGTAACCGTGTCTGGGCGGATGTTCGAAATACTCAAATCGGACGATGGCAAACTGACGCTCGACGGCGCGGAGGTGAACTACCGCCTCGACGCGCTCTCCGAAGGGATGTATACGTTGTGGATCGACAACGTGCCGTATACCATCTCACACCGGATGCTTGAAACGGAGGATTATAAACGCGAAATCCGCGTCAACGGATTGAGGATGGAACTCACGATTGAGGATGAACGAGATGTTCTGCTTCGGAAGTTCGATTCCTCGAAAGCGACGAAACTGCAATCGGCAGTGATCAAAGCTCCGATGCCCGGCAAAATCGCCCGTATCCTCGTCGCGGAAGGCGAACTGATCGAAGAAGGACAGGGAGTGGTGATTCTCGAAGCAATGAAGATGGAAAACGAACTCAAATCTCCGGCAGCAGGAATCGTGAAACGAATCCATGCCGAAGCGAATAAAGCAGTTGAGAAGAATACTGTCCTGATCGAAATTGACTAGCGCGCCCTCGGGCGCGTAAGCGGCGTACCTGACAACGACCTCGAACGTATTACTATTTGAATACATCATTCACTCTGGAATGGAGGCGTCTTTGAACAAAGCAGTACATTTGTATTTATCTGTCGCGATTATTGCGGCAGCTGCTCTGCAAACAGCATTGGGAGGAGGATTTCAACTGAACGAACACGGCGCACGCGCAACCGCGCAGGCAAGCGCATTTGCCGCGCGCGCAAACGATCCATCGGCGTTGTTTTTCAATCCCGCGGGCATCTCCTATTTACATGGAACCCAACTGATGCTCGGCACGACTCTCATTGCGCCGCGCTATACGTTTTACGGACCGTATAACCTGAACAGCAACGAAACATGGGAAATGAACAACAATACGTTTTTCCCAAGCAATGTGTATCTGACACATACGATCGACGAAGGCATGTTTTCGGGATTTGCGGTTGGAATCGGTATGACGAATCCCTTCGGGCTGGGCACCGAATGGGACGACCAGTGGGTAGGGAAGCCGATCACGCGCGAAGCCTTGCTCGAAACCTTTTACGTCATGCCGACGATTGCGTACCGTTTCCACGATATCGTTGCCGTGGGCGCCGGCCTGAACCTCGTGTACGGTAGGGTGGAACTCCGCCGAGCGGTCACGAATTTCGATCCGGCGTTGAATCTTGAGCTCGACGGAAGCGGCACGGGAGTCAGTTGGAATGTCGGCGTCATGGTAAAACCCGTCGAGGATATTTCGATTGGGTTCTCGTACCGGGCAGAAGCAAAAGTGGATTACGAGGGCGACGCGACATTCAATCCTCCGTCGTCGCTGCAGCCGCGTTTCCCCGGCGGCGACGTTTCGACGTCCATTACGAATCCTGCGACATACTTTGCCGGCATCGCCTGGCAGGCGACGGAAGACTTGCAGGTTGAATTCGATTATCAGGGCGTCAACTGGTCGTCGTACGATAACCTGACCGTCGATTTTGCGCGCGACGCACAGAACGACCCAGCCCTTTCGCAGGCGGATGTGACCCAGGAAAAGAAATACGAGGACACGTTCATTCTGCGCCTCGGCGCCGAGTATGCCCTGCCGGTGATGGGAATGAAACTCCGCGCCGGGTATATGTTCGACCGCAATCCCGTTCCCGACGAGCATCTCGAACCGATTCTTCCCGACGCAAATCGCCACGGACTGAGTATCGGCGCGGGCGTGGACATTCTTCCCGGCGCGACGGTGGATATCGCGTATATGCATCTGTTCTTCAACGACCGTGAAACAAAGGCGACCAGCCAGCCCGGCGGCGTCTATTTCGACGGTCTGTACAGCGGCGCGGTCGATCTCGTCGGCGTGAACTTCACCTACACATGGAACTAAGGAGGCAGACAATGACACACTTCAATCGTTTTGCCTCGCTTCTCTGTGTTGCGGTTCTTGTTCTTGCATCGGGTTGTTCCGAAGAACCGTCTGTCGGCGATCCGAACATCGGCAATATCTCGAATCAATCGTTCGTTGCCGTTGGCAATAGTCTCACGGCAGGATATCAATCGGGAGCGCTGTTCGAGTCCGGACAGCGGTACAGTTTCGCTAATCTCATCGCCCAACAGCTCGGCGCCGAGTTCGTCATGCCGTTGATGCCGGGCGATGGAACAGGACAGATTATCAAACTCGTGTCGATGAATCCGGTCACGCTTCAGCGGAGCGCTCCGGCAATCGTCGCCCCGTCGAATCTGCAACACCCGAAACCCTACAACAATCTCGGCATCCCCGGCGCGATCCTCGCCGATGCAATCGACACCAGCAGCGCAACGCAGCGCTCGACAGACAGAGAAAATCCATTCTACATGATGGTGCTGCGCGACCAGAGCGCGTTCGGCCGTTCAGTGCTCGATCAGGCGCTTGCGCAGCAGCCGACGTTCATGACATTCTGGTACGGAAACAACGACGTCCTCGCGTATGCCGTCAGCGGCGGGACGACGGGAACGGATGCAACGCGCACGCTTCCGACGGAACAAGCCGCATTCGCGCAGCGTTATAAAATGGCGCTCGACATGATCAAGACGTTGTCCGCGAACACCAAAGTGGTCGTCGGGAACATTCCGGACGTCGTCACAATTCCGTACTTTACCACCATCAAGCACGTCATGCCGAATCCATCCGATCCATCGCAATTGCTGACGATCTATATCACCGATAGAAACGGAACCGTCCGCGCCGCTACGGCGGACGATCTGATCTTGTTATCTGCGCAGGAACGGCTCGGACAGGGCATGGGACTTTTGCCGCAGAATCCGCTGACGTCGGAGTATGTGCTCGATGTGGAAGAGAAGGCGGTGGTGCAGCAGGCGGTCATTGGATTCAACTCGATCATTTCCACGGAAGCCGCCGCTCATGGGTATCCGGTTACAGATGTCAACATGCTGCTCAAGCGGATCAATGAGAACGGGTATTCCGTCGCCGGCGAAACATTTACAACCGCGTTTATTACGGGCGGCTTGTTCAGCCTCGACGGCGTCCACCCCTCCTCGAAGGGCGCCGGAATTATCGCCAACGAATTCATCCGCGTTATGAACGACTCCTATCATGCGAATATCCGTTACATCGCCATTTCGATGCTTCCCGGAATCCCGGTGCCGCTTTCCAAAGCGTCGGCGGGTTATTCGCTTTCATGGAAGATTCCTCCCGGAACTTTCGATGGATTGAAATCGGCATTCACGCGGTGACGCTGATTCTTTTCGCAGTTTAATTACCTGTGGGGCGGGCGAGAAGCCTGCCCTTCTTTTTGGAGTTCAAGAATTCGGAGTGCCACATCCCGGGCATTATCGCGGCGGAGTTGCTTCGTCAGCAAGTGGTAATGGGTATCGTAAAAAGCAGTGTCCGGGCGCACGCGTTCCTCCGGAGATTGAAGCAACGTCAACCTTGCCGTTCCGGCAAGGAGCAGGTGCAGACGGCGGATGGCAGGCTTGTTCCGTTCATAATACGTTTCGGGTATCGATGGATAGCTGATATAGCACCGCGCGCCTCTTCGACGCACAAGGTTTGAGAATGCTACGAATTTTTCCACGGCATCGGTGTTTATCTCTTCCGGTGCAAGGCGGGATATCTTCGAGAGCTGAAGATCCGGGCGATCCGCACTCATCTGGATATCGCCGTAGCGGTTGAACGCTCCGGAGAGATACATCGAATCGATCCCGGTGTCGGGGTACAGATTCGAGAGGACAGCCTTTTGCGCCGCTCCCGGAAGCGCTTTTGCCACTTCGAAATACTGCCGCGGTTCGTCGACATAGCGGAGCGCATTCAACTGCGTCAGGGCGACATCGCCGAGTGTGCTGCTGCCGTAGATCAGCACGTCGAAAAACTGCTCGTATTCCGGCGACACGATAATAATGTCCCCGGAATCGATATCTCCGGCTACTTCGTTGAACATGAACTGCATGCCCAGATTCGCGTGCAGGCCCATATTCACGGCGGGCATTCCGAGGAGAGATTCGAATTCCTCGCTCGCATACCCGAACGACGCGTTCGATCCTCCGATGAGCAATACGCGGGGAGCGCGAAGCGCGTCGAGCCTCCGGTGTTTTGCTTCGAATACCGAGAAGTAATCGTGTCCTGCAACTGGCAACGTCTGAACGACAACAATCGACGTTGCCGCGACCGCAACAAACAACCCCAGGCAAGCGGACAGGAAACGCAATATCGATCCGGTGGTTTTCATGTTAGAACTGGAAATAGATGAATTGATTCGGCGTATCGTATGAACCGAAGAACACAATGACCATGATGCCGGCGTACATCGCGCCCCATTGCAATGCGGGACGGGCGCTGCGCACTTTCAGCGCAATGGGATCGTATTTCATCAACAATTGAATGGATTCAAGCAGGAGAATGCTTGCTACTGACAGCACAAAGTAAAACGGCCCTCTTGCGACGCTCATCCCGATTCTGGCAAAATCGAGTTTTGCCGCTTCGCCGATGAAGGTAAACGCCGCTTCGATGCTGTCCGCGCGGAAAAACACCCAGGACAGCAATACGATGCCCAGGACCGAAACCGATTGAATAGCGCTTCGAAGCAGTGGGAGCCTCGAAAGCCCGGTCACTTGAGCGAGACGTTCGCGGAACCCTGCCGTCATTGCCGAGAGAACCATCGAAATGCCGTGGATGAAGCCCCACACGATGAATGTCCAGTTCGCGCCGTGCCAGAAACCGCTGACGAGGAACGTAATCAACAGATTGAGATAAAACCGGGATACCTTTACCCGGCTCCCGCCGAGCGGTATATAAACATAATCGCGGAACCAGGTCGAAAGGGAAATATGCCATCTGCTCCAGAACTCCCGGATGGATTTAGAGTAGTACGGCGTATCGAAATTCTTCATCAAGTCAACACCAATCAACCGGGCTGAACCGATAGCGATATCGGAATACCCGCTGAAATCGCAATAAATCTGGTAGGCGAAAAAGATGGTGCCAATAATGAGCGGGAATCCGGCGTATTCCGTTGGACTGTCGTACACGGTTTGCACGTATACGCTCAATCTGTCTGCGACGACCACTTTCTTGAACAGACCCCAAATAATCAGGCGCATCCCGGAAAGAGCGCGATCCGGGTCGAAGCGGTGTTCCTGCCTGAGCTGTGGAAGCAGCCGTTCCGACCGCTCGATCGGTCCGGCGACAAGCTGCGGAAAGTAGGTGACGTACAACGCAAAGTATCCCAGATGCCGTTCCGGTTTCATCGAACCTTTGTACACATCGATCGTGTAGCTCATCGTCTGAAACGTGTAGAAGGAGATTCCCACGGGCAGCAGAAAATGGTACACCGGAACATTGGCGAGAATATTGAATGAATCGAATACCGCCTGCAGGTTTTGCCCGGCGAAGTTGTAGTATTTGAAAAAGAAGAGGAGCGAGAGATTTCCGGTAAGGCTCACGCCGAGGCAGAGTCGGCGAAGAAATTTATTTTTGGAAGTGCCGATTCCAATCGCAGAAAAGTAATCGATCAACGTCGAGAGTATGATCAGAACAATGTACTCCGCCTTCCAGCACATATAGAAGTAGTACGAAGCCCCCAGAAGGAGAATCCACCGGTATTTATGCGGCAGGGAGAAGTAGACGATTACAACGCACGGCAGAAACCAAAGATAGGTAAACGAGTTGAACAGCATTTCCCAAGCCTTCAATGAATTCGGAAACAGGAATAAAGTATCCGTTTTTGCTGTTATCTCAAAATATGAAGCGGGAGCTGCTCCCGCATCCATTCTTCATGGATCCCGCATGGACAATCTTTCGAAATAACGGAAGCATAACAGGAGAGGGGGCGGATATTCGGGATCGTAGAATTATACCGGTCTGGTTTTCCGGCCTTTGGAGGGATTCTTTGTATATTTACACATGGAACGGCAATCGATGCCTCCCATTACTACCGATATCAATGTGGACTTTTCCGGAAGAACAATGCAGAAGGAACCAGAAGTAACGCTCGAACTCGCTCAGCATCTTGGAATTACCGGCGACGAGTATCAGAAGATTCTCGATTACCTCGGCGGAAGAACGCCGACATATACCGAGTTGGGTATGTACAGCGTGATGTGGAGCGAGCATTGCAGCTATAAAAACTCCATCGCGGTGCTGAAAACCCTCCCGCGCGACGGCGGCAGGCTGCTCGTCGGAGCGGGCGAAGAAAATGCCGGTCTTGTCGATATCGGCGATGGACTCGCGGTAGCGTTCAAAATCGAGAGTCATAATCATCCGTCCGCCATCGAGCCATATCAGGGCGCAGCGACGGGTGTCGGCGGAATTCTCCGGGATATTTTCACGATGGGCGCCCGTCCGATTGCAGCGTTGAATTCCCTTCGTTTTGGAAATCTCGCAGACGACCGGGTCCGCTATTTGCTCGGCGGCGTGGTAAAAGGCATCGGCGATTACGGAAACTGCTTCGGCGTTCCCACTGTCGGCGGAGAGGTGTATTTCGACGATTCGTATTCCGCCAATCCGCTTGTCAACGCGATGGCTGTCGGAATCGTGAAGCACGGCGAAACGGCCTCAGCTACGGCGGAAGGCGAAGGCAACGCGGTGCTGATCGTCGGTTCTTCCACCGGACGCGACGGTATTCACGGCGCGACCTTCGCATCGGAGGAGATTTCGGAAGCGTCGGAAGAAAAGCGCCCGTCTGTACAAGTAGGCGATCCGTTCACCGAGAAGCTGTTACTTGAAGCGTCGCTTGAAGTGATCCGCGAAAAACTGATCGTCGGAATGCAGGATATGGGCGCAGCCGGTATCACCTGTTCAACGACCGAAATGTCCGCGAAAGGCAGATCCGGCATGAACATCGATCTTGACAAAGTGCCGATGCGGGAAGAAGGAATGAGCGCTTACGAAGTGTTGCTGTCCGAATCCCAGGAACGGATGCTTGTCGTTGCAAAGCAGGGGATGGAACAGCGCATCATTGATGTGTATAAGAAATGGGACCTTCACGCGGTGATCATCGGTCATGTTACCGGCGACGGTATCATTAAAATGTACAAGGATGGCGAATTGAAGGCGGAAGTTCCTGCCGACAGTCTCGTTCTCGGCGGCGGCGCGCCGCTGTACATCCGCGATACCGAACGGCCCGACTACCTCGATACCACCGGCGCATTCAAACAGGAGAGCATACCGGTTCCTTCGGATATGAACGACGTGTTGCTCCGCCTGACCGGTGCGCCGAACATCTGCAGCAAACGCTGGGTCTACCGGCAGTACGACCAAACGGTCCGGACAAACACGGCGGTCCGTTCCGGAAGCGATGCCGCCGTCGTGCGTATTAAAGGCACGACGAAAGCATTGAGCGTTACCACGGACTGCAACGGGAGGTATGTTTACCTCAATCCCCGGAAGGGCGCAACCATCGCGGTCGCCGAAGCGGCTCGAAACGTCGTCTGCTCGGGCGGCGAACCGCTGGCGATAACCAATTGCCTGAACTTCGGGAATCCGTATAAGCCGCAAATGTATTACCAGTTCAAGGAAGCCTGCGCCGGTATGGGCGAAGCATGCAGGAAGTTCAACACGCCTGTGACCGGAGGGAATGTCAGCTTCTACAACGAAAATCCCACTGGAGCGGTATTCCCGACGCCGGTTATCGGAATGCTCGGTTTAATAGAGGATGTGAAACATATCACTACGTCGCACTTCAAAAACGAGGGCGACCTCGTATTCCTCGTCGGAACGAACAGAAACGAAATCGGCGGCTCGGAGTATCTTTCCTCCATTCACGGCATTGTCGGCGGGGATGCGCCGTACATCGATCTTGAAGAGGAAAAGAATCTCCATGCCGGCGTGTTGGCGCTGATAAGAAGCGGCGTGGTGGAAAGCGCTCACGATATCAGCGATGGAGGACTTGCTGTTGCGCTTGCGGAATGCTGTATTACCGGAGAGCCGCCTCGAGGCGCGAAAATCACCGTGTATGATCAGATGCGCCGCGACGCATTGTATTTCGGCGAATCGCAGTCGCGCATCGTCCTTTCCTGCAAGCCCGGGAACAAGCGGGAATTCGTACAGATTGCAATGGAACATGAACTCGAGATTCAGGAGATCGGCGCAACGGGCGGCGACCGGCTTCGCGTAAACGACGATATCGATGTCAGTATTGCCGCGCTTTCAGAGCGCTACTATACCGTTCTCGACGATATCATGGAACGCAGCGAACCGGAACCGGTTTGAAGTGGCAGACCATAGAACGATGGGGCGGTCTTGTACTTGATACCGTCGTAGGATTCATTTCCCTGCGGTGGGTGCGCTCGACATGGATGTACCTCGTGCGGATCGTGGAACGCATGAGCGACAACCATATCTTCCTTTCATCTGCGGGGATTGCGTTCAACACCCTTCTGTGCTTTGTGCCTCTGACGCTGGTGCTGTTTTATGTCCTTGGTTTATACCTCGACTCGGAATCCGCGCTGGCGACAATCTATGCCTATATCGAAGGTCTGAATCTCTTTCCATTCCAGCGCGAGATGCTGAAGGATGTGGTGGATAACGTGGTGCACGAATTTGTGAGCGGTTCGGGCATCGCTGGTCTCGTCGGCATCATCGGTCTCATCTACACGTCCAGCGCGTTGTTTGCCGCAATCCGGACGGTGTTGAATAATATCTTCCACATTCCAGATACAAAAAACGTTGTAGTGAGCAAGCTGAAAGACTTTGCGTTGCTTTCCATCGTCGGTATCATGCTGCTCCTCATCAATGCAGCGTTGATAACCATGTCGGTCATGCTTGGCGCGACGTCGTCGTTGTTCGGCTGGACGCCCGATAGTTTCGTGCTACGCAATCTCATATCGAATGCACTGACATTCGTGATTTCCTATATCGGATTTTATGTGATGTTTTACATCATTCCCGATAAGCGTCTTCCGGCAAAGGCGATTGTTCTTTCAAGCACCGTCGCTGCGTTGCTGTGGGCGTTGGCGCGCGTGGGATTCGAATTTTACATCTCCAGACTCTGGACCATCGGGAAGGTGTACGGATCGTATTCCATACTTGTCGCGGCGGCGATCTGGATTTATTATTCCGGATTGACGCTGCTTTTTTCCGCCGAGATTGGTCAGATGTACATCGAGCGACGCAAGCTGCGTAATTTGTTTACGGAAAAGGCGCTGCTTGAAGTGCAACGCGCCATTCACCGCACGAACCTGTTTCCCGCCGAAAACAAGGATACGCCCGATACCCGGGGAAGCGGCTGATCGTCGATTCACCATTGCAGTCCGTTGCGTATCGTTCTCCATCGCAGTCGCGAAACGGAGTTCTCGCTCCATTGTTCTGCCGCCGCCGGCGGCGGTTGTTCGGCGTCAGCCCAATACTTTTTTCGATTTCCGGCGAATATAGCGGAAAACACTTCAACGGTAACGAAAAAAGTACGATATTAATACTCCTGAAGTCCGGAGAAATCGGCGTCCTTTCCAACACATAAATGCAACGAGCGAACCTGAGGGCGGTTCACTGCGCAGAGGCTACCGGCATATCGGGAGAAGACCTGATGAACGAGTATTTACAGCAGCAAATAGAGAAGTATCTCGAGAGCGGCACACCCGAGGATGAGAGTTATCAACGCTTCCTCGCGGCGGTGGCGGAAGTCTATGATATCTACAACGTATCGGATGACAACATCGAACTGCACCGTAACGCGCCCTCTCTGGAAGTGCTTGTCAAGCTGCTCGAGATGACTTCCGATGCAGGCACCGTATTGCGCCGCACTCCCGACGGTTCATTCGAACGCGAATGGTACTCAGATTCGTATCCGAAGCTTCTCGGGTACTCCCCCGATGAACTCGAACCCCTCGAAGCCTACAAACGGATCGTTCATAAGGACGATATGACATCGCTGCGCCGTCTGTTTGCGACATTGTTCTGCAACCAGCCCGATTCAGCAAATATCAGATGTATCGCCAAGTCCGGCGAAGTCCGCTGGTTGAAGCTCTTTGTATTCCCCGAACTGAATCAGACGGGAACGATCGAGAGAATTCTCATCGCATTCAGGGACGTTACCGATGAGAAGAGGATTGTGCAGGAGCGAGAAACCTCGTATGCGGTGTTGCGCGCCGTTCTCGAGTCGACCATCGACGGGGTAGAGGTTACCGAACTGACCGGGAGCTTGATTACCTATAACAAGAAATTCATGGAGATGTGGCGGCTGCCTTCGACATGGGCGAAGACGGATTCCCATCAGGGCAGGTTGAGACCCATCGCACAGCAGACAAAGGACGCGGAGAAATTCCTCACGCGAGTGCATAGTATCATGGCACAACAGACCGGTACGCAGTACGATGTCATCGAACTCCGCGACGGCCGGATTTTGGAACGGTACGCTTCGTGCTACCATGTCGGCGAAGGCAATACCGGCGTTGTTTGGAGTTACAGAGATCTGACCGAGAGTTTGCGTACCGAGTCCACGCTCTCAACCCGCCTGAAGTATGAAGAAACCATTTCGAAGTGTTCGAATATTCTTTTCGCCGGACAGAGTTCCGATGAAGCGCTCGCCGATGCGTTGCAGATAGTGCTCGAGGTGACAGATACCGATCGCGTCAATCTATTTGAAATGTTGAACGTCGCGCCCGTGGGTGTATCTATTTCATTGACGCACCAGGTTTGCGCCTCAGGAATCGACCCTCTGTCAGATTCAAAGATCATCGAGGTCAACAATGATCTTTCGCGCTGGATCGAGATCATGCAAAAAGGCGATCCAGTGTTCGGGAATACCGCCGGATTTCCGGAGCCTATTCGGCATGTACTCGAAGCCCGCGGAATTCAGTCGGTTCTCGTGCTCCCAATTTTCTTTAACGGCGGCTGGTCGGGTATTCTCAGTTTTGACTCCGTGAACAATCTGAAGCGATGGAATGAAGACGAAATCCGGTTATTGCGGACAATCTCGGATATGGTTGGCGTAGCTATCGAATCGAAAAAAAAGACTCCTGCCGTAGCATCCGTCTCCATTTCATCCATACAACAATCCAGGGATACTGTCTACGATGCTCTGTCGTTGACTATCTTCGGTGTGAATGAAGCGGGAACCATCGTGTCGGTTGAAGGGATGCCCTCTCCGTTTGGGAATCCGTTGCTGGGGCAGAACATCTCGGCAGCGTTCGCAGGAAGCGATGAAGCGCTCGACCGCGCCAGACAGCAGAGTGAGAGCGTGATTACCGTCGCCGGCGGTTCGGATAAATATCAGGTGCGGTTAACCCGTTTGCCCGACCCGCGCAATGGAATTATCCTCGCCGGTGCTGTCCGGAAGATGACGGAAAAAGAATGCCACGAAGGGTTTAGAAAAGAAATAATCGGCATCGTCAGCCATGAGCTTCGAACACCGCTTGCAGCGATTCTCGGTTCGCTGAAACTTTTAAGCGGCGGAGCGACAGGAGAACTCTCGGATCAAACAACCGCATTGCTCGATATTGCGCGTAATAACGGCGAACGTTTGCTGTTACTGCTGAACGATATCATCGACGTCGAGAAAATCGAAGCGGGGACGCTTGAATTTGTGTTCGAGAAAACCGATCTCTACGACGTGCTGGAGGAATCGGTATCGCTGAACAGCGCGTACGCCCAGATGCTCGGCGCTTCGCTTGCGCTGCATCCGCCGCCGGATGAAACAGTTTTTGTGAATATCGATCGAGGCAGAATCATTCAGGTGCTGACAAACCTCATTTCAAATGCCGTGAAATTCTCGCCGGAAGACGGCTCTGTCGAGCTTCGTCTGGTTGTGCGCGGCGACTCGGCCCGAGTGGAAATTATCGATCACGGACCGGGTATTCCGGAAGACTTCCAGCCAAGGATATTCGAGAAGTTTGCACATAGGGAACCAAACCGCGACCGCGTCCGCGTCGGCGCCGGATTGGGATTGAGCATCACAAAAGCCATCGTTGAACGTCACAACGGGACAATAGGCTTCGATACCGCCGATGGAACCGGAACGACGTTTTTCTTCGAGCTCGCAGTTACCGTTTGAGAGAACTATCCCGGTAAATTGACCAGCTTTCCGAATCTGGTCGCTCCCCCTGCATTAATCTGATAGATGTAGACGCCATGGCTCATCTTCGAGAGATCGAGCGGCAGGATGTGTTGCCCCCTGGTAAGGAAACCGCTGTAGGAGATGGTTTTCGTTTTCCCGAGAATATCGGAGATAGTGATGGTGGTGAGGCTGCCATTGTCCAGCGTAACGGCGACCGACGTAGTCGCGGTGAATGGATTGGGATAAACGAGTACGCTCGACATCGCCGAGGGCGCCGCTCCGTTTGCCTTCGCATAGACAGATTTGAGAATTCCCGGAATATCCTTTAACACGACACGTTCGAACAGAAGCCGGTGGGCGGCATCGTTGAGGTGAATTCCGTCGCCGGCATCCACGGAAGGGAGGATGCTGCCGTCGATGCTTGCCAGTCCCGACCAGAAATCGAGCGACCGCTGTTGGTAACGCGATTCAATCCAGTCCCGCATAGCCGCAAGCAGGACGCGTTGATCCGGATCGAAATTCCGCGGCTGCGTTGTGGTAATCCAGACCGGAACGCTTTGGCTGTCAGCCTGAGCAATGATCCGTTCGATATTCTGCTGCTGTTCCTCGATTGGAAAGCGCCCGGATGCATCGTTCGATGGAAGATTCATGATAATTGCGTCGGGCGAGTAGCGCAGCGCTTTCGAGATATTGCGTACGGTATCGCATTGCGGCCTGCCCGCAGGACTGACGAAGCCGTCCGGCTGGAGATGATACGAACAATATCCGTTTTTCGCGAGGTTGATAACCGTTGCCGGAATGCGGTTCTTCGAAAGGTACGCCGCATACCGCTGCACCCAACTGCTGTCGCGTTTTTTGACGCCCGTACCTGCCGCCGTCGACGATCCGATGACGACGATAACGAGAGAATCGCGGCTGTTTTTTTTCGGTCCCGGTGTGTAGGTTTGCGCCCATGCCGACGCGTAGGGGAGAAGAAGAAAAACAGCGAGCAGGAGATTGAATAATCGTTTCATCGACGTTCAATGTTCATTTGAGTGTTCAACGTACCACCGCTGCATTTGTTCCGTATCCGCGACCGTGATTCCGTATCCGCGACCGTGATTCCGTATCATTTCGCTCTTTGAGATTCGATACCTATATTATCGAAAATATCGAATCCACTAACATCGCAGTTTTTTTTGGCACGGTCAACTCCCGGACATACGCAGGATTATCGGGCCGCGGCAAGCGATCCCAGAACCTGGGTCGATTCCTATGGAGATTATCTCTACAGGTTTGCCTATATGCGCGTCCGGAATTCCGAACACGCAGAAGATCTCGTCCAGGAAACGCTTCTCGCCGCATTACAGGCGCGGAATAGCTTCTCGGCACAGTCGAGCGAAAAAACCTGGCTCGTCGGCATTCTGAAACACAAGATTATCGACCACTTCCGGAAATACAGCCGGGAAACCGTTCTCGATCCATTCGGCGGCGGCGATGACGATGTTATCAACAGGTTTTTTGACGAAAGCCACTTCTGGAAAAAAGGCATGGCGCCGGCCGATTGGCCCAATCCAACGCAGGAGCTCGAGAATCAGGAGTTCATCGAAGTATTCAGCAACTGCCTTGCCGAAATGCCCGAGCGGACGGCCATGGTTTTCACTATGCGCGAAATGGACGAATTGCCAAGCGAAGAGGTATGCGGTATTCTCGGAATTACCCAGAACAATTTCTGGGTCATCATGCACCGCGCGCGGTTGATGCTGCGCCGCTGTCTTGAATTGAAATGGTTCAAACATCACAAGTAGATCGAATGCCATGAGACGAAGCTATTTCTCCGTGCCCGCCTGCGAAGAGGCGATGATGTGGACTTCCCAAGGGTTCGATACCGGCATGTCCCTCCGCCGAAGGATTCTGCTTCGCCTGCATCTGCGGATTTGTGCCGGATGCCAGAATTTTCACAAGCAAATCGATTGGCTTCATTCCGCGATACATGCATTGTTCAATCATGGGTATGACGTACCTGAAAATCCGCAACTGCGCCTTTCGTCCGAGAGAAAAGCCGAAATCCAGCGGCAGATTCTATTACACATGTAAACGATACTATTCGTAGGGATTTTTTTCGAACTGCGTCGATCTTGAATGCATCGGATAAAAATCGGGAGTATATTGGAACTTGAAAGATTGAGTACCGCCGGTAAAAGGCGCGTAGTTCCTGCAAGCACCATGTTTACGCACATCCTGGAGAATCGATGAAAGAAACGTTCATTGAGCTGAATGAATACAATAGTTGGTCGTACAAGCTGTTGCTCAAAGCCGTGCGTGCGCTTCCGGCGCCTTCGGATTCGCTTCTCGCGGTATTCGGGCATGCAGTTATCGCTGAACATGTTTGGTTGCGCCGTATGCAGGGCGCCGAAGATCCGCCTCCGCCGGTCTGGCCGGACATGAATCTCGACGAAATCGAATCCCAGATTGAACACAATCGTCAGGCAATGGCGCATTATATTGCCGAACTCCCCGTCGGTTCGTTCGCAGAAGGCATTCAGTACACCAATTCGAAAGGCGACAGATACCAGAACATCCTCGGCGATATCCTGATGCACGTCCATCTCCATGCAGGCTATCATCGCGGACAGATCAACAAGCTGATCAGGCAGGAAGGAGGCGAGCCGGCTATCGTGGACTACATCGCATACAAGCGGGCGCAGCCGCTTCAATCCTGATTCTACCGACCGAATGAAGAACGCCCCGCCGGTGTATCGATCTCCAGCGGGGCGTCGGTATATCCTGCCTGAGGCTTTCTGGTTTATCCGTTTACTCTTGCCAGTTCGCGTTCGAGCGATTCCCGCTGCTGCCTGACGTGTTCGTACACCTTTTTGTATTCCACAATTGCCGCCGGAAGCGTTTCGCGCGCCGGGGCGATATCGTTTGCGCGTCCCAGCCGCTCCAACTCGCTGAACAATTTCGAAAGCCGGACCGCGCCCAGCGTCGCGCTGTTCGATTTCAGTTGGTGTGCATTCCTCGCCAGAAGGCTTGGGTCCTGCACCTGAATCGCGTAACTGACTTCGTTCACCAGATCGGGCGTTTCCGAAAGGAAGGCATCGAAGAGTTCGAACAGGAACGCGCTCGACGAGGGACCGCCGTCTCCGCGCAGTTCCTTGAGAACCGCTTCGTCCAGTAACGGTTGATCCTTGCCCGGCGTTTCTTCGCCGGCTATTTCATGCGTTTCAACCGGCGGAGTGAGATCGAGTCCGGTATTGCGTTCGAGTACCTGTTGCAGAGAATCGTATTTTACCGGCTTGGCAATGAAATCGTTCATGCCTGCTTCGTTGTATTCATCTTTGATGACCGAGAACGCGTGCGCCGTCATTGCAATGATACACGGCTGTTTGTCTTCGTCCGACATCATGCGGATGCGTTTCGTGGCCTCGATACCGTCCATTTCCGGCATCTCGATATCCATGAGGATGATGTCGTATGATTTTTCCCGGACTTTTTCCACTGCTTCGACGCCGTTGAACGCCACATCGGCGTGGATGCCCATTTTCTCCAGCATGAGCAACGCCACCTTCCGGTTGAACATATTGTCTTCCGCCATAAGAACATTGAGCGGAGCGCCGCGTTCTTCGAGGGTCGGCGCATGCTTTTCTTCGCGGTGCAACGCTTCGGTGTCTTCGCCGAAAATACTCAGCAACGCATCTCGGAACTGGATCGGTCTGACCGGTTTATGGACGCAGGCTGAAAGCTGAATATCGGCATGCTGAAGCTCTTCTCCGTACGGCACGAGCATCACCACCGGGATGTTGCTCGAGTTATTGTACATGCGTAGCGCGGCGACCGGGTGAATGCCGTTCACCGACCGGGTTTCGATATCCATGATGATAACATCGTATCTCGACCCGTTGCGGATGGACTGCGCGGCTTCCTCGAACGAACGGGCGACCGAATTGCGCATGCCCATTGCCTTTGTGTATTTGTTCATGACCACGACATTCGTCGTATTGCTGCTGATCAACAACGCGTGTTTGTTTTCGGTGCGCGGATGCGGTTTCAACAGCGCCTTCCTCAGCTGAGGCGGAATGCGCGTCATGATCGTGAAGGTGAACGTTGATCCGACTTTTTCCGTGCTTTCCACCCAAATGTCGCCCTTCATCAGTTCGACAAGGCGCTTGCAGATGGCAAGCCCCAGTCCGATACCGCGATGTCCGCGGGTGTTCGATGAATCCACCTGGGTGAACGATTGGAAGAGCTGGTCCATATTCTGTTTGGCAATGCCGATGCCGGTATCCCGCACGGTCATTTCAAGCTTGAACAACGGCATTTCATCCGGTTCAGCGCCGTCGACCATTTTGCCCTGCGCTTCGACGACGACTTCGCCTGTATGAGTGAACTTCACTGCGTTCGCGACAAGGTTGGTAATGATCTGCCGTAAGCGGTCCTGATCGGTATGAAGGAATTCCGGCGTTTCGTCGTCGATAATGAACGCAAGATTAATGCCTTTCGCAGAAGCCTTGCTCGATACCGTATCGAGAGCTTCCTCGACCGTCTCGCGGACGTTGCAATCCTTTTCTTCGAGTTGAATTTTCTTCGCTTCAAGCATCGAGTAATCGAGAATGTCGTTGATGACATTCAGTAGATCCTCGCTGCTGATACGAACAGTTTCCAGGAAATCGCGCTGTTGCAGTGAAAGGTCGGTATCAAGCAATACGTTCGTCATACCCATGATCGCGTTCAGCGGCGTGCGGATTTCATGGCTCATGACGGCAATGAAGGAGTTTTTCGCTCTGTTCGCCGAATCGGCGATGCCCGAGAGCTTGGTTGTCTGCAACAGCACTCCTTCGAGCTGCGTGGAAAGCGTTTCAACCTCGTATTCGAGATCTTTCGTCTGGCTGATATCCTGCGCAATGAAGTATACCGTCATATTGCCGCGCGCCTGTTTGCCTGCGGCAAAGACCAGGATCTCGACATCGACTGCCGAACCGTTTTTATGTCTGAAGGCGACCGTTTGCCGTACATTCGGACGTTTTTCCGCGAATACATCTTGAACTGCCGCCAGGAACGATTCGTCTCCCGTATCGGCGAGGAACGATTTCAATTTTCGCGATCCGCATTCATCTTTTCCGTACCCGAGCATGGAGCAGAAACGCGCATTCGCTTCCTTGATCTGTCCGTCGCTTGTCAGGCAGCCGATACCGGTAAGTTCGTTGTTGAGCAGCGACGAAAACCGAGCCCGCAGTTGATCGATTTCGCTTTGAAGTGTATGGCTTTCGCGAAGGTCCCGGATCTGAATGAATAGCTCGCGTTTCTCCTTGTTCTCGACCGACGGAACACCGCGAAGCGTGAACTCACACGGTATTGTTCCCGAGGCTTTCTGAAGCGGGATGGTCAGTTTGTACGATGAAGAGGTCCCTTCGACGATTTCGCAAACTTCCTTTACTTCAGTGGCGCGCTTCGAGGGGATATAATCGAAGAAAGACGTTCCGGAGAGTTCGGAAGGTTTCTTTTCCAAAAAGGTTTGCGCAGCGTCGGAGGCGCTGAGAATGGTCCCCGCCGGATCGATTTTAAGAATGAGATCGCCGGTGATCGACGCGAGGACGGTCATATGATCGCGCGTGCGATCCAACAATTCGGCTAGTTTCGAGGCTTCGGTTTTCGAGGCTTCCGCCTGCTTTCTCGCCTGGAACAATAATACAACTAATAGAATGACTGCGACGGCGGAGACGCCAATAACAATTTCCATGGTCGACGTTTCAACTGATTGATGATGGGCGGTTTCGGTGATTTGGGCATTGAAAGACGGTATGCACGAGCGGACGCGCACTGTGTATCGTACCGGGATGAAGCATACCACATGATTCGGCAGTGAACATTCGATTTCTTTCCGGGATCGGTATCCATTTTACTGCCGCAGAACAGTTCTCCTTTCAATGAATACGGTTGCTGTCTCACAGGAGCGAACGCCGTCTCGGACGCCCACTTCATACCGTATTCATTTACGGAAACATACCATTCTGGCGATTTGTAAATGACGAAAAAAACCGACAATCAACGCAATATTTGCAAAGGCCGGAGCGGCGGTCTGCCGGGTCGCCTTCGATTGTAACGTATAAGGAATGAAGGGGTTAGAGCGGGTTTATCGCAAAAAAAAAGGCGCCCAAGGAGGACGCCCATCCAAATTGCTCGGAGGCTATGAAGAAAGAGTTATTTGGTTTCCTTGTAGATCACATGCTTGCGCACAACTGGATCGTATTTCTTGAGTTCGATGCGCTCGGGGGTATTCCGCTTGTTCTTCTTGGTGGTGTACATATGCGGACTTTCCGAACTCTGCATTTTAATGGTTACGCGGACGCCTTTTGCCATTGTAGTAGTACCTTAGGACTGTATGAAATAATTTCGATTGCTCGCAAAGCTATACGTCTCATAAAATATTGATTTTTAAGATGTAAAGCAAGTATGTATCTGCGACCGCCTCGCATGAATCAATGCACCGGCACATGCGATTTGCGTTTCATTGCCGTGTAGACTTCATAGGCATAGGGGAACGGTTTCAATGCGCGCTCGAATATGCCCAGACTGTAGGCGATAGTCAACCCGTAATTGGTGATGGGCACGCCTGCCGCCCGCGCCGCCGAGATGCGCGAAAGCATTTGCTTGCGGTTGTTCATGCAGGCGCCGCAATGAATAATGAGCTTGTAATCCGACAGGTTCGACGGGAAATCGTGACCCGCGAAGACGTCGATTGCCAGTTTCCCGCCGATATATTGCTCCACCCACCGTGGAATTTTCACTCTGCCGATGTCGTCGCCCGACGGGTGGTGCGTACACGATTCGGCGATCAGGATTTTATCGCCGGGTTCGAGGCGTTCGAGCGTCATCGCACCCTGAACCAATTCATGTAAATCGCCTTTGTACCGCGCAAACAGAATCGAAAAACTCGTCAGAGGCACATCGGGCGGCGTATCCGCCACTACTTTCAGGAATTCCTGACTGTCGGTGACGACCAGCGATGGAGGCGCAGCCAGGCGGGAGAATGCGTCCGCCAATTCCCGTTCCTTGACAACCATTGCATACGCATCGTTGTCGAGAATGTCGCGGAGCGTTTGAACCTGCGGGAGTATCAGCCTGCCTTTCGGCGCTTCGATATCGATCGGCACCACCATCATGACGAGGTCGCCGGGGCGGATCAGGTCGCCGATAATCGTGGGAGCGTTGAGGAATTCGTCAGGGACAGACTGGATTAGCGCCTGCCGCAACCGCTCGATACCCGTTCCTGTCGGCGCGGCCGCCGACACGACGGGCTTGATTCCCTTTGCCGCAAGCAGCCTCTCCAGCGCATCGTCATCCCGGAGGTCGCGTTTGTTCGCCACGACGATCGACGCGATGTTCTTCTCCTTGAAGAGACCCAGCAGCTTGTCTTCGTATTCCTGCCATTCATCGGTAACGAGGATCGCAACATCGACCCGGTCCATAATCTGCATTGTTTTTTCAACGCGGAGCGCGCCCAGGGTGTCGACCTCGTCGATTCCCGCAGTATCGACGAACAGCACCGGACCAAGGGGCTGTAGTTCCATCGCTTTTTCGACCGGATCGGTCGTTGTTCCTGCGACATCGGAGACGATGGAGACGTCCTGATTCGCGAGCGCATTGAGTACGGACGATTTTCCTACGTTTCTTCGTCCGAAGAAGCCTATTTGAAGGCGTAAGCCTTTGGGGGTTTGTTGCATGACTATTCGATTGGTTTGTTAGATCTTCATTCCGGAATCGCGCCACCCGAGGGCAGTTACTTTTTCCGGCTGAAGCTGAAGATCGAGTTCCTCTTCGGACATCAGCGCCGCTTCCAGCACCGCCTGCCGCACGGTCAGCCGCCGTTCGCGCATCGCCTGCGCCAGTTCAACCGCTTTGCTGTGTCCGATGCGCGGGATGAGCGCTGTGAGGGTTTCCGTCGACCGTTCCATTAGTTCTCTGCATCGTTCGGCGTCGGCTGTGATACCTCGGATGCATTTTTCGCCGAACACTGCGCATGTTTTTTCGAGCAGATGCAGCGAACTCAGCAGCGCGTCGGCGATGAGCGGCATGAATGCATTCAGTTCAAGCTCGCCCGACATGACGGCGTAGTTGATTTCCTGATCGTACGCCATGACGCGGAATCCTATCTGCATAACCATTTCCGGTATCACCGGGTTCACTTTGCCCGGCATGATCGATGAACCCGGTTGCAGCGCGGGGAGCTCAATTTCCCCGATTCCGCCGTTCGGACCGCTCGACATCAGCCTTAAATCGCGGGCAATTTTGATGAGATTCGATGCATGGGCGCGGAGAATTCCCGATACTTCAACAAAGGGATCGTTGTTTTGGGTGGCGTCGACAAGATGCTCGGCGCGGGAAAGTCCGAGTCCGGTCAACGAGCGCAGCTTTTCGATGACGAGGAAAATGTAATTGCGCGGAGCGGCGATGCCCGTGCCGATGGCGGTCCCGCCGATGTTCACAACGCGCAACCGTTCCATACACTTGAATACGCGCCACCTGTCGCGGGAAAGAGCCCCGGCATAGGCGCCGAATTCGCGTCCCAGGGTGACAGGTACAGCGTCGCGGAGCTGGGTTCTCCCCAGTTTCGCGATGCCGGCGAATTCGCGTTCTTTTTCCTGAAAGATTTCAAGCAGCTCTATGATTGCCTTTTCGAGCGATTGAAATCCATAGAGCGCCGCAATTTTGACTGCGGTCGGAAACACATCGTTCGTACTCTGA
>CAYPBB010000007.1:0-39442 GCA_964408855.1 uncultured Ectothiorhodospiraceae bacterium
CTGCTGGCTGAACGGCGAGCTGTGTTCCAGCGCCCGCAGCGCCTTCTCGTAGAGGATACGCTCGTGTGCCACGTGCTGGTCGATGATCATCAAGCCGGATTTGATGGTCGTGAATATGTACTTGTTGTGCAATTGCCAGAGGAATTGCGATTCCGACTGCGGTTTCTCGCTCGGAAAAATAATCGTCCGCGCTTCGCTTTGCGCTCCGGCGGAAGGCTGAGCAGCGGAGGAAGGCTGAGCAGCGGAGGAAGGCTGAGCAGCACCGGAAGCAGGAGGACCAACCTGTATACTTTGAAACAACTCGTCGATTCCCTGCGAATCGAGCCGGCTGCCGGACCCGGCAGGCTCTGTTCGCTGATATGGCGCATCCGGACCTGAACTGCCTCCGCGAAGCGAGGCGTACGAATCGTACCGGGGCTGCGAAGAATGCATCCTCTCCGTGGGTGTGGAGAGCCGCGTACGGTCGAAATCGCCGCTTTGCCGTACCTCTTCCCGGAACGTCATATTCGGCGTCAGATCGTGACGGAATAAGCTCTGGCGAACCACCGTGTTCAGGATGGTATAGATGTTCTTCTCGTTGCTGAATTTCACTTCGAGCTTCGACGGATGGACGTTGACATCCACCTCCTTTGGATTGACGTTCAGAAAAATGATGTACATCGGGTACTCGCCCGAATCGATCATATTCTCGTAGGGACTGATAATTGCATGATTCAGAAACCTGCTGGTGATATACCTGCCGTTCACGAAGAGGTACTGTTCGCCGCGCGATTTCTTAGCGAAATTGGGTCTGCCGATAAAGCCGGAAATTGTGAGAAGATCGGTTTCCTCGTTTACTTCGATCAACGACGAGGCGGCCTTCTCGCCGAACAAATTCCTGATGCGGTGCGCAAGCGGTTCGGTTGGGATATCGTACACCGCCGATCCGTCTGAAATAAAGGTGAAATGGATATTCGGATGCGAGAGGATATACCGTTGCACCGTATCCGCGATATGCCGGTATTCGGTCTGATCGCTTTTCATGAACTGACGGCGGGCGGGAGTATTGTAGAACAGATTCTTTACCGAAATGGACGTGCCTGCGGGCGCGTGCGTCTTCGTCTGTTCTTCGAGTGTCCCTCCTTCGATGCGAAGGGAGGTTGCCAGTTCGTCTTCGGCTCGGCGGGTCTTCATTTCCACCTTCGCAACGGACGCGATGGAGGGTAGCGCTTCACCCCGGAATCCAAATGTATAAATCTGTTCGAGATCCTCGTACTCGGCGATCTTGCTGGTTGCGTGGCGCTCGAAAGCCAGCAATGCATCCTGCTCCGTCATGCCGGAACCGTCGTCCACCACCTGAATAAGCGTCTTGCCCGCTTTTGCGATAATCACGCTGATACGTTCGGCGCCTGAATCGATCGCATTTTCGACGAGTTCCTTCACGACCGATTCCGGACGCTGGACAACCTCGCCTGCCGCGATCTGATTGGCGATGTGAATGGGGAGTCGTTTGATGACGGATGACTGGGATTCGGGCACGATTATATCTTTCCGCTAAGGAGCAAATAGAGGGCGACTGCAACAACAAACCACAGGATGAGTTTCAACCGGGACGGCTGTTTGCCCCGACGGACGTTCGTCGAAAACCGGAGCTTTTCCCTCCGCTTGATATCCGGATCCTTCCCGGGATTGTAATACCGGGGAATATAATCGAACTGCTTATGATTGGGCTTCTTCAGAAACATACCGTTTCCCTCCATCGACAAGGAATACTATCCAAACAACGGTCCGGTTGCGATGGTTCTGAGACGGCGCATGGATCAGGATTCGACAACGGCGTCTTCCGTGGTATTCAATCCGGAGAACAGGGCGTTCACGAACGCTTCCCTGTCGAATACCTGCAAATCGTCGATTTTCTCGCCGACTCCGATATACTTCACCGGAATAGCCAGTTCGCTGCTGATTCCGATAACAACGCCGCCTTTCGCGGTACCGTCCAGTTTCGTGATCACGAGCCCGGTGACGCCGACGGCGTCGCTGAATTGCTTCGCCTGCTGGATAGCGTTCTGCCCGGTTGTCGCATCCAACACAAGCAACACATCGTGCGGCACGTCGTCCTTCAATTTCGACATCACGCGGCTGATTTTCTTCAGCTCTTCCATGAGATTGGTTTTCGTATGCAGACGGCCTGCGGTATCGATGATGACGACATCGGCATTCTTGCTTATCGCCGATTGCAGCGTATCGTAAGCGACGGCGGCGGGATCGGAACCGTGCTGCTGCTGAATAATATCCACCCCGGCGCGCTGCGCCCAGATTTCAAGCTGCTCGTTCGCGGCCGCGCGGAACGTATCGGCCGCGCCGATCACTACCTTCCTGCCCGACATCCGGTAGTTATACGCCAGCTTGCCGATTGTCGTGGTTTTTCCTACGCCGTTCACTCCCACCACCATGATCACATACGGCAGTTTATCCGCGGGCACGGATATGCTTGTTCCGTCCGTTTCAACAGTCTCGCCGCGAAACAGATTTGCGATCTCTTCCCGCAGCAACCGGTGAAGTTCCGATGCGTCTTCGTACCGTTCCTTCTTGACGCGGCTGCGGAGATTGTCGATAATCGTCGCCGTGGTTGCGACGCCGACATCGCCGAGTATGAGAATTTCCTCGATTTCATCGAGGAGCTGATCGTCGATTTTCCGGTGCGCCGTGATAACGCGCGTCACCTTTTCGATCAGAGTATCGCGTGTTTTTGCTAGTCCTTCCTTGAGGCGGGAGAGTTTAAACTTATCGAGAAAGCCCATGGAGTGCCGTACTTATTTTGAGGTTTTTTTGGATAAAAGACGGAAAAACCGTTCGCCGTACATATACATCGAAGCCGCCATCAGTCCGAGCGAAATGAGAATCATGATCTGAAGCGCGGGTCCGGAAATATCCCGCTGGAACAGCGCTACAACGATGGTAATCATGATACTGAAGACGGCGGCTTTGCCGGCGAAATTGCTTTCCACCAGAATGCCGGTGCGCTTTTTGAGGTAGATTCCGGCGAAGAAAATGATTACATCCCGTATGAGTATCACTACAACAAACCAGACGGGCAGCATCCGGGTAAGGAGCATCCCCACGACGATGGTGATGACGACGACCTTATCGGCAAGGGGATCGAGAATTCTACCCAGATCCGATTGTTCTTTCCGCAGACGGGCAATGTATCCATCCCCCAGATCGGTGATATATGCGATGACGCATAGAATCAGGATATATGCCTGATTGCCGTGAGGATTCATGAACAGGAGCGCGAACGGGATGGCGAGAAGGAGCCGGAAAAAACTCAGTCCGTTGCTGATCGTCCATACGGGCTTCGCCGCAGGTTGTGGGTGCTTTTTCTGCTTCATACTGTGTTGCTTCCGTGCCTGATAGACTTTAGCGAACGACGGCGAATTTGCCGGTTTTCGCTTCGTCTTCCACTCCGGCTCCGTTTTTGCCGGTTACATAGTAAATGTACACACCGGGGGGGATTTTTCCACCATGCTCGTCGAGCATATTCCATTCCACGCCGCCGTTACCGTCCGTTTCCTTCACCTGATTGATAAACACCCCCGATAGCGTATACACTCGGATTGTCGCCTCCTGCGTGAGATTGGCGAAGGTAATGAAATCCTGTCCGTCGCTTGGCGACCAGGGATTGGGGTAGACGAATACGTCGTCGAGGTTGTCCCTGTTCAGAATAATTCCCGCCGTGCTGCCCGCGCCTTCCGCAATGGGTACGCCACCGGCGCTGATAAGGTTACGTACCTTCAGCACATACTCCTTCCCAAGCGCCCCGATTGGCAGCGCGCCTTCGAGTGAGATACATACTTTGCGGGGATCGGAAGGATCGACGACTGCAGAGAATGCGACGCCAACCGGCTCGATCCGGTAATTGAGCGGATTCGAGGCGGAAGCAGACTGTACCGGGATGTTGAAATACACGCAGAATCGCTGTCCGCCCATATACTCGACGCGCGTGATATAGAATTCGTTGTCCTTGATATTCGCCACCACGAATGATACTTCCTGTCCATCCGGGAAGGGGACTCCTTCGCCGTCGCGTAAACCGCTGCTGCTGATTGAAGCGTTGCCGTCGGCTACGCGTTCGAAGGTGAGAATGATGGAACGCTGGTCGGCAAGCACGACACTCAACGGATGCCGCTGACCAAGTCGATCGGTAAGCGAAAACAAATCTGTCGAAGGAATTTCGTTCCCCATATCCTGCGTTACATGCACCCGCACCTGGTTGAGCTGCAGATACGAAACGCTGTCGATCGACGGCTGACTATGGGTAGTGAACAATCTTGTGGCGAGCCTGGGGCTTTCCTGGGGAGTCTTGGCTGGATCATACGCGCAGACGTAGAATTTGTACGTCCTCCCCGGCAACACGTTGATGCTTACATTCGTATTGGCGTCCAATGTATGGGTCAGCGCGGGAGCGCCTCCTTCCTGACTGGTGTATACACGGTAATGCGGCGGAGGGGTGTCCGCATTCCATGATAATACGATTTGCAACGGAGCGGAATACAACGCGCTAAGAAACCGCGGCGGAACCGGTCCGTTGTACGGCACATCCTTCTCGAAGAACCGAACACTGTCTATGCCGGCAAAAGCGATATCGGGAACGCCGTTACCGTCGAAGTCCGCCAGCGCGGTCGAGTTGCTGTTTGCGAGCGGATAGTGCCAGGAAGGTTGGAACTGCTTCGTTTTCGAGTCGTAATCGATGATGTACAATTCCGGATACACCGAAATAATCAATTCGTCCGCCGGATCGTCGTCCGCATTCCCTGCAACGACGTTGTTGCTGACCTTTGTGAACAAACCATATAGCGTGCCGGTCTCGACGCCGTAGAAACGCTCGCTCCACAGTTCGTGAAGCGTGTTCTGCTCGTCGAGGCGGAAGATTCCGAAATACCAGAACGGAATAACGTCTTCGTTCGAAGTTCTGAATCCAAGCGTGAATTCTTTCCTGCCATCGCCGTCGAAATCGCCCGACGTCACAAACTCGCCGCCGGTCTCGTAATCGTTGGCAATTCCCTTGATCAGGGCGAAGTCGCCGCCGCCTCGCGACTCGAAGATCATGAAATCGGCGTCGTTATCGCCGATGAGGATATCCGTTTTTCCATTGCCGTTAAAATCGCCGACTGCAACCGTGGGACTGTTGAATGTATTCGGTCCGAATCCGGAAGCGGGACTGCCGTTCGGCAAGGTACCGGTACGCGTCAGTCCGTACGATTCGTCGAACGTGTACACACCGAATGCCGTATCGTTGATCACCGCGAGCATTTCGTTTTTGCCGTCGCCGTTCACATCGGCAATTGCGGCAGGCCAAAATGAGGGCGAGGTTGTATCTGCCCATGCGAGCGTTTCCGGAACGGTATTCGGCGAATCCGAGTTGAACAGGAACGCTTTTCTGACCATCGAGGTCAACAGATCGGCTGCGCCGTCGCCATTGGCGTCGCCCACGGCGCGCGGAAGTCTTCCTCCGAGATCGCTCGACGCGATATTGCGGAACGTCTGCCCGTCGTATTCCATCGCCTTGAATGGCGTGCCGTTGGATGATTCGTTGAACAGCATTTCCGGAACGCCGTTTGCGTTGAAATCGGAAATCAACCCGCTGACGCGTCCCGCGGGTAGGTTATACGCTTTCCGCCTGTACCCTGTTTCTGGAACGGGGAGCGGAACCTTCATTTCAAAATTCGCTCCCTGATTGTTCGCTATCGAGATGTCTCCGACCTGATTTTCGGCGGAGAGATAGAACTCATAGGTGTTGCCGGGAAACAGGTCAGGGAAACCCAAAAAGCAGTAGTGCTGCGCCGCTATGAACAGATTGTTCTCCGACGCCGACTCTATCGCCTTCCATTGCCAGGGCCGACCGCTGTTTTTACTGCGGTACCATACCTTTCCGAGCGTGGGTTCGTCGGTGATATAGCCCAGCGCCACGCCGTAGTTGTTCCCGTCGATACAGGGGATGAATCCCACACCTTTGAACACGGGCGGCGTTCTGTCGATGTGAATCACAACGCGGTCTTCAAGCGTCGTGCCTTTATCGGACAAGGCAGCGAGTCGCAGCGTGTACGTCGTATCAAGATACTCGGCGGCGTTGAACACGAACAGCGTTTCCGCGATGACCTGTAACCGTGTGAATTCCACCAGCGGCGTCCATTTCGAAGGATTATCGCCGGTACCGATATCGAGCCTGTATCCCGTCATCAACGGCGATACAGCCGTCGCAACGACGGGAAATGTGCCGCCTTTGAGCGAATAATCGGTTTTAGGCGAAAGAATTTTCACCTCGGACGGGAATTGCTGCGACACCGCCTTTGCGGCATCGAGAATACCGGCGCCGAAACGCGAATCCCATCCCTTCTGTCCGAGGTCCTGCGCCGAAGCGAGAAGAATTCCGCGCACCTCCTCCGGAGTTAATTCCGGGTGAAGCGACCGGACCAGCGCGGCAACGCCGGTAACGAACGGTGCGCTTGCGGAGGTTCCGTTGAACGAGGTATACCTGTTCTGTTTGTCGGTGGTGACGATATCCTGTCCCGGAGCTGCGATATCGATGGTCGTACCGTAATTCGAAAACCCGGCGAGCGCGTCGTTATCCATAGTCGAGGATACCGAAATTGTCTCATCGTATGCGCTGGGATAGTGAAGCGCATCGCTCTGGCTGTTCCCCGCCGAAGCGACCATGACGATGCCCCTGCCGTACGCATAGCGCACGATATCCCGCAGTACGCGGCTGTAGGTCACGTCGCCGAAACTCATATTCAGGATGGAAACGCTGTTGGTGACAGCGTATGCTATCGCCTGCGCCACATCGCCTTCGGTGCCGACGCCTCGGGCATCGAACGCGCGTAACGTCACCAGCCTCACGCCGGGAGCGATGCCAGCTATTCCTTCTCCGTTATTCGTGGCTGCCGCGATGATGCCGCTCACGCTGCTGCCGTGCCCCTGCTCGTCGAGCGGATCGGCGTCCGGGTCGCGGTAATCGCCGCCGCCTGTGTTCGCAACCGACGGCTGATTGACGAAATCGTACCCGATCACATCGTCGATATATCCATTACCGTCGTTGTCGGCGCCGTCGAAATCGCCCGTCGTACCTTCCCGTGTTTCGCTCGAAGGCCAGGGATCGAAACGTCCATTCCCATTGATATCTTCGCGTGTATTGATCCAGAGTTGCGTTTTCAGATCGTCGTGATAGTAATCGATTCCTGTATCGATAATTCCGACAAATATGTTCGACGATCCCTGCGTCACATCCCAGGCTTTTTCCATTCCGATGCGTTTCATTCCCCATTGAGAAGCGTAGGCGGAATCGTCCGGAACAAAATCGAGCCGGTAGATACGTTCGGGCTCCACATATTCCACTTCAGGAAGTCCGGCGAACGCCTCCATCGCGCCCGAAATTGCGGAAGGATTGTCGACGGTAACGAGGACGAATTGTTCGAGACCGGAGGATGCCTGCTTCATCAGTCCTTCGCGCGGGGGAATGAGTCCGCGGATTCCGGATACCTGGTGCTGCCGTGAAATGGATTCGAACGAAGACGGAAAGGCGTTCCCTCTACCGTATTGCCACGATAGCGCAGCATTCTCCCGCAATTTGACGAAGAACCTGACCGGCGATGCGTCCTGCGCGCGCAGGGCAACAGCCATGAAGCAGATCGATATTGCGGCGAGAACGGTTTGGCGCATTATTCCTCTAGGTCTGTTTTCTGCATGTTGAATTCCGGCGCAACCGGGTAATCCCCTGAAAAACAAGCGGTGCAATAACCGTTCTTTCCTTCGTGGCTGACCGCGCTGAGCATCTTCTCCATCGAAAGATATGCCAGGCTGTCCGCACCCAGTTCCTGCCGGATTCTTTCAAGATCGGAGCCGTTTTCCACGGCAATCAGCTCGTGGCGGTTCGGGAAATCCATTCCGTAAGGACACGGGTTCATAATAGGCGGCGAACTGATGCGTACATGGATTTCCTTCGGATTCGCCTCGCGTATCAAGGCAATGAGTTGCTTGCTTGTCGTACCGCGGACGATACTATCGTCGATCACGACTACATTGCGTCCTTCGATGACTCCGCGAACGGTGTTGAATTTCATCCGCACCTTCAATTGCCGGTTTTCCTGTCCTGGTTGAATGAACGTTCTACCGACGTAATGGTTACGGATAAGCCCGATTTCGTAGCGGCAGTCGATGCCCATTTTCAGACTGGTCCGGAAAAAACCAACCGAAGCAGTGTTGCTGCTGTCGGGGACGGACATGACGATCACGGGTTCGTCGCCGAACACCGGACTTTCCTGCGCCAGGGCTTTGCCAAGCCTTCTGCGGATTTTATCCACATTTTCGCCGAAAATCCGGGAGTCCGGACGCGAAAAATAGATGAATTCGAAGATGCAGTGATGATACTTCTCGACCGTCTTCTTCAGTATCCGGCGCCGGGGTTCGCCGGTTGTTTCGATCTGGTTGTCGAAAAACAGTACTTCGCCCGGCTCCACATCGCGGACATATTCCGCCTTAAGAATATCGAGCGCGCAGGTTTCCGATGCGACAATCCATGTGCCGTTCAGCCTTCCGATACATAACGGTCTGAATCCGTGCGGATCGCGGGCTGCGATGAGCGTATCGTTATGCAGCATGACGATGGAATACGCGCCTTCGACGGTGTTCAGCGCATCCATGATCCGCTCTTCCGGCGTCTCCGCCTTGCTGCGGGCGGTGAGGTGCAGAAATACTTCCGTGTCGGTCGAGGTCTGGAAAATCGTCCCCTCGTTCTCCAGCATATGACGCAGCGAGCGGGTATTCGTCAGGTTACCGTTGTGCGAAACGGCGAGCTGTCCATCCTTATAGTTGACGAGAATGGGCTGGATATTATGAACGCTGTTCGAACCGGTGGTGGAATACCGGTTATGCCCGATCGCAAGATCGCCGGTGAGTTCGTTCGTGAGGATTTCCGGCTCGGAAAAGACGTCCGTCACGAGTCCCCTGCCCTTCACCGTCTTCATTTTATTCTTTTCGTCGCCTTCCTGGTTTCTGAACCGGGTCACGATGCCCGACGCCTCCTGCCCTCTGTGCTGCAAGGCGTGCAGCGCGTAGTACGCGAGGGTCGGGGCCGAGGGCGAGTTATATATCCCGACGATACCGCAATTGGAATGCGGTTTGTCGGTTCCGTCGAAATCTGTCGTGTTGTTCGTTGTCATAACTGATTGGAAAAGTCGTTGCTGCCGTCTCGTGAGGGTTCCGGGCTGACGCCGTTGCCCACGCCGATGCGGATATGATTGCTGAAGATCCATCCCTTGCCCTCGAGCCATGCTTCGAGCCTGTACGCGCCTTCCCGTATCACCGGAATGCTCAGGCTATCGGAATGCGCATCGAATACGGTAATCCCATTGCAGATCAACCGGATATCGGCAACTTCGGGTAAAGCCGCTTCCAATGAGATCCTGTCTCCTTCGCGGTAATCGATGTATTCCCCCATTCCATATTCGCCGCTTTCGTTGCGGGCGGTAAAGCGGAAGCCCTTCGGATCGGCATGGTAGGAATTGGCAACGAATGACCTTCCTTCGCGGAGGGCGTTGTAGATACTCCATTTGTTGCGCTCGAACGCCTCGGGGGTGCGCGATTCGTCGAGCGGTTCGCGCAGGAGAACGTGCGAATGGATGGATTTGAACATGATCTTGTAGGCGAACACTTCGGTCTGGAAAAAACCCATCACATCCACTTTGTGGGCGTGGGCATCGATTCCTCCGATACCGGCCACACGGCGGCGCTGGTTTAGTTCATCCCAGCGTTTCAGCGTTTTTACCGGCGGCGCGATGATGGATTTGAGAGGGTGAATGAACCGCTGAAATTTATTCTCTTCCGTCAGCCCTTCCATCCATTCGGACATGTGATTCCAGATTTCGATGCCGTCGAAATCCTCGGAATCCCAAGCCAGCCAGGGGTACGGCGGATGTTCGGGCATACTGCTGCGTTCTTCGTCCGGGTGAGCGATGAAACCGATTCCGCCCCGCTCCCTGACGCGGCGGACATATTCCTGCGCCGTGATGCGTACGCCGACGGTTTCGTCGAGACCGAAGGCAAGGTAGTGATTCCGGTCTTCCCGGTCGTTGATTTCGTAGCCGATGAGTACAAGGACGTTGCCGTGCAGTCCTTCCCATCCGTCGCGCTTGGCTTTCAGGCTGTTATGATCGCTCAGCATGATGAAGTCCAGACCGACTTCATTCGCCGCCTGGGTGATCTCCGGTATTTCGCCTGTGCCGTCGGAGTAGGTGGAGTGGATATGTATGGCGCCTACGTATTCGTACATACGAATTCATGCTTCCTGTAGAAGATAGAAATGTACCATCTGGGGGAGGATTTTCCAATTATCGGGCGCTGCATCGAAGCAATCTTTCGTTTTGCTGCAAATTATGCGATTCCAGAGTAATGGAGCGCGTTTTCCCGCTTTGTCTTTCGTTTCAATTCTCTCTACATTTCCGTCCTAACTGTTCATCACGCAAGCCCCTGAGTCTTTATGGAAACTGAAACATACGCGCCTGCCCCGATTTACAACGAACTCCTCCCGGAACAACTACGCTGGACCTGCCCCGAATCCCTTATCGAAGCCGAAACAACCGAAGGCATCACGCCGATTGAAGGTATCATCGGTCAGGACCGCGCCATCGACGCCATCAAACTCGGCGTCGAGCTGTTCAGTCCCGGTTACAACATTTTCGTCTGCGGTCTCGCCGGCACCGGCAAAGCAACGACAATCAAAAGTATCCTCGAATCCATCCAGCCCAATACCAGCCCCGTCCGCGATTTCTGCTACGTCAACAATTTCCGCGACCCCGATCAGCCGATTCTGCTGACATTCGAACAGGGCGTGGGGTGCCATTTCCACCGCGAAATGGATGAGGCGATTGACCTCGTGCAACAGCGGATACCCGGATTGTTCGAGGAACAGGATTTCATCCGCCAGAAACAGGAACTCATCGACGAATATAACTCCCGCCAAACCGCGCTGTTCGGTGAATTCGAAGAGCGCATTTCGCACGAAGGATTCATCCTCGCCCGCATTCAGGAAGGGCAGGTCGTGCATCCGGAAATCGCCTTCAAAATCGGCGACAAGGCACTGCGCATCCCCGACCTCCCGGTCGCCGTGGAACAGCAGATGATTACCAGAGAGCAGGCTGATGCGGTCACGGAGCGATTCAAGGTGTACCGCGACCAGCTTCAGGAAGTGATGCGCACCGGAATTGCCCTGACGCGCGACTACCAGAAACGGATCGCGAATTACGAGCGCGAGCGCGCCTCGTCGGTGCTCGAAGCCATCTTCGCGGAAGTGTTCGTTGCGTTCAACGATCCCAAGGTTCACGAATACCTGAACGACCTCATCGAAAACATTCTCGATAATCTCGATACCTTCAGTTCGAGCGGTCAGGAAGGCGAGGTCCCCGACCTCACGGAGTATGAAGTGAATCTTATGCTCGATAACAAGAACACAAAGACCTTCCCGGTGATCATCGAAACCGCGCCGAACTATATGAACATCTTCGGCACGATGGAACGCCAGCTTTCGTCGCAGGGCATGTGGTACACCGATTTCACGAAGATCAAAGCCGGCGCCCTTCTCCGCGCCGACGGCGGATACCTGGTACTCAACGCCGCCGACGCGCTGACCGAACCCGGCGTCTGGCGCACGCTCAAACGCGTCCTGCTCTACCGGAAGCTGGAAATCCAGAGCATCGAAGCGGCGAGCCAGTTGGTGAATTCTGCCATCAAGCCCGAAGCCATCGATATCAACGTGAAGGTCATCCTCATCGGCAACAACGAGATTTATTCCATGCTTGCCGAATACGAGCGCGATTTCAAGAAGATATTCAAAGTGAAAGCGGACTTCGATTACGAAACGCCCAATACGCCGGAAGCGGTACAACAATACGCCGCGCTTCTCAACAAGCTGATTGTCGAAGAGAATATGAAGCACTTCGATAAGTCTGCGATATGCGCCATCGTGGAATACGGCGCGCGCCTGAGCGACAGCCAGAAAAAACTGACGACGCAGTTCAGCGAAATCGCGGACGTGGTGCGCGAAGCCAATTATTGGTGCAACCAGAACAACCATCCGTACATCCAGAAATCCGACGTCACGAAAGCGCTGGAAAAGCTGCGCGAACGGCATTCCCTCTATGAAGAGAAAATGCAGACACTCATCGAGGAGGAAATCATCCTCATCGACGTCGAGGGTAGACGCACGGGACAGATCAACGGGCTGGCGGTGTACGGGGGTGAGCGGTTTTCGTTCGGCAAACCGAGCCGCATCACGGCAACGGTGAGCGCGGGCACGTCGGGCATCATCAACATCGAACGCGAGGCGAAGATGAGCGGGAAAACCCACGACAAGGGCGTGCTCATTCTCTCCGGATACCTCCGCGAGCTGTTTGCTACGAAGAAGCCGCTTGCATTGACGGCGAGCGTTTCGTTCGAACAGTCGTACAGCGGCGTGGACGGCGACAGCGCCACGGCGGCTGAAATGTACGCGCTCCTCAGCTCCATCTCCGGTATACCGATCAAGCAACAGTACGCCGTGACGGGTTCGATGAACCAGAAGGGCGATATTCAGCCCATCGGCGGATTGAACGAGAAAATCGAAGGCTTCTTCGATGTGTGCGTTTCGCGCGGACTTACCGGTAATCAGGGCGTGATCATCCCGAAATCCAACATGAGCGACCTGATGTTGAAAGAGGCGGTCGTCGATGCGGTACGCGAGGGCAAATTCCACATCTACCCGATCGAGCGCATCGAGCAGGGTATCGAAATTCTGACGGGCGTACGGGCGGGCATGCTCACCGAGCGCGGAGTGTACGAGAAGAACACGCTCTTCGCGAAGGTCGCCCAGCGGCTGGAAGAGCTTTCCGCCGCGACGAAAGCCATCAAAGGCAAAGTCCCGAAAGTGAAGAAGCCGAAAAGCAAATAACGCTACGTAAAAATGCTACTGTAAAGGCGTCCCGCTTGGGACGCCTTTTTGATTTCGTATACCTCATCAAGGTATGAAGATCATAAACTAGTCACCGGGACAAATCTCATCGCATAGCTGTACACATCTCGCCGGAAAAAGAGAATCAGTGTATTTTTTGTATGGTTATATACAAAGTTGAGCGTTTCAAGTCCGGAGAGAATTGAATCCGACGGTCCCGTGCAATCGATGTATTTGCCGGGGTAGTCCGCCATCCGGTACCCCGTTACCTGCTTGTATTCATTCTTTGCAATTGAATACGTCCAAATTTCTTGCGAACCAGACCAGGTCGTCCAGAAGAACATTCGATCATCATCGTTACCCCAAATGATATAATGGTAATCAAGCCATCCATATAGCGGCACCAATTGTTTTTTTATATCCGTCATACCAAATGGAGAAACGAGCCTGAAAATGCTGAAGTCCGGCTTCAATACCATGTATTCACCCTGATTGGGCGTACCTCCATTGCCAAGATAGCATCCAAGCAATGAATAAGATGGTGATGATGTTGTGTTTGTTAATGAGTACGGATTTGTAAATGATGACTGTACGAGATGCAACGATTGCGTATCAGTATTGAAATGCACTAATTTGTTACCGAAATGATCATGTACAACATATGCCGTGTCATTGAGGGAGTATGAAAATTTTCCGGGTATATCGCATATCTTATTTCTACTTAAGATGTTATATACGACAAAAGACCCGCCATAACTATAGAGCAGCGAATCAGTCCATTTCGCTGGTCCATATATATAGATCTGTTTCGTTTCATTCGTTTGAGGAGTGATATCTGCTCCGGTTTGCAGACTAAAGATTCGCCCCTCGCGATGTTCAGCAATTATTGTTAATCCATCTTCCGATATCACCGTCCCCCCAGTTCCGCCTAACGATGTCACCACGGGACTCACTAAATCCGGTCCGGCATCCCATTCGCTCGGGTGCGATACAGGTCGGCGCGTTGCAATCATTGGTCCTTCGATGTGTTTCGTTTCTCCGCTGCATACATATTCTACGGTCAAGCGGAAAAAGTTCAATTTACCGGGTGAACGAACCATATAGTTCAACCGCGACGAATCTAATCCACTGTAAAGCGAATCGGTATAGACGTACTCCCACGGTCCCTCCGGCGCTTCGCTATGGTACATGTGGCATATAATCCAGTATAAGTAGTTCTCGGAATGGTTGATCAACGGTTCGGTTGCATAGAAGAGTTGAACGGTATCGGCACTTACCCACTTAGCGTTGAATGCAAGAAATTCGGGAAGCGACGAAGGACATGATTTTTCCGGAGAACTGCCGTCGCTGCAAGCATGGAATGCGAGCACAGCCACTGCGATGAAGAATGGAAATATGACTGTGTTTTTCATTTGCCGCATCATGTGCTTGTACTGCGATTCTGAGGTAATGACGTCATAACCGACCGTGCTGATAACGCGACAGGTGCTTTTACAAACCCGCAACCGGCACAAATCTCATTGCATAGCTGTAGACATCGCGCCGGAAAAACATGATAATTCCATCTCTCGTCGGGTCGTACACGAAGTTCAACGTCACCAGAATCATCGGGACAAAATCGTTGCCAGCGACATAATCGCCTGGATAGGCTGCTGATCGATACCCTGTTATTTGTTTGTATTCGCCGGTTGAAAGCGAGTACGTCCAAATCTCCTGTGTACCCGACCACCTGGCCCAGAAAAAGATCCTGTCATCAGTTTTTGTCCATTGCATGTGGGGCATTTCGAGGTGGTCTGAACCGATAACCCTCTCGCTATATAACGCAGTATTTCCAAACGGCGACACAATTCGATCAATGTTGAAGTCGGATGTAAAAATAATATACTGCTCGGTATTAGGCGTAACGGTGCTTGGCAGACAGCATCCAATTTTCGAATACGATGTTGATGGCACGGTATTCGCCAATCCTCGGGGATTTTGGAATGACTGCTCAACGACTACCGTCGAATGCACGATCGTATTGTAGTCCAGCAGTATTTTATTCTCGCTCGAAAATACCACAAAGCTTGTATCATTCCTCGGATATGAATATGAACCAGGATAAGAATAAGGATATGTCACACCGAACCGCTGACTTCCACTGACCAGGTTATAAACACGGAATGATCCCCCGTAGCAATATAACATCGAATCTACCCATCTTGCTGCATGAGTTATTTGCACATCTCTAGTCCCGCCCGGTGGTGTTATATCCTTGCCGGTTGCAAGATCGAAGATGCGTCCTTCGCGATGCCCTGCAAACAGTTTCGTTCCGTCTTGTGAAATTACGGTGCCACCTCTGCTTCCCATCTGCGTCACAACGGGACTCACCAAATCGGGTCCGGCTTGCCATTGATCCGGATGCGATACCGGTCGCCGCGTTGCGATCATCGGCCCTTCCAGCTGCCTGGTTCCGCTCGTGCATACATATTCCATATTCAAGCGGAAGAAATTCAACCTGTCCGGATTGGCTACTCTGTATGTACATCGTGATGAGTCATACACGCCATTCAAAGAATCGGTATCGATATGCTCCCACGGTCCTTCCGGCGATTCGCTGCGGTAGAGCCGGCAAACAACCCAATTCACTTTCTTTTCGCTATGATACTCCAGCGGCTCGGTAACATATTTGATTTGGACGGTATCAGCATCCACCCATTTCGCGTGAAAGGTATAGAGTCGCGGAAGAAAGGGGCAGCCATCGTCGGGAGAACTTCCATCGCTGCATGCAAAGAAGGCCAACGCCGAGAGAGAGAAAAACAAAGGAAAAGCAAACGTTTTTTTAATGAGCAACATTGTAAGTCTCTTATCTTGTTAATATACCCTGGACAATGAAACAAAAGTATTGTTGGTAATCAAGGCAATAATTTCCTAAAAATCGTCGTGATCAAGACAATTATTTCCAAAAAACGTAGGGGCGATCCGTCAGCCTGAGGCTGACGTGACGCCCCTACAGAGAACCGAAAATGTACTTAGTCTATTTCGCGATCACGCGGAATTCCACGCGGCGGTTGCGCGCGCGTCCTTCTTCGGTGTCGTTGTTGGCAACGGGCTGTTCCATACCGTAGCCCTTTGCAACAATGCGCGTTCCGTCGACCCCCTTGCGGACAAGGTATTCCTTCACCGCCGAGGCGCGGTCGGACGAGAGCTTCAGGTTGTATTCCTGCGTGCCGACGTTATCGGTATGCCCCGAAAGCTCGACGCGCAGATCGGGATTCGCCTTGAGCCATTTCGCGGCGTTGTCGAGGTCTACGTTGGATTCGCGCTGCAACACGGCTTTATCGAAATCGAAATACACCAGCAGGCGGGTGAGCTCCTTGCTCATCTTGATATCCTTGCGCAGGGTGTTGTTCGGCGCATCCACCGGCACATCCACGCGGTCGGAATAGAACAGATAACCCGGCGCCTGCGCCGTTACGGCGTAGCTTTTTCCGGGCTGCAACACCACCGTATACGAACCGTCCATATCGTCGCTGTAGAACGAGGCAATCGGCTCGTTCGTGACGATATCGCTGACCGTGATCACCGCGCCGAGAGGGGTTCCGCTGGTCGCATCGGTCACCTTGCCGTTCACCGCGGTGACGGCGCTCGGCTGGAAGGGATTCGGTACGCCGACATAGATATCCATGCCGCCCTGCCCGCCGTCGCGGTCGGAAGCAAAGAAGATATTATCCGAACCCCACTGAAGCGAATAGAAGTAGTCGTCCTTTTCCGAGTTCAGCGGCGTGCCGGCATTCTCGGGTGTGGACCACGTGTTGCCCGACCTCTTCGCCACATACATATCCATGCCGCCGATGCCGGGGTGGTAGTCGGACGAGAAGAAGAACGTCTTGTTATCGATCGATATATACGGACTGGCTTCGTTGCCGATAGTGTTGACGGCGAAGCCCATGTTCTTCGGTTCCTGCCATTCGCCGCCGAAGTTACGCGTCGTCATCCAGATATCGGTGCCGCCCTGTCCGCCGGGACGGTTGGAGGCGAAATAGATCGTCAATCCATCGGGCGAAATCGACGGCTGCGAATCCCACGATTCGGAATTCACGACCGCGCCGAGATTGGTGATGTTCCGCCATGCGCCGCCGAGGTATTCCGCCATGTATAAATCGCAATCGCCGTAGCTGTCGTCGCGGTCGCAGCCGGCAAACACCATCCAGTGCCCGTCGGGAGTGATGGAAACGCCGCCTTCCGGATCGCCGGTGTTGACACCCGAGCCGAGCGCCAGCGGTTCGCTCCACGAGCCGCCTTGCGATACGGCAGAGAAAATATCCTGCGCGCCGCTTCTTCCCGACGTGAAGTACATCACCTTGCCGTTGCCCATCATCACCGGGGCGAAATCGTCGGCATAGGAATTCAGTTGTTGACCCATGTTCGTTACGCGAACCTGCCGCGCCGCGGGCGTGATGGTTTTCCGCTGCGCTTTCGGCAGGTCCTGACTCGTGGCTGCGGCGCCTGCAAGGAAGAGAGCCGCAACAGCAAGGGCAAATGCTTTACTCATTCTGTTCATTGCGCTACCTCCATTAGTCGATTTGCCACCGCAGACCTACGGTGAGGAAAAAGGTGATCATATTAAAGTCTTGATTCGAGTTCTTGTACGTCACGAACCGCGGATTCGCATTGATGACTTTCTGGCTGATTGCCGAACTTCCGTCGTCGATCATCAGCGGCGTGCTGGTGGCGTAGGATTCCTTCACCATCTGCGTGAGCGGATAGTTCATCGTCAGTTCGGGTGTAAGGTACAAGCCTTTGGAGAGTTCGATCCACGTACCGATTCCGAATTTAAGATCGGCGCGGAAGCTTTCGAATCCTTCCACCTCACCATCCGACGAGCGGCTGAGCACCTGGTTGGTGGTTGTTCCGTCTTCATCGCGGAAATAGACATCCGGGGGATTGGTAATCTTTTGGGTCACTTCTGCATTGTTCGCGAGGAGGAAATTGAACGACGGACCGACCAGCAAATAGAGCGATTCCTTCATCAATTGGATACGCGCAAGCAGATCGAGACCGAAATAGCTGAATTCCCAATCCACTTCGTCGTTGAACCATACGGTGTAATAATCGTTGTTCTCGGCGATAAAGATACTATCCACCTTCGTATCCTGGTCGAACGACGCCGTACGTGTATGGTAATTCGCTTTCACCACGATACCTACAACCGAACTGACGGGGAAATCGGCTGCCGCGCCGATGTAATACCCTAAACCGCTTCCTTCATCGACTGTTGCGACAACGGTCTTATCGAAGAGAGGCATTGTGGGTACGTTCTGGTAAAAGTACAGCGGACCGTCCTGGAACATCGAGTAGGTCAGACCTACATCGAATCCGAGGTACCATTTATAGCCGCTCGATGGCGAGCCGGGGCGGAGTACATCGCCGCCCGGAAATAGTGACACGATACGGTATTGATCCGTACGTTCAGGTCCTCCATCCGCGTACAGATGCAGCGGATACAGACTGAAGAACAAGGCTACACAGAGAATGCGTAGTAGCATGCGTTTCATACGTCCATTCCTTGAAATTAATGATGTTATTGAAAGTCCGACTCTTGTTGAGTTCAAAATATCCGGGAACTCGCTGGGTTCTATGTTTGATGGAATACCCAAAGGTAGAAAGAATGAACGAAAAAAGCCAAGATTCGGCGTCGAATCCCGGCTTTCTGTTGGGGGCTGCTACAAACTGTGTTAGTGCGGGGCTGCAGGTAAAATAAAGTAGAACGACGACCCCGATCCGGGGGCGCTTTCAAGTCCGACCTGCCCGCCCAGGCGGTGAATGATTCTCGCGACGATAGAAAGTCCCAATCCGTACCCCTTGACGCTTACCTGCCGCAGACGCGAGAACGGCACGAAGAGCTTCCGCTGGTCTTCGGGACTGATGCCCGGACCGTTATCCTTGACGATATACTTCACGCTTCCGTTGGAGAGGCGTTCGCCGCTGATGGAAACGGCAGGCGGTTTGCCTCCGTATTTGATGGCGTTGGTGATGTAATTCACCCATACTTCCTCGATCCAGATCGGGTGACCGAGCGCATTGGGCATGGAGGCGATGGTTACATCGGCGTTGTGTTCTTCCACGTAGAAGTTCAGCCGGCGCATCGTCTGTTTCAGCACCTCCGGCATATCGATCACCTCGGGAACGATCTCCTGCTTGCGGACGCCCGCCAATACCATGAGACTGTCGATGATCCCGTTCATATTCGTCGCCGATTGCTCGATGTACTTCAGCGAATCCTGTATATCCTCTTCGGGCATATCGAAGTTCTCCCGGACGAGGTTGGCAAGCCCAAGGATGCTGTTGAGCGGATTTTTTAGATCGTGCGCCACGGTGTGCGAAAACGCATCCAGTTCTTCATTGCTTTCCTGCAACTCAATCGTCCGTTGTTGAAGCGCGTCCTCGGCGTATTTCCTCGCCGTCACGTCGCGCGAGGCGAGAACGACAGACGAGATTTCCCCGGTTTCGTCGAGAATCGGCACGCCGATTGTTTCGAGCCAGAGATATTTTCCGTTGCTGTGGCGGAACCGGAATTCGCTCTTTTGCGCGCTTCTTGTCTTGATGCCGCGCATCAGCGTCGCCTTGACCCGCGCAATGTCGTCGGGATGGATAAAGTCGAGGGGTTTTTTCCCAGTGTACTCTTCGGGAGCGAATCCCAGCACATCCTGATGCGATGGACTAAGATATTCCCAGCAGAAATTCCTATCGACAAGCCCAACAAGGTCCTGCATATTCGTCGTGATGAGGCTGAACATCCGCTCGCGTTCGCGGATTTCCTCCTGCATCAATACCCGTTGGGTGATATCTTCGCGAGTGCTGAGCAGACCGACGACGCGGTCATCCTCATCCTTGAGCGGAATGCGGTTGATATCGAAGAACAGCCGGTCGCCGTTTTCGTTTGCAGTCTGGTACACGATATGGAACTGAGGATGTCCGTTTTCCATGACGCTCTGCTGCTGGGCAATCCAGTCGGGATCGGGCTGGATAACGTGCGTCAAATCCTCGTCTTTTCTCCCGATGACATCCTCGGGGAACTCCACGCCGGCCGCTCTCGCGAAGTTGTTGTTGCAGCCCAGATACCGGAGCTCGGTGTCTTTCCAGAAAATATGTTCCGGAATATTATTGATAACAAGCTCGAGCATCCGTTTCGACTGCCGTACTTCGCGTTCGGCTGCCCGGAGAATTGTGACGTCGCGCTGAATGATGTAGAGCACCTGTTCGTCGCCCCACCTGCCTCTCGAAACGCGCATTTCGGATTCGAAATGTTGCCCGTTTTTCCGGACCATCGGAACGGCATAGGTATCGATTTCATCTTCGAGCATTTTGCGAAGCGTATCCAGCATCTCTTCCTTCGATTCCGGAGGGTAGAGTTCGAATACCGTCAACCGGCGGATTTCTTCATCTGTATATCCGATGGCTTCCTGGAACGAAGGATTCCAGTTCAGGATCTTGCCTTCGTCGTTGATCACGAAGATGAAGTCCTTGCTCGCATTCAGCAGGTTGCGGATATTTTCCCGGCTCTGGTGAAGCTCTTTCTCGATGCTTCGCTTGAGCGTTTCCATCCTGCCGTAGTACAACGCCATCTCGAAAATGGCGGGAATGAGAATGATATATCTGCCGTCGGTATCCTTGGAGATATAGTCGGTAACGCCGAGGCGCATCACTTCGACGACGGTTTGCTCGTCGCCGAAGCCGGTGATGACAATCGTCGGCGGAAGAGACCGCATCTCGCGCATTTTACGGATCACTTCCTTCCCGTCCATATCGGGAAGATTGAGATCGACAGCGATGAGGTCGTACATATGCTGACGGTACAGGTTCAGCGCTTCCCTGCCGTTGACGACATGCGTGCAATCGAATCCTGCGTTTTCGATTACTCGTTTGACACGCTGTGCTGTAAGGGCGTCGTCTTCAATATAGAGGACTTCGGCATTGTGGCCCTGAGACATGGTTTGCTACCTTGTTGTCACCGTAAAGCGTCATACGGTAACGACTTACGTTACTACCCCGCGGAGAAGGCGCGGGGGTTCAAGTTCAACGAGAATATTATTGAATACCCTGAAAAATGTAACATTAAAATGGATAACTAACAATGCCTGATCTTTTGTCTTGCAGTAATTGCAATCGTTGGAACCCCTCGATTTGATTTGGCGGACAAGCCGCGATTCGCTAGTTTGCTACCCTATCGATCCCAAAATTTAGGTTCATGACAAGACCGCAGAAAATAATTGTCGTTGGAGGGGTTGCTGCGGGACCCTCCGCCGCAGCGAAGGCAAAGCGCACCAATCCCGCATCCGAGGTCGCACTGTATGAAGCTGGTTCCGATGTGAGCTACGGCGTCTGCGAAATGCCGTACCTCATTTCCGGCGAACTTTCGTCGCCAGAAGACCTCACGCTATTCACGCCTGACACTCTGGCAGAAAGCAAAGGCATCAGTGTCCATGTCCGCCACCAGGCGATGCAAATTCACCCTATCCGGAAAACAGTCCAGATAAAGAACCTGACGACCGGCGGAATTGAAGACGTGAAGTACGACAAGCTGATACTCGCGCTTGGAAGTAAGCCTGCAACGATCGAGGGTGTGCCCCGGCGCCGCGCGAACGTCTTTACCCTATCGACTCTCTCCGAAACGGAGAAAATGCTGGCATTTCTCGAAAACGCGAAGCCCGCGTCGGTTTGCATCGTCGGCGGAGGGTATATCGGCATCGAAGCCGCCGAGTCGTTCCGATGCCGAAAGATGAAGGTGACGATGCTCGAAGCAGCGCCGTTTCCGCTGCCTTCGATGGATCCGGAAGCCCGCGCCCTTATCGCGGAAATTATCGCCTCTCATGGCATTGAACTGAAGTGCAATACCCGGGTCGGTTCTGCGGTTGATGAGCACGGGTCGGTTATCCGGCTTGAAACCACGACAGGACCGGTAAGCGCCGACATGTATCTCATTGCTGCAGGGATTGTTCCCAATACTCTTCTGGCGAAGGAAGCGGGCATCAAGCTGGGACCACACGGCGGCATCGTTACAGATCAGAGACAAATGACAAGCATCGATAGTATCTATGCCGCAGGCGATTGCACCGAGGTGCTGAATCTCACCACGCGCCAGACACAGCTTCTGCCGTTTGCGACGATTGCCAGTAAAACAGGGAGAGTCGCTGGAGAAAATGCCGCAGGAGGGTATGCGGTATTCAAGGGAGCGGTTCCGGTTTCGGCAATCCAGGCGTTCGGGTATGAAATTGCCCAGGCCGGATCGGCGCAACGGGAACTCGCCGATGCGCGGATCGACGCCATTCATGCGTATATCACGGCGAAAACCCGCGTCGGATTCATGCCGGGCGCCGAGACGATCCTGGTATCGATGACCGCCGACAGGAGAACCCGCAGGCTACTGAACGCCAATGTCATTGCCCGTGAGCACGCGGCGCAGCGTATCAATACTGTCGCGATGGCGGTGCGCCAAGCGATGACCGTCGACGAATACCTTGAGACCGATTTTGTATATACGCCTCGTCTGGCCCCGTTGTGGGATCCGATGCTGCTTTGTGCGCAGCAACTTCAGAAGCAATTGAAGTAGACCATCTCTTCTATGATGAGGCTAGTACACGCCTCTATCGCTTCCCTTCCGTTCGAACTTGATATCCTGCAATTGCGGCGCTTTTATGCGGATAACGAAGTTATACTGACGGTATGGACCCGCCGGAACCCATGAAAAGTTCATTTCCCAGCAATGCAGATCGCGCGAAATATTGATCCGCGGCGTGCCGATTTCCTTGCGGACGATATCGTAGTATGTCGATGCGGTGATTTTCCATTTCGGTGTGAGGTCGAGACTCAGACTTGCATCGAGATTCGAGTTGCGCGATTTGTAATCGGGATCGCTTTGGCTCATCGAATATGAATACCCCATGCTCAACTGCCACTTGATCCTGAAGTTGTATGCGTCCAGTTCCTGAGGCGAAAGCATCGATTGCGATGCGGTTGTGTCTGCGGCGCCCTGTGCGGAAGCGAACGTCTCGCTCCCGACCGCCGTGCGCAGATTCACTCCGAACGACGTCAGCCTTGCAAGTCCTTCGCCCGCATCCGCCATGTAAGTGTTGATCCTACGTCCGGGCAGATAACTCGAAATATTGCCTTCCGTATCGTACACAGGGGTTCGCCGCTGGTACACATACGGATCGAACGAAGCACTTCCGGAAATATCGAGCAACTGTCCGATCGCTGTGCTGAAACTGACGCTGACAGCAGAGAGTTTCAGACTATCCGCCGCGAAATTGTAGGCGGTTCCGGCATTCAGGTTCAGCAGCTTCACGCGTTTCGCTTCGCCTGTCGTGTCGTCCTGCGCGGGATCGAGCTTCATCTCGAATACGTTCGAAAGATTCATGGTGATGCTCTGACTTTCCCCGCTGCTCACTCCGCCGAACACTTCGCCTGGTTTGTTATCGAAGCCCGTATACGGATCATACCGGACAACGTTTGTATCGAAACCGGTATAGCTCCGGTAGTATCCCCATTGGTCCTTCGAGAAATCGGGATTATAGCTATAGCCGATCGAGGGCTGAATCGTGTGCCTGATTCCCTGAATGCCCCAGATATTCGGACGGAGTATACCGTAGAGCTTCGTGCTCATACTGATACCGGCATTAAAGGTGCGGATGGGATAGAATCCGCGAACATCGCGGGCACGTACCGTAGAGTCCGCTGCATCGGCGTAGCGCTCCAACCGGTGGATATACCAGCGCTCCTGATAATTGAACGACGGCGAGAGTGTGAGATAGCCGATTTTGGGATTGAGAATGAACGACAGATCGTGGTTGATACCATGACGCGTGAAGGTTCGCAGTTGTTCCTCGGTTCCCTCCCGTATGAGGTTGACGTCGACCTTATTCAACGCGCGAGCGCGGTAGTTGAATCCGATTTGTTCGTACCATTTTTCCCCGATACTGTTTTTTGCCCTGAAGGGGAATATCTGCGATTGATTGAACGAGATATCGGGAAGCGATGTGTTCGACGTATTGGTCTGAATATTCTGCGTCCGCGCCACGGCGATGGTAAGGCTGCGGTTCGTGCCCTCCCAGCGTGTGGAAAATGTTGCGCGTGAATCGGCCGTCTGGCTCACAAGCTGATTGATATCGGTGCTGTATTTATTATAGAATCCCTGACTAATGAAGCTGAAATCGACATTGAGCTGGGTGTTCGGATCTATCGACTGGTTATGGTGCACCGCGATACTGTAATCGGTGCGGGGTTCGTCGTCCGGTTTGTACGGATTGCCGATATCGAACATCTGCCTTCCGTACGAGGCTTCGATATTGCCCGAAAAATTATACCGCAACGCATACCGGACATTCGAGCGAAGCAGATAGCCGCCTTTCCAGTACCAATCGCCCGTGAGAGTTAGGTCCCAGTAATCGCTCGCAGCCAAATAATAGCCGCCTTTCGTCAGATACCTGCCCCTGTAGTAATCCTCCCCGAAGGACGGAATGATAACGCCCGAACTTCTGCCACCGCTGCTCGGGATAATCGCGAAGGGGATCCATAACAGTGGGATCTCCTCGATATAAAATGTAATCGGTTCAGCAACGATGACGTCGTTCGGTACAACCTTCATCTTCGGACTACCGAAGTGAAAATGCTTATGCCCGACTTCCTGATCGCAGGTGCTGTATTCGCCGCCGCTGATGAAGTACGTATTCTCCGATTTGCGCTTGATGATTTCGCCCGTATAATAGCCGTCGTCGATGGTTGTTTTCCCTTCGTCGATAACCCCCTGTTTGGTTTTGAAATTGTACGTCATCTCCCTGCCGCGGTACTGCTTGCCGCTTTCCGAAAACACCACGTATCCCGACGCCGTGTCGCCGGGGACGGCGAGCGAATCGGGAGCGCTTTGCGCGTGCATGGTGTTCGCGTCCCAATTGATCGTCAACTGCGCCGCCGCAATTTGGTACTGTCCGTAATCCACCTTCGCGGACGAATACATCAACATCTGCTTGCTGTCCAGATCGTACACCACGCTGTCCTTTGCTGTGTACGTAACAATCGTGTCGGCGGAATTAATGGTCTCGAACCGGATCGTTGAATCCGATGCGGCAATTGCCAGACTATCTATCGCGAGCAACGTATCCGGCGATACAGGCGACGTTGCGACCGCAGCCGAATCTAGTTCCTGCGACACCGCCGACGATGCGCAAAGAAGAACCGCCGCGATGAGTGCTGCGATGCCAATAATGACCTGTCTATCCGGAGCGGTTCGATTCATCCTTTTCAGTTCGTCTGGCGTTATTCCGTCTCCGCAGCCTTGCCCGCGGTTCCGATCAATTGTCTGATTTCGCCTGCATTCTTCGCTGACGGGTAGTATTGCAAATAGGTCCGCAACACGTTGATTCCTTCTTTCGCCGTCTCAGGTTTGCGAACCAGCAGGGCGCCGAGACAATAGAGCGCGTTCATATTTTGCGGCTCCAGCGCGAGCGTCCTTCTGCTTGCGGCAATGGATTCCGCCGGATCGCCGAATAGGAATGCCGCATAGGCGTAATCGGCCAGCACTTCGGCATCGACGGAAGGATGAACGGCGGCAAGCCTGAAATAATGCATTGCGGTGTCCTTCTTCTCCGCGTTCAATTGCGTGAGCGCCAATGCTGCGTACAGTTTCGATACTGTCATGCGGCCCGAATCAGCGGCATGCGCTGTATCGGCAAGCGCGAGGCGGAGCCAATGCAACGCTTCCTTGCCGGCTCCGAGACTTGCAAGAATCTTCCCGCCCGTCAATCCTGCGGTAAACCTTCTTCCGCCGGAGGCGAGATAGCGATCCAGCGAAGCAGTGAGCCACGGAATCCGCTCCCGGTCCGGAGTCTCGATCACGCGCGAAACCATCAGCAGTTGATAGACATCGTCGAGGGTTGTCGTTTTCGATTTCGAGACTGTGCCGACGGGGGCATACCTCACCGAATCCTCGGCGGAGAGAATATCATTCATACTCCTGTCCACTAATGCAAGTTCCCCCTGCGAAAGCTCATCGCAGTAGTTCACCGTCCTGGCAAGCTTATAGTATTCGTAGGGCGACGGATTGATGTCGAGGATTCTGCCCTGATAGTACAACTCGTTGCGGCGGCGTTTGCGGTTTGAGTTGTATTCGCGCAACGTCTCGAAGCAGCCGGATGTTACGTCCACGGGAAGAATCCGGGAGTACTGTTCGGTAACATCGGCGAATCGTTGCTCAGAGGCGGCGGTATTGCCGTTCACCCAAATCCACGGGATAATGAGAAGCAGGGATTGCACCGTCATTTGCGCGAGGTAATATCTGCGGACTCCGGCGTCGTTGAAGGTTCCTATCAAATAAAACGCCGCGACGGTAAACGATACGCCGGATAGCGCATACACATCCCAGTCGCGCGCAATCGCGGAGTGCGCGACGATCAAGGCGAACCAGAAAACCGTCGCAATCGCAGCGAAAAGAAACTGATTGTCGATGCGTGGTCTGGTTTTGGTAAGGGCAATAGCGGCAACAACGGCGGCAGCGAACGGCGCGTGGAGCAAGACGTTGTTCAGAATATCCAACGCATGCTGAACCGAAAGCAACGCCCATGCCGATTTCCCCGGCAACAGCGGAATAAAGAAGCCGCCGATACCCATTATTTCGAGTATCAGATACAATGCGAGACAGCAGATGAGAACCGCCATTACAATGCGGATTATGAGTCGAAGCGAAGGCTCCGGCTTACCCGATCTCTTTTGTATCCATGCATAGAGGAGAAAGAAATACGCCGGAAGAAACACCACAGCGGATAAGTGGAAGGCGATCGCCAGCGCGAGCAACGCACCCGAGCGGACAGGCGTCGAGGAACGCTTTGCTTCGCCCACCCCGGTCAGCAGGAACAGAGTACCAAAAAAATAGAGAAACGCATAGTATTCCACATACCCGAAGAATATCAGGATACCGCCGCATCCAAGAATGCCGGCGACCAGCGCGAGGCGCTCCAGCTTGTTTTTCGCAAGATTGCCCGAAAGAGACAACAAAGCGAATAGATATAGCCCGCCTATAACATAGCTTGTCCACTTGAAAATGGCGAACACCCCTTTCAGGTCCACCACCCTGGAGGTGAGAAGTTCGGGAAACAACCATTTTAATGTATACAGGTAGTACAGATGACTGAGGGGTTCATTCCACAATACCGCTTGCGCCTGTTCATCGCCCTTGAAAATCCTGTACAAAGCGGTAACGACGTGCTTGCCGTCGCCAAGGAACGGGTACGGTACGGCAAACAAACTGAAGACGGCCATAATAGCGATGGAACATGCGGAAAACACCGCCAGCCGTTTTATTACTGATTGGCGAAAGAGGAACTCTGCAACCGCTTCAAGCGGTTTGGCCAGCACGGCTTTCCGGTCGAGTGCCGCGACGATTGCGGTAATGGTAATCGCCAACGCCGCCGGCAACGGCATGTACCGGAGGAAGTCGAATCCCCAAAATGCCGATCCGGGGATGACAGAGGCGATCAGCCTGAGAGCGGCAAGCATTACCAGAGGTATCGCCGCGAGAATTGGCACAGTCCTGGATTCAGCCGCAGGACGTCGTTGTTTCTTACTCATCGTTCAATGTTTGTTTAAACGCAGCAAACTATAAAAGTACGAAATCCTGCCGCGTCGAAAAACCAGTCTTGTAAAGCGATTTGGCTTTGTTCCACAAGGAAAGTATGTTATTTCAATTACGCAGTTGAATCGATACGCGGACGCGCATGTATCCACTATACCGGCAATCGGCGCTCTATTCCGGCAGCGACACGGAACGGATAGGAGCGCCCGGAGCCAAACCCAATGATCACAGGGACGCATTCGAGGTAGACCGCTCGCGCGTCATTCATAGTTTTGCGTTCAGGCGTCTTCAATCGAAGACACAGATTTTCGGATTGAACGAATCCTCGTTCCTTCGCACCCGGCTGACGCATTCCCTCGAAGTCGGCAGTATCGCCCGGAGCATTACCGCCGTTCTTAACGCGCATATCTGGAAGGACTATCCTTCAGGTGCCGTCGAACCGGCATACGCACCGCTCGCAGGACCTATCGATACCAGCCTGATCGAAGCGGCGAGTCTCGCGCACGATTTGGGGCATCCTCCTTTCGGACACCGGGGCGAGGAAGCGCTGAACTATATGCTCTGGAATGCATGGAGCGATCATTCCAACGGATTCGAAGGAAACGGTCAGACGCTTCGCGTTCTGACGAACGAAAATCTCGAGGTGCATGCCGAACGTCACGGGTTAAACCTTTGCCGCGCCACCTTGTTGGCTGTAGTGAAGTATCCGCGGCCGTATGAAGACCTCGTCAATCCGGCGTTGCTGCAAACCGATAAACCGTGTCCCCCGTTCAAACCGTGGGCGCCGCCGAAATGCATCCACAACGAAGAGCGCGCTATTCTCGAATGGCTCATAGCTCCCTTCTCGGAATCAGACAGGGAGGAATTCCTGCGTATCGAACCGCGCCCGGGAAAGCATGCCCGTACGCTCTACAAAACGCTCGAAGCCAGCATCATCGAGCTGGCGGACGATATCGCCTACGGCACGCACGATGTCGAGGACGCCTTTTTTGCCGGATTGATCCAGCCCGAAGCCATTATCCGTTATATGGACGAGTCTGCATTCCACGATCCCGCTGTATACCGGCATTATCACCGGCTCATCACGGCGATGGGAAAAGGCTCCGATACCGCCGCCAGGAAGGATCAAGTGTTCGAAAAGAAAGGCGCCGCATCTGCGTTGATCGGATCGCTCATCGGCGCGGCGGAACTACGCGAGTTGCCGCAATTCGAGCATCCTCGTCTACGCTGGAATGCGACGCTCCCGCACGATCACCGGCTGGCGCTCGATGCGCTGAGAGAGTCGGTCTACGAACTGGTTATCAACGGCTCGGCGGTGCAGTCGCTGGAATTCCGGGGAGGAGTAATCATTCTCAAGCTGTTCGAAGCCCTTGCAAATACGCCGGAGCTTGTCGGCGGCAAACCGGGACACATCATGAAGGAAGCGCCCGGAGAAAATGCCAGACTGCGCGCACTGACAGACTATATATCCGGCATGACCGATAATTATGCAGAACGGTTGTACAACCGCCTTTTTTCGCCGGGCGCGGGCAGCATTTTCGACAGGTTGTAGACAATTCTGTATCTACATATTGGGGATCGCGTTTCCGTGCCGAATCCTGACACGATCGCACCTCCCTCGCCATGAGTATTTACCCTCTATACCGGTTATGGCGGTGCCACTCCAGAAATTCGGGAGCTGGTTTCAGCGTCTCCTTCTCGGGCATTACCAACAACGGTTTTTCGTGATATGCGTAATACTCTCGTCCATTTTCATACTCTTCCCTGATTCGCGGGCTGACAAGGATCCGGTATTCGTCGGTGACAGTGCATAGTCCGCTATCAAACAAATGGTGAAAATCCGAGCGGAGCAATAAACCATTCTGGATATCATAGGGACCATTATCCGAAACGGGTTTGATATGCGCCGCCTCCAATACCGGAACCGTCCGTTCGCCGGTAATCGCGCAGCGGCGTTTATATTCTTCCAAAACCTCAATCCTGAAGGCCCCCTGTCCCAACCGGGCTTTCGCGAGATACAATCGAAACCGTACCTCGGATGCGTATGTCGAAACCGGTTCGCTCACCTGAGCGGCAGATTGACCGGCGATCGAAAGATTTGAGATCCGCTCAAGTACGGAATCCCATAGATACCTTCCATGAGTATCGTCTGTCGAATACCTCATCCCCGATACGATGTTCGGCGCCCATCCTGACGGTACCGGAATCCACATATCTCGCGGGAAAAAGAAGGGATTCACAAGAATGATGCACCCAATAACCGGATCGCGTTCCCCGTCCCTCCGTTTCGCCTGAATTTTCTGAAGCAACTCCTGTTTCGATTTCACGCCGTTCGTCTCCCCGAAAGCATCCCAGGCAAAACTGAGCGGCAGGGTCGTATAACGTTTGAACAGTCCGCCGCCTGTTATATAGTTATATGGACTATGAAGTTTAAAAAGAAATAATTCGTTCGGCTGCAATGCGCTGAACGCTTTCCCGCTGGGTTTCCAAAAGTTCACCTCTGGAGGATTGCTTTCCTCAAGAAATTGAAACCAGCTATTATCCGTTACACCGACGTAAAACCGCATAACCTGTAAATCCGATAGATAAAACACATCCCATCAAATGTAGCAAGCGATACATCCCGAAAAAATACCGGTATGTAGTGAATTGGCGTCGTACAAACAGTATTCGTGCGGGCATGGCGGTCCGGGCGACGCCCATTCACCTGCGGCGCGGCTTGGGTCCCGACCGACCCGGAATCTCCGTCCCCGAAGAGGCTGAAGGTTGTCTTCAACCGGCAGAGCGGCACGGCGCTTGAAGCAACTGAATGTGTTATAATCTCAGCAACGACGTATTCTGTACGGCACTCTGGGGCGAATGATGATGTCCTGAATCCGGCGCAGCCGAATGAAGGATGATTCGCCCCGACACTGATAAAGTCCATTGCAACGCGATATTCGCGATATGCGGTTCTCTGTTGCGAATTTATCCCCCCGCTCCGTATTTCTTCGCACTGCGGCTAACGCCTTACGCTCAGAAACGGAGCGTGCCCTCCGGCAATGGCCGGATGAAGACACCTTGCTCACTCCGCTCAGTCCGCCTTCGGCGGACGGATCGTCGTGAAAGGGGCATGCCACGATCACGAAAACGTTACTAAGAGTCGGGAGTGCTGTTACGACCCTCTTCGTTCCCTACTTCAGATACACCATCAGAATCGATACATCGGCCGTACTGACGCCTGAGATGCGTGAGGCCTGCCCAAGTGTTCGCGGACGAACGCGCTTGAGCTTTTCCCTTCCCTCGTTCGAAAGCGATTTCACCCGGTCATAGTCCAGTTGCTCTGGTATCAGCATTCCCTCGGTCTGCCGGAACTTGTCTATTTCCACATGCAGCCGTTCGATATATCCGGCATACTTGGTCTGAATCTCGATCTGCTGCGCGACGGCTGGATTCTCCACGGCGGCGCGGTAAGGCGGTTCTTCCGTCAGACCGTCGAGTCTGAACAGCGCTTCCGCCTTGACTTCGTCGCGACGAAGAATTTTATAGACATGTTCGTTTTGCGCCAGCGGCGTCGATCCGATCGACTCCAGGAATGGATTCGCTATCGCGGGCGGCAGCGTGCGCTTATGAATGTCGGCGTACACCGCTTCGATCGCCAGTTCGCGCTCGCGCATGGCGTTGTAGGTATCCTCCGGAAGCAAGCCCAGTTCGAATCCGTACTTCATCAGTCTTCTATCCGCATTATCCTGACGCAGCAACAGGCGGTATTCCGCGCGAGAAGTAAACATGCGGTACGGCTCTTCCGTGCCCTTGTTCACCAGGTCGTCGATCAGCACGCCGATATACGCCTCGGCGCGGGAAAGAATAAACGGTTCCTCGCCGCGGAGATTCTTCACGGCGTTGATTCCGGCAATCAAGCCCTGCGCTGCGGCTTCCTCGTATCCCGATGTTCCGTTGATTTGTCCCGCGTGGAAGAGATTGCGGATGACCTTCGTCTCAAGCGTCAATTTCAACTGATGCGGCGGGAAATAGTCGTACTCCACTGCATACCCCGGGCGGATCATTTCCACGCGCTCCAATCCCGGCACGGTGCGCATGGCGCGGAGTTGAATATCGGCGGGCAGACTGGACGAGAATCCGTTCACATACACGATATCGTTATTCCAGCCTTCGGGTTCTAGGAACAAATGATGCCGCTCGCGTTCGGAAAACCGCACGATTTTATCCTCGATGCTTGGACAGTAGCGCGGACCCACGCCCTGAATTCGTCCGGTAAACATCGGCGAATCTTCGAAACCTTCGCGCATGACAGCGTGCGTCGCTTCGTTCGTGTAGGTGATATAGCAGGGAATTTGTTCGAACGCAGGCTTGCGCGACCTGAACGAAAACGGCTGGGGATCGTCGTCGCCGGGCGCAGGCTCTACCTGCGAGAGGTCGATGCTTGCCAGCGATACGCGTGGTGGAGTGCCGGTTTTCAGCCGCCCGGTTTCGAAACCGTATTGAAGGAGCGTCTCGGTGATTCCGGTTGCATGTTGCTCGCCGAATCTGCCGCCGATCGTACGCTCCCTTCCGGTGAACATAGCTGCATTCAAAAACGTCCCTGCACAAATGACAAGGGCCCGGCACTCGATGTCCTGACCCGTATCCGTGGTGACTCCTGCGACTGCATTGTTTTCGATATGCAAAAGCGACACCGAGCCCTGCACGATTTCAAGTCCCTCCTGCTCCGACACCATGCGTATCGCGGCATGCGTGTACTGCTCGCGGTCGTTTTGCGACCGGGGCGACCAGACGGCGGGTCCTTTGGAGCGGTTCAGCATTTTATATTGAATAGCGGAGGCATCTGCAAGCAGTCCCATTGCCCCGCCCAGCGCATCGATTTCGCGGACAAGATGTCCCTTTGCTGTTCCGCCGATTGCCGGATTGCAGGACATCCGTCCAAGCGCAGCTGGATCCATCGTGATGAGCGCGGTATCGCATCCCATTTTTGCGCCTGCCAGCGCGGCTTCGATACCGGCATGCCCACCGCCGACTACTATGATATCGTATCTCGTCTTCATCTCACTTCAAAACGCGTAAACAAGCGTAATCGTTCAAGTTACAGGAAATGGAACGGGCAGGCAACTTGAACGGACAGATTTCGATACGACTTACTATTGAACAATCATTATCCTCTGCAGAGAGACGCCTTTTGCTGATAGACTGTACCAAAACATTCCTCGACCGAATCGCCTGGTGTCTACTCTCACCGAGTACACGCCTGCGTCCTTCCACTCGTTGAGAATTGCGGCAACGAACCTTCCGGTCAGGGTGTAGGCATTCAAGTGAACATCTCCCGGCTGACTCAATGCAAAAATGATTTCTGTCGTGTGCGAAGACGCCGGGACTGGATTCGGGTAGTTTTGACTGAGAGAGCTTCTGACCGGAATCATCGGGACATCTACTCTTAACACCGGGGTAATCTCACGAATCGGCGAGTATTCGGATGTCCCGTCGAAATCAATAATACGTAAGCGATAGCTGATACGTCCCGCATCGACCAGTTCCTGGGTTACCGAGTCGACGAATTGGTACGTACGCGGTATAACCGAAGTACCGAAACCGGGGACAAAGCCGATTTTATGCCAGGGTCGGGAAATGAAACTCCGCTCTATATCGAAACCTAAATTGTTGATTTCGGTAGCGGTCACCCAATCAAGAATAAGCGAGTCCCCCCCTTGTATAACGTGAAAAGCGGCGAGTTCAGCCTCCTCACGCAAATGGTATCCCGATCGGAAGCATTGAATGCCGCCGTTCGAAAGCAAGTGGTACACCTGATTGAACGGCGCATATCCCCCGGAATCCGATTGGTCGATCCAGATGCTGCAATCGACATCGCCTATCCAGAGGTGACTGCCGGCAAGAAGCGCGGGCGACGAATTGCCAAGCGATGGAGGTAAACTCGGCGCCTCGTTGAACCAGAGACGGTAAGCTTGATTCCCTCCGTTGGCACTGAGGACATCTACAACAGCATTGGAATTTTGGGTTGAAGTATCGCGAAATACCGGAGCAATGCGACAGTTATTCATGTACCAATTCTGATAGAGTGGATTCACGTAAAATGCAAGAGGACCGCTGGAAAGACTGAGGTTGCCGGCATAAACGGTATCAACTATCTGCGCGTATTGCAGCAACGGAGGAAAATGCGATGGAGGCAACTGCCGTATGCGGTAGACCGGTTTCCCCGGGGCGCATACATAGATATCGGCTGTAGAGGTTTCGTTGATCGGAGCAATTCCGGCGCCGAACATCTTCTTTGTCAGGAACTGGTTCTTTATGACATGGATCAACTGATAATCGTTTGGTCTCATCGGATCATGTTCAGCGGCGAGAATGTGAAGCGCGCCATCCTTCCAGCTACTGGAATCCAACGAGGCTCCGCCGATATACAGTCGAGCGCTGTCGATTGCAAACCCATTGATCGAATGCTGTTTTCCGGTCACCTCGAATGCTGTTCCCATAACATCGATCGATGTATCGACGAATGCCTCGTACACCAAGCGGGGTGCAGCATCGAGAGAGTCCCAACGGTAAACTCTCAATGGAACGCGAGGGTTGGACCGCGATAATACGGCGTTGCAGGCAAATATCCTCCCCTCTCCGTCCACGGCAATTTTATAAAGCGAGAACTTGCCGTCTTCCAAACCGCCTGCGACTACGGCTGTATCCACCCAAAGTTGACCGGGCGGTGCATGAACGCCGCCAATTTGTGTCGCAACTGTGCCGGTTTCAGCCTGAAAAGCGAATATCCGCGGTGTAAAATGCACCGACCCATTTAGAACGTACGGTCCCGGACTAACGACATACACAACATCTCTGAATTTATCGTACGCCAGCCCGGTATATGTTCGATCGCCGGACATCCATGCGTTTTCCGCCGATGTATCCCCGGGCGCGGGGTGCTGCTTCACCCATTTTGTTACCCAATCCAAGTTCTTCGCTTCGATGCTTTGAGCCTGGATCGAAGTCGAGATCCCGACGCATAGAGATGTCAGAATGGCGAATTTTGTGAGGATTTGAACAAACATGACAGCTGATGTTCTTTTCATAGCGTCACCATGTCGGATGAGGTGCGAATAGTAATGTAGCAAGAAGTCTATCGAAGATAAGATAAATATCGGTCTCATGCTGGCTGCATCGATGGGGTTCACTGAACCAGCGTCCTCGCGGTAATCGGTTTCAGCGGTACGGTATGGTTTTCCAATGCCCAAACATTGCCGGTGCCAAAGCGTGAAATCATGGATTCCAACGGCCACGAGAACTAGTTATCATGCGGATATTCAGGAATACGCGCGAATTTCGAAGAAAAAATATTTCCACGTCTTTTTGAAACTTTCCCCGGCTCTACCCGTCTAAAAGTATGACAAAAGAACAATGGGGAGACTGTTTCCATCCCCCTGGAAACGAACCATCAATCAGCAGTGGCAGGTATGAACGTGAACCTGCCATTTTTTTTGCCCTCATTTAGCAATTGAACTCAGCCCGTGTTCGCGGCAAATGACCTAATCCCGTTAACGCAAAGCGGCGGGAAAGCTACCCGCCGCCGAACGTCGCAAAATGCAATTCCGGTACATCAGATCTCGAACAGCACGCCAGCAGTGAGAAGGATATCTGATGTGTAAATGCTAACTTCCTCGCCTTCCTCATAGATATTGTACAACCCCTTGCTGTAGTGGGCGTCGAAAAAGAGCGATACATTCCGGAGGATATCCGCCTGCACGCCGCCGCCGATATTCCACATCACGTCGATGTCCTTCATGTCTTTCTCGAATTGCTCGGTGTGATCATCCGATACCGATTCCGCATAGACATTCGCAGCGACATCCAAACCGGCAATGAGATATGGACTTAGTTCAGACGGGAAAAGCAGGAATTTCACGCCGAATGGAGCCTCCACGAAGCCCATACGGATATCCACTTCAGACTCAAAATCCCGCCGGAGACGGGTTCCTTTCATCACAAACTGCGGACGGAGGTACAGGAACACCTGCTTCGAGAACCCCACCTCGAAAGCAAATCCTCCGATCTCGCCGATTCGTTCAGCGTAATGCTGTCCGGTAAGTACTGGATTGATAGCCGGATTGGAGACAACCGCGCCGCCGACAATCCCCAGACGAATCTGAGAATATGTGGAGCCGGTATTTACTCCGAGCAAAATGGCAGCAATGACAAGCACTAAGCGAAAACGCATATTTCCTCCGGTATTGCTCAACGAATACGGCGAGATAGAGCCAGGTATGTCTCAACGCTTCAACTGCGCCGGGGTAAGGCTTCACCCGCGCATCGATGAGAATGAAACAGACTCTGATTCTAAACGAGAACCATACTTTCGGGTCTTATACTCGCTTCATGCTTTTGAAGTTCCCGGAGCGACGGAATCAATTTTCGACGACGGCTAGATGTCCCAAAGTACACCGACGGTAAGCATGATATCGCTGGTGTAGAGCAATTCGATATCCGAACGTCCACCATCGATATCTTGATTAATGCTCTGTAAACTTCGGCTGTATTGAAGAGTCAAATCTAAACAAGTATTGTCATAGACTCGAAATTCTAGTCCGCATCCGATATTGAGCAAATAATCAATCTCAGTCACTTCATCGATTAATTCCCGGACTTCTTTATCGTCTTCCTTTTCCAAATATAGAGGCAATGCTGCGGCGAATCCGCCAAACACAACAGGCTTGATTTTCTCGACATCAAACACGTACTTATACCCGACGGGCAATTCGATATAATTAAACCTGAAATGTCCATCGTACACCCTTCCGAGGCCGCCAAAGCTATATTTCTTCGCGCCCTTTTGCGTATATCGTGGACTGATGTAAACAAAACCATGGCTGCCAACAGCATACTCAAGAGTCAAGCCGAAAACGCTCTTGGGCTGCATCTCCCACGCCGTTCGCAATGTCATCCATTGATCTACGGCATATTCATCTGCATGCGAGCAGTCGGCCAGGTTCAATCCTCCGTATACGCCCAATCTTATCTGGCTGAATGAATTCGAGGAAAGTCCCATACACAAAACAGCCATAAATGCGATTGAAACAAACGTCTTCATAAATGTACCTGGATAAAAATTGATAGATAATAATTTATGTGAACAGGCGGCGGCTCATATTGTCAACCGCCGCCAAAACAATGCGATTCCGGTATCAGGCAAATATCTTATATACCGTACAGAAATCCAACAGATAGCATTATATCGCTGGTATACACATCCTCTTTCGAACCTTCGTTGTCGTTCAGATTCGTAAGGCTTCTGCTATACCGGGCATCGAAAAACAACGACAATTCTTTTGTTACCCCAAATTCAATTCCCAATCCAATATTCAGAAGAAAATCGCTATCCTTGACGTTTTCCTTGATATCATTCGTATGATCGCCCCTCGTGGTTTCGGCATTCGTATTCGTGGCATACGCGATACCGCCAATAACATACGGCTTGAAATCATCGGGCAAGAGAATGAACTTCACGCCCAACGGCAGTTCGAGATAAGATAGCGATATATCCGTATTGCCTTCCTCGCCGCCGGATATATGTGCGCCTTTTGCTGCAAATTGCGGACGCGCATACAACGAAAATCGATCTGTAATACCATACTCAATCACCATACCGCCTATCGCTCCGTTGAGCGATTCGTATTTCTCGCCGTCAACAATGTTGCTTACGGAAAGATCTGCAATATTCACCCCTCCGGCTAAACCGAGCCGAAATTGACTATAAGTCGTTTCGGATATTCCTACAAATAAACAGAGTCCAACAAAAACGACAATGATGTGCTTCATGATTCCTCCATGTGTGTCAGTTTAATATGGCAGTTTGAAATCTGAAAAAATGGCTGCTCGGATAATTATCATGCTCAGTATTCCAGTTTGTTCCTCCGGTATTGTGGAATTAGCTGCCTCGAATGAAGGAACTAACGTTCATGACTCTTACAGCGTAAAGCTGTCGCCCGGCGCCGGAATCGCCACCTCGCCGAAGTCGAGTTCCTTCTTCAGCGACGCACTGAATTTCTGTTGCTGATCGTAGTCGCCGTGAACCAGGAACGTCTTCCGTATCCGCGAAGCGTTGTACTGACTGTGGTACCATAACAATTCGTCGCGGTCGGCATGCGCGGACAAGCTGTTGATGACCTTCACTTCCGCGCGGACTTCATACGGATCGCCGAAAATGTTCACGGTTTTTTCCTTCTCGACGATTTTCCTTCCGAGCGTGTGTTCTGCATTATAGCCGGTAATGAGAATCGTGTTGTTCGGATCCTGGATGTTGTTGGCAAGATGATGCCGGATGCGTCCCGCTTCGCACATCCCCGATGCGGAAATGATCATCATCGGTCCCTTCAGCGTATTCAGCTTCATCGATTCTTCGACGTACGTAATGTAGGTAAGGCGCTCGAATCCAAACGGATCGTGATGCATCAGCACTTCCTGGCGGACGTCCTCGTCCATGCATTCGGGATGAAGCCGGAATACCTGCGTGGCGTTCACGCTCAACGGACTATCCACATAAATCGGAATATCGGGCAGGCGGCCTTCCTGGCGGAGAAGATGCAGATCGTACACAAGCTCCTGCGTTCTGCCGACGGCAAATGCCGGCACGATGATCTTCCCTCTTCGTTTGGCGGTCGTGTTGATGACGTCTGCAAGGAAATCCAGCGTGGTCTGCGCGTCCATATGGATGCGTCCGCCGTAGGTGCTTTCGGTGATGAGATAATCCACATCGCCGGTGAACTCCGGATCGCGGAGAATCGGGCGGTCGGGACGCCCGAGATCGCCGGTGTAGCACAGCCGGATGGTGTTGCCGTTTTCGCGGATATCGAACACAAGCAGCGCCGAGCCGAGGATATGTCCTGCATCGTAAAACGTGACGTCCACGTTTGCGGTCAGAGGAATCGCGCGGTTATACCCCACGGCGACGTATTGTTCGAGCGCATTGAGCGCGTCCTCGGTATTGTACAGCGTCTCGACCGGCGGCAGACCTTCCTTCGCATTCTTCTTGCTGATGTATTCGGCGTCCTTCATTTGAATGTACGCGCTGTCGAGCAGCATCACGTTCGAAAGGTCGCGCGTGGCGCTTGTCGCGTAGATGGGTCCCGTGAAGCCCATGCGCGTAAGCATGGGGATTTTTCCCGTGTGGTCGATATGCGCATGCGAAAGCACGACGATATCGATGGATGCCGGATCGAACGGGAACGCGCTGTTTTTTTCGTGCGCTTCGGAGCGGCGTCCCTGGAACAGACCGCAATCGAGAAGGATTCGTTTGCCGCCCACTTCCAGAATATGCGCCGAACCCGTTACCGTTTGCGCGGCGCCATGAAATGTAAGTGTTGCCATAATGCTACTGTAACTCTTCGATGGATAGAAACCGGGATGCCGTGCTTCGCCGTAAAACGTCGCCGCCTGGCATCCCTCAGGCAAAGCTAGGGATGATAAGTGCGGGAAACAAATGAGAGGCACAGGCGACTTCAATCCAACGAAACGCCGCACGGAATTAACCCCGAAGGGCCTGCCCTGAGTCCGCCTCGGCGGACGAAGGAATGGCAAGCGAACATCTCGCAGCGTTTCAGAACCCCCGATACTCGGCTCTGGTTTCGCGAAGCAATTACAGCCCCCTTTTGTCCTTCGTCTGTCCGCCGCAGGCGGACCGGGCTCAGGACAGGGGGCGATGATCTGGAAATATTGCGGTTCTTCCTCAGCCCCGAAGGGGCGGCATGTCAGTAGAAAAACGAATCCCCACATCCGGCACAACCCCGAAGGGGTGGCATGTCAGTAGAAGAACAAATGATCGCATTCCCAAACAAACCCCGAAGGGCCTGCCCTGAGTCCGCCTCGGCGGACGAAGGAATGGCAAGCGA
>CAYPBB010000007.1:39542-40293 GCA_964408855.1 uncultured Ectothiorhodospiraceae bacterium
GTCAGTAGAAGAACAAATGATCGCATTCCCAAACAAACCCCGAAGGGCCTGCCCTTCGTCCGCCTCGGCGGACGAAGGGGTGACAAGTCAATCGCTAGAACACATATCTCTCATCGTATTGTACGCCGAACCGATTCAATATTCCGATATACTCTTCCTCGAATGATGTATTCTGATGATGTCTCGGTTGATTCTCGATATATCGGACTACATCCGGGATTTGTGAACGGCTGTACGTAAATGCCCCGAATCCCTCCTGCCATCTGAATACGCCGTTTAACCCTGCCTGAGCATTCATGAAACGGGTAGAATTATTCTTGATGTCGCGAACAAGCGACGATATGGAAATATCCGGATTCATTGACACTAGTATATGCACATGATCGGGCATGCAATAAATGGAGAATAGTTTCTGGGATTTTTTTGTAATGATACCTGTGATGTATTTCTGCAAAGTCTCTCGGAACGCGGGATTTACTAGGGATTCGCGTTGATATACCGAAAAGACGATATGGACATAGATTTGTGCGTAAGTCTCTGCCATAATTCCCTCAATATCTTAGTCGTTGGTGGCGAAGTATACAAATATATCACCCCTTCGGGGTTTTTGCACGTCGCCGCCTGGCATTCATGCTACTGACGTGTCACCCCTTCGGGGTTTGTCCGTGTTGTTGCGTGGCAATCGTTCTACTGACATGTCACCCCTTCGGGGTTTGTCCGTGTTGTTGCGTGGCAATCGTTCTACTGACAT
>CAYPBB010000007.1:40393-113507 GCA_964408855.1 uncultured Ectothiorhodospiraceae bacterium
GTGGCAATCGTTCTACTGACATGTCACCCCTTCGGGGTTTGTCCGTGTTGTTGCGCGGCAATCGTTCTACTGACGTGTCACCCCTTCGGGGTTTGTCCGTGTTGTTGCGCGGCAATCGTTCTACTGACGTATCACCCCTTCGGGGTTTAGTCATACAAAGCAAACAGAGTCGATGGTTGAATTACACTGACACCAGAATCCCAAACACAACGTATGTATTCAACCTGTCGATACGTTCTGATAAACGCAAACGCGCCTCCCAAGGGAGGCGCATTGCATGTTAAGAAAGAACGGCTATCAGTACTTCGCGAGCTTCAGTGCGGCGTCGTAGATGTCGTTCGCATTGACGAGGGTTTCAAGCTCGAGGTTTTTCGCGAAACCGACGGGGATATCCTTCGAACCAAGCCGCATCACGGGAGCGTCGAGGTACTGGAAATGCTCCTCTGCGATCAGCGCGGCAATTTCGCCGCCGAACCCGCCGGTGCGGTTGGCTTCGTGAACCACCAGCGCCTTCGAGGTCTTCCGGACGGTTTTCGCAATCGTGTCCTTATCCAGCGGAATAAGCGAACGAAGATCGATCACCTCGATGTTGATGTTCTCTTCCTTCATCAGCCTGTCCGCCGCCTGCATGGCAAAATGCACCGGCGTACCGTAGGTGATGATGCTCAGGTCGGCGCCTTCCCTGCGGACGCGCGCCCTACCGAGCGGAACGCAGAATTCCGCGGTCGGACGCGGCGTTTTGCTCCATGCATGATTGTAGAGGTACTTCGGTTCGAGATACATGGTGATGCCGCGCGTGCGCATGGCGCAGCGGAGCAGCCCCGTCGCATCGTCGGCGGTGGATGGAATCACAATCCGCAGTCCCGGTATCGCGGCGAGCGAACCTTCGATGCTCTGGCTGTGGTACAATCCGCCCTGGATATATCCGCCCGAAGCAAGGCGCACGACGATGTTCGGAGCGAACTGCCCTTTCGTGCGCCAGTATTCGTGCGTGGTTTCAACGAGCTGTTCCATGGCGGGCCAGAAATAGTCGGCGAATTCCGCGCCTTCCACCACCACCCAAATATCGTCGCGATAGCGTGTGAAGCCGTTCGCCGTGCCGAGGATGTAGTCTTCCGCGATCGGACCGTTGAAAATACGCTCGTTGCCGAATTCCTGCATCATGCCCTTGGTGACGTTGAAGATGCCGCCCTTGTCCTTCGAGGCAACATCCTGTCCCCAGAGGAAGGTATTCGGGTTCCGGCGGAATTCTTCCTTCAGCGTCTCGTTGATGGATTCGCGCAGCGTGAACACTTTCGTGTCCTTCGCCTTTTCGAGCTCGCGGCGGAATGTCTCTTCCGGTACCGGGCATACATGTGTATCGTCGGGGAAAACAAATTGGTACACCGACTTCGGATCCGGATCGGGAGCGGCTTCCGCTTTCGCGGCGGCTTCATTCAGCGTGCGGATGTTTTCCTGTTCGAGCGCCGCAATCTCTTCCTCGGTTAATATACTGCCCTGTAAGAGATACTCTCTGAACCGGAACAGCGGATCGCGGAGCTTCGCTTCTTCCAGCTCTTCGGGAGTGCGGTACAATTCATGGCGGTCGGAATTGCTGTGCGCTCCGATGCGGACGCATTCGGCGTGCACCATTACGGGACCGTTGCCGCTTCGAGCATAATCCACCGCTTCCTGCATCGTCCGCCATGAATCGAAGATGTTCGTTCCGTCGCAGTTCAGCACCAGCAGGTTCTTGAAGCCGCGGAAGTTGTCGGCGATGTTGGTGTTCGCCGATTGCTCGTGTACCGGAACGGAAATTCCGTAGCCGTTATTCTGGATGACGAAAATGACCGGCAGCTTCTCGCGGCAGGCTCCGCTTACCGCCTCGTAGAAGTATCCTTCCGAAGTTGCGGATTCGCCGCTGCTGTAAATCGACACTTCGTCGCCCTGATACCTTTGAATGGCGCGCGCCACGCCGACGGCGTGGAGCGAATGGTTGCCGGTGCAGGACGATACGTTCTCAATTCGGATCGACGGTTTCGCGAAATGGTTGCTCATGTGCCTTCCGCCGCCGGCAACGTCGGTGTCCTTGGAAAGACCGTTGAGAATGATTTCTTCCGGAGTGATGCCCGCCGCAAGGCTCGTCATGAGGTCGCGGTAATACGGGAAGAGGAAATCCTTGCCCGGACGAAAAGTGATGCCCATCGCGAGCTGGATGCCTTCGTGACCGGCGCACGGCGCATGGTACGACCAGCCTTTGGACATTTTGAGATAGCGGGCGGCTTTTTCGTCGAGCAGCCTGCCGAGGTGCATGAGTTTATACCAATTGCGAAGGGTGTTCGGATGTACGTCGAGATTGTGCGCATCCACCGGGTAGGGCTGGTGATCGGCTGTCTGCTTCGCCTCGTGAATGGCGGAATTCTTTTCCATGTCGTAAAGCTCTCTTTCAATTATAAATGTACATGTATTCGTTATTCGCTTTTTCAGGTACCGGGAGCCGCATTCAAGGTAGATGTATTTTGTCCAAATAACAAAAGGTACGCAGCTCCGGAATACCCGCCGCGCGTTCTGGATTCTACTAGCGATCTTTCGTTAGAATCACTTTGGAATCGCCCGGAGGTCGTATTGCTATAACGGATGTCAGAACACTTTGATTCCCCTGCTCCAGCGGCTTTCCCGCTCAACCGGAACGTTAAATCGGCAAATGAAACAAGTTGCTGAAATGCTTTTTACTTGCTGGTTTTATTTAAAGAAATCATTTACTTTAGCAGGTAAATGATGTAAGTTACAAGCAATTACGTATCCATCAACATTCTCAATCATCACCTATCTGGAGGTTTCTATGGCAAAAGCAGAAGCAAAACCTGCTGTCAAGAAGGAAGCTAAACCAATGACGAAAAAAGAAATCGTCGACTACATGGCAACCAAACTCGATGTGCCCAAAAAAGTCGCCGAAACTTTCATTGCTGAATACACAGCGCTTGCATATAAAGAAGCAAAGAAGGCATTCGTGATGCCGGGTCTCGGAAAGCTTGTCGTCGACAAGAGAAAAGCCCGCACCGGACGCAACCCTGCCACCGGCGAAACCATCAAGATCCCTGCAAAAAAGGTCCTGAAGTTCCGCATTGCAAAGGCAGCGAAGGACGCAATCCTCGGCGCCACCAAGTAAGATGTATCGAATAAGAAACGGGGCGTACTCAACGCCCCGTTTCGCTACGCAGTGCACGACCGCGCTCTGACGACACTGTCCTCGATTCTGGTGAGAGAGTTACCACACTTCATTTCCGGTCTCATTCGTTCCGCTGATGTGAATGAACCGCGTCCGCTCTGCGCTTTCTGCTCTGCTTCCACGCGCTGGACCTCCGGCAACCAATAACTGTTACGTTTCACGACGATGTGTTTTCGCGCATGAGATATTGCTCCATCATATCCGCATTTCTGTTCGTAGCTACGATCATCAACGCCGCTTCCGCCGGAAGCCCCGGCTCTGCGACTGTTCCGCAACGACAAATGGATTCATCGCCGGTGTTTATCCGCAACAACGGGCAGATTTCTAATCCAGCGTATCAGTACGTCCTCGCAGCGCGGCATGCGCGTCTGTATTTTTCGAGCGAAGGTATCGAAATGGTCCTGCCCGAATCCGGCAAATGGACTATAAATGAATCCGATGCGCACAGGGTCCGCTCCGAAAGCGCGGCGCCGGCATTCCGCCGCCTGTCCCTTCGGCTCAAGGGCGCAAACCCGGATATCGCTCTCGAACCTGCGGACCAATCTTCGGAACGGTATCATTTCTATTCGAACGCACACCCCGGAGGAATTACCGGCGTTCCCGCGTACAATACGCTCGTGTATCGTAATGTGTACAATCAGATCGACCTGCGCTTTACGGTTACCAACGAAGGTCTGAAATACGAGTTCATCGTGCACCCCGGCGGCGATCCGGCCTCCATCCGTCTCGAATACGAAGGCACCGAAGCGCTGTTGCTCACTCCTGAAGGGAAACTTTCGGTTCAATTCCGGGGCGGCTCGCTGACCGACGCAGCGCCTGTAAGCTACCTTCAGAATATGGCCGGCGACAGTATCGGAACATCCTATCGTATCGAAGGCAACGAATACGGATTCGACGTATCAGGATTCGACCGGACGAAAACCCTCGTCATCGATCCGTGCATCATGTGGTCGTCGTTTTACGGCGGCAGCACCAGCGACATTGCATCCGACGTCGCGGCCGATCCATCCGGAAACATCATCCTTACCGGCTTCACCAGCAGCATCGATTTTCCCGCCGACGACAAGGCGCTTCAGACTTCGTCCGCCGGCAGCATCGATGCGTTCATCGTCAAAGTGTCGCCCGACGGAAAACGAATCTGGGCAACCTATTACGGCGGCACCGGCTCCGAAGACTGGCCCCACGCCGCAGTGGATCCGGGAGGAAACATCTTTCTTGCCGGTTACACATCGAGCCTCGACTTCCCGGTGTCTCAACGCGCATACCAGCGCGAAAACGGGGGTAAGATCGACGCGTTTCTCGTGAAGCTCAGTCCACACGGCACGCGTGTGTGGTCGACTCTTTTCGGAGGGAGCTTCGCCGAGGAATGCAGCGATGTCGCCACGGACGGCGCGGGCAGCGTCTATATTACCGGCAGCACGTTCAGCACGAATCTACCGGTGAACGAATCGGCGCATCAGACCAGCAATCAGGGCGACTTCGACGGCTTCATCGCGAAGTTCGACAGCGAAGGCGCGCTGCTGTGGAGCACCTATCTCGGCGGCTGGAGTCTCGATTATTGTACCGGCATCGCCGTCGGCCCGACGGGCAACATCGCAGTCACAGGCTATACGGAAAGCAAGAACTTCACGGTCTCCCCAAACGCCTTCCAGACCGACCATAAAGGCGGAAGGTACGATGGATTCATCTGCATGATGACGACAAACGGCCGCCGTCTATGGTCCTCGTTCTACGGAGGCGCCGATGAAGATCAGGGCGCCAAGGTTGCCTTCGGACCGGACGGAAGCGTCTACATATGCGGCAATACAAAAAGCTCCGATGTAACGACGCTCGGCAACGGTCAGAATACCGCCGGCGGTTCGCACGATGCATTCATCGCCTCATTCAATGCGCAGGGCGATGCGCAATGGAGCAGTTATTACGGCGGCAACGGTGGCGAACAGGCGACCGACATCTGCGTCGATTCGAAAAACCTCGTCTACGTTTGCGGCTTCAAGATCGGCGGCGATTTCCCTGGCGCCGAAAAAGGCTTCAAGTTCGATACCCCGAATTCCATGGATGCGTTCCTCATCAGATTCGATCATCTCGGGACGAGACTATGGGCCACGGCATACGGCGGTCCGCTCGGCGACCTCGCATACGGCATCGCGCTCGACGATAAGGGCAACATCGTCATGATCGGGGAAACAGGCAGCAAGCAATTCCCGACGACCGGAGCAACCCTTCAGACGCATCTCGCAGGGTACGAAGACGGGTTCCTCGTGAAGTTCCTCTTCTACGAACCGCTTGTCGAAGCCGGCGACGATGTGTCAAGCTGCGCCGACCAGGGAGTAGAGCTCGAAGCCACGGTAACGCAGGGCATCCCTCCTTATACGTATCAATGGTCGCCTGCGGCCGGTCTGGACAATCCCGCTTCTCCCAAACCGAGATGCGTTCCGGACAAGACGACTACCTATACCGTCACTGTTACCGATGCGTACGGCTGCATCGGGAGCGATACAGTCACTGTCACCGTCAACGAGCGCCCAACCGTCGATCCGGGTCCGAATCTGGAAATCTGCCCCGGAGGCTCGACCATGCTGGCGGCGAATGTTGCCGGCGGCTCGCAACCGTACAAATATGAATGGTCCCCGAAAGCGGGCCTGAATGAAACCAATATTGCGACTCCCAAAGCGACACCGAAAGTTACGACGACGTACACAATTCTCGTTACCGACGCAAAGGGTTGTACACACAGAGACTCGGTGACAGTGTTCATCCTGCCGCCTCCTATCGCAGACGCCGGCGAAAACCGCGTGGTTTGCCTCGGAGCGTTTGTGCGTATCGGTACCGAAGCGGCGGGCGGCACTCCGCCGTATGCGTACCAATGGTCACCGCGAACGGGACTCAACTCCGAAACAATCGCCACGCCCGAAGCATCGCCCGCGAAGACAACCATCTACCGGCTGACTGTCACCGATGCGAAAGGCTGTACATCGACCGATACCGTCACGGTGAAAGTCCTTCCGGCATTGAACATCTCCGCAGGTAAGGACCAGACCATCTGCTACGGCGAAACGACGACGATCTCTACAAAAACAGAAGGCGGAAAGGGTCCGTTTACCTATATTTGGAACCCCACGACAGATCTGACCGATCCCGCTTCATCGACGACGAAAGCCTCGCCGTTACAAACGACGGAATACACCGTTACCGTTACCGACGCGAGCGGATGTACCGCATCGTCGACCGTCGTTATCTCGGTACGCAATCAGTTGTTCGTCGATGCGGGTCAGGACGCCCGGATTTGCGAAGGATCGCAGCAGCAGATCGGCGGCGACGCCCACGGCGGCGAACCGCCATATAGCTATTCCTGGAAACCCCTGAAAGGACTCACATCGCCGAAATCGGCAACGCCTCTTGCTTCGCCCACTGAAACCACGACCTATGTCGTCACGGTAACCGACGGAGCGGGCTGTACCACGACGGATTCCGTTACCCTGAGCGTTATGGAACGCCCGAAACCGATGGCGATGAAGGATGTAACATTGTGCAAGGGATTCTCCATCAAAATCGATGCAACCGTAAAGGACGGCACGCCGCCGTACACGTATTCGTGGAATCCTCCGTTCGGACTCGACGGTTCGAATATCCTCAGTCCGACTGCCCAGCCGGCGCAAACGGTGACCTACGTCCTCTCGGTGACCGATGCCAACGGTTGTACGGGCGCCGATTCGGTGACCATTACCGTCCGCCCGGTACCGCAGCTTTCCGAGGGCAAGACGATCTCCATTTGCCGGGGCGCGACGGCCGAGATCGGAAGCGAAGCATCCGGCGGGACCCCTCCGTACCGCTACTCGTGGACGCCCGACGATAACATTTCTTCGACATCGAGCGCCGTCACGAAAGTGAGGCCGAAAAACGCGACCACCTACTCGTTGACAGTCACCGACGCCAACGGATGCACGGCAACAGTCTCGTACACCGTACAGGTGCTCGACTGTCCAAGCGGCGACGCAGGATCGGATGCGCGGACATGTCTCGGTGAAAGCGTTCAACTCGGAGGCGAAACCTCCGGCGGAGAACCGCCCTATTCCTACGAATGGTCTCCAGCAGCGGGATTGAACTCGTTCACCGATCCAAAACCTGTGGCGCAGCCTGCGGCTTCGACGGTGTACGAATTGACAATCACCGATGCAAACGGATGCAAGTACAGGGACTCGGTGCGGGTCACGATAGACCCGCCTCCGGACGTTTCGGCCGGAGGCGACCGGACGATTTGTTCAGGCGCAACAGTCGAATTAGAGGCAACAGTAAAGGGCGGTTTTAAGCCCTTTGAATATTTTTGGACCCCTGCAGACCAACTCGACATCAGCAATCAACCGGTGTTCCGTCCTACGCCTGCCGCATCGACGATGTATTACGTTACGGTCAGCGATGCAAACGGCTGCCGGTCGACCGATTCCGTGTTCGTGACCGTCGCGCCGCCGCTTGCAGTCGATGCCGGAGCTAACACCGCCGTCTGCAAAGGCGGTTCATACGCGCTCATGCCGTCGGTCGCAGGGGGAACGCCTCCGTACGGCTACGCATGGACGCAGGTGAAGAAGGCCGATGCAAAAAACTTCTCACCTTCCATTTCGCCTGCACAATCGGCATGGTTTACGCTTACCGTTACCGATGCCATAGGGTGCATTGCGAAAGATTCCGTTTTCGTGGAAGTCGAATCGCTGCCTACTCCCGTTATTTCCGTATCCCGCCCCGCCGTCTGCGAGGGCGACACGGTGCAACTCACCGTCGAAGGAACCTATGCGCGTTACGACTGGTCGAACGGAGCGGCAGAGAGACAGATTACCGTAACGCAGCCGGGCATTTTTTTTGTCCGAGGCTATAACGAGCGCGGCTGCATGGCCGAATCTCAGAAGGTGCGGATCGATTTCAACTCCCGTCCGCGCCCGGAAATCAGCATCAAGGGAGGAACGACGCTCTGCAGCGGCAACAGGACAGTGCTGAGCGTCAAACAGAAGTATGCATCCTACCGGTGGTCCGACGGCTCCATGGGTAATTCAATAACTGTGACAACCGCCGGCTCGTATTTCGTTGAAGTCGCCGATAAAAACGGATGCACCGGCGTATCCGCCCCGGTAGAAATCACCGTCGTCCCTTCTCCCGTCGCGGCAATCGAAAAACGTTCCGATACGCTCGTCGCTGCAGAGGCGGCGCAGTATCAGTGGCTTCTGAACAACCGTTCGATCAAAGGCGCGACGGGAAACACATTCATACCGAAAAAAACGGGCAGGTATGCGGTGCGTATAAAAAGCGAAAACGGCTGCGAAGCCGTTTCCGAACAAATCCAGATTTCAATTCCGCGGCAGGGACGCCGCCGCTGAGTTAATACGACGTCATCACAAGAGAGACTTTCCGGTTTTCGAGGCGGGAGCTTTGTTTCCCGTCTCCGTGCCATTGCTTTGCCATCGGCGTGGCCGAAACAGACATCCGGTAGTCGGGCACAAGCAACCGTGAGAGGCTATCCATCACCCGGTGGGCGCGGATTTCGGCAAGCTGCGTGGAACGCGTCGGATCGTTGTACTCGTCCGCAAGACCGCGAAGTTCCATCCGAATCTGCGGGTGAGTCCGCATCCGTTGCGCGATGTTATACAACAACTGTTTGTCATCTTCGTCGAGGTACGTTTCCTCTTCGGCATCGAAATAGATCTCAGCAAGGAGAATCACCGGTTTGTTTACCGGATTCGCCGATTGCACAAGCTTGTTCTGAATACCGAGGGCGATATCAAACGTCTTCGTTACGGAAGTTTCGAGTTCGACGAGATTGCTTTGCTGTTCGAGATCATTGTCTTCGCCGACCTCCGGCATTCCCGCCGCTCCGTAGCTTACCCGTTTATTGGCTTCCAGCGGACGTCCGTTATTCGGAAGCACTTTGATAAGCACCTCGTTATTCTTCGAGGGAATGACCGTTGCCTGGTTTTCGTCGATAAGCTCCCGCATCTCTTCGGTCCGTTCGCCGAACAGCCGGTCCATATTCACGCGGTAAAAAGCGATACTATTCGAGCTTTTGTCGCGGGAACGGGTATCCTCGAGCGTGACGCGCACTTCATACCCGCCGTCGGGGAGGGTGTTGTTGAAGCCCGGTTTAATGTTCAATCCGCGGAAATCGATGAACTGTCCCGCGGTAAGCGCCGAGCGCTGCTGCAGAATGTTCACCGTCTTCGCGCCCTGCGCGACAACGGCGCCGTCTTTCCATAGTTCGAATCCGATCTCGAGCGGCAGGGTCGCCAGACCGCGCTTGTCGATGGTCAGGATAAGGCGCGATTCGTCTTTCTGCAGTTCGGAAATAGAAGCGAACTCGGAGAGTTCGAGCGAGGAATACGTCAACGCGGCATCCGTTTCCTTGATTGTCGTTTCGTCGACTTCAGACTTCCAGACCGATTTTCCCTGCGTGCGCAGATCGATTTTCTCGCTGGCCTGCTTGATCACATCCTCGGCGTCCGAAGCAAAGGTTTCATACGGCAAATCGTCGGTGCGGTCGTTGTAGAGATTCCAGACAAGTCCGATGGAGAAATGGGAGAAACCGTCGCCATCCTTGCCGGATGCAAATCCGTCGAGTTGATCTGTATTCGTCAGGAATCCGTTATAGGCGATTTGCGCAGACATTGTCGGAGTGATGGCATACCGTGTGGAAACGCCCACGCCCCAGGTAAAAATCATCGTCACCGGATCGGTGAAATACACGCCGTCTTTTCTGCCCGTTGTAATGCGCGAAAACAAGCCCATATTCGCATGGAGGCTTGCGGAGAAGGTATTCGAAATGAAGGGAATTCTATAATACGGACCGATGATGGTTCCAATAACCGTCGTCTTGTACGAAAGTTTATCGTAGGGATATGTGGCGTCCCATTTTTTAATACGCTCGACATCCTTGGAGATAATGCCGCCGACAAGCTCTCCGTTGAAACCGTACCGGGGCATGAGCGGATACTCGAGCGACAATGCGAGAGCCGGTCGCAACGTATAATCGTCAACCGTCCGGGTAAACTCCTCGCCGGCAACGTACGCCCCGATATTGATGCCAGCTTTGATGTTCGGAAGCTGGTCGATCTGGGCATAGAGAGTGCCGCTCAAGAGCAAGCCCGCAACAAGGATAGTGTACCGTCTCATTGTTCTCATTTTACACGAACCTCGTTCCACTTAAAGTAATACCTGAATTGCCGATTGTCAATAGATTGCAAAGAAAACATTTACACCAGCAATAGGCCGTACATAAATTAGCCAATTGTTCAGAAAAAGAACACTCCTTTCTCCGCGCTCTTGTAAAATCCGCAATATGATACCCGGAAGTCGGTAAAAACCGCTGTTTCATGAAGATTTCGCAATTCTTCTGATTGAAAAATTCTGTCTGATCATTCTCTGATCTGTGTTCAAACTCCGATTTTGTTTACATTATGCTACTACAGTGCAATAATCTCGAGATCACAATGTGCAGGATTCGATTGAATTCATTCCATTCCATCATATACTGGCTGCTTGCAGCGATTGTTCTCCTTCCGGCGCCGCAGGCATCCGCCTGTACCGGCGGAAACGAGAGCGGCGATGATAGCCTGGACATCAAACTGGGTCAAATGCTGATCGTCGGGTTTCGGGGGTATTCGGTAACGCTGAATTCGCCCATCGTCGACGATATCAAATACAAACACCTCGGCGGCGTGATTCTGTACGACTTCGATGTGCCGACCAAAACCAAGGTCAGAAACATCAAATCGAAGGAACAGGTTACGGCCCTGATTGCCCAGATTCAGAAGCATGCGTCCGTTCCGCTGTTCGTTGCCGTGGATCAGGAAGGCGGATACGTGAGCCGTCTCAAGGAAGAATACGGTTTCGAAAAATCGTACTCCCAGGAATTCCTCGGCAAGAAAAACGATACCTCATTCACGCGCCAAACCGCCGAAACGACGGCGCGTCAGATGAAGGAAATCGGCGCGAATCTCAATTTCGCTCCCTCTGTAGACGTGAACACGAACAAAGAGAATCCCGTCATCGGTAAGCTGGCCCGCAGCTTTTCATCGAATCCGGAAAAGGTGACGCGCCATGCCGCAAAGCTCATCGAAGGCTTGCACAATTACGGCATCATCTCCGCAATCAAACACTTCCCCGGTCACGGAAGTTCGTTTTACGATTCGCACGAAGAACTTGCGAACGTCACCACAACGTGGGATCCGCTGGAATTGAAGCCGTTCGCCGATCTCATCAAATCGGGCAATTGCGATATCGTCATGACGGCGCATATTTTCAACGGCAAACTTGACGCGGAATATCCGGCGACGCTTTCCGAAGCGGTCATCAAGGAGAAACTCCGGAAAGAAATGGGATGGCAGGGCGTCGTTATCTCCGACGATATGATGATGAAAGCCATCGCATCGTATTACGGACTCGAAGAAGCGATCGCGCTGGCGATCAACGCCGGAGTAGATATCCTCCTGTTTTCGAACAACTCCGGTTTCGACGAGGATATCGCCGGAAAGGCAATCAGGATTCTGAAACACTATATTTCAAACGGAAAGATCAGCATGCAACGGATTAACGATTCGTACTACCGGATCATGCGCTTGAAGCAGAAATATCTAGGAATGAAATAACGCACCGAATCAGGCGGGAACTATGGACTTCACTCGGCAACAACAACTCCTCGCAATTGCACGAGGCGACCAACCGGCGGAAATCGTCTTCAGGAATGGTAACATCGTCAACGTCCTCAGCGGCGAAATCCACGAAGGCGACATCGCAGTCGCACAAGGCAGAATTGCCGGTATCGGTCAGTACGACGGCGACACCGTTGTCGATCTTAATGGATCGTATGTGGCGCCGGGATTCATCGATGGGCATATCCATATAGAAAGCACCATGCTGACCGTCCACGAATTCAGCAAGGCGGTCGTTCCGCACGGCACTGCGGGAGCGGTCGTCGATCCGCACGAGTTCGCTAATGTGCTTGGCTTGAATGGTATTAAATACGTGCTCGATGCGGCGAAGGAAATCCCGATGGATCTCTTCGTCATGGCGTCGAGTTGCGTGCCCGCCACGCCGCTCGAAACGTCCGGCGCGGCAATTACCGTCGACGATATTGCCTGGCTGTTGAAACAGGAAGGCGTCGCAGGCGTTGCGGAACTGATGAACTTCCCCGGCGTCTTTCTGGGGTGGGATTCCGAATTGACCAAAATTTCTCTCGCCGACGGCAAAGCCATCGACGGACATTCGCCCGGACTCGGAGGCAAGGCGCTCGACGCATACATCCTTGCTGGCGTTACCAGCGACCATGAATGCACATCGCTCGCCGAAGCGCGGGAAAAAGTGCGCCGCGGCATGCACATCCTCATGCGCGAAGGAACCGCCGAACGCAATCTCCACGATCTCCTTCCTCTCGTCACTCCGGAGAACTCCCGTAACTTCTCCTTCGCCACCGACGACAAGCATCCCGGCGATCTGATGGATGAAGGTCACATCGACCACCATATCCGCGAGGCGATTGCATACGGTGTTCCGTTCATCACGGCCATTCAAATGGCGACAATCAACACGGCGACCCACTACCGGCTGACACATCACGGAGCCATTGCGCCCGGATACTGGGCGAATCTGGCGGTCTTCGATAATCCCCAAAATCTCCGCGTGCGGGAAGTCTACCGCCGTGGCACTCTCGTCGCTTCCGAAGGCAAGATGATTACAGACGTCCGATCGTCGATGGATCTCGACTTCATGAAACGAACCATGTCCGTCGCGCCGTTTACCGCGGATTCGTTCAAGGTGAATGCCAACGGCACGGACAGCATGAAAGTCATCGAAATTGTGCCTCGTCAAATCGTCACCAAAACCGTAATCGAACCGCCCCGCGTGGATAACGGCGAAGTCGTTCCCGACACATCGCGCGATATCCTCAAGCTCGTCGTTATCGAACGTCATCATGCCACCGGAAACATCGGCGTGGGCTTTGTGCGGGGATTCGGATTGAAATCAGGCGCGCTGGGCTCCACCGTCGCACACGATGCGCACAACATTATCATCGCCGGCACAAACGACCGCGACATCGAAGCCGCCGCACGCGAACTCATCGCCATGAACGGCGGTCAGTGTTTCGTTGATAATGGAGAGGTCGTTGCGCGTCTTGCGTTGCCGTATGCCGGACTGGTTTCGGGCGAACCGCTTGCCGGCGTCCGCGCCGGGGTCGACGCGCTTGCCGCAGCCGCGAAACAGCGCGGTTGCATCCTTGTCGATCCGTGGATGACGCTGTCGTTCCTTGCGCTCTCCCCTATTCCGGAACTGAAGGTAACGGATCTGGGGCTTGTCGACGCGGTGAAATTCGAACTGACTAACCTCTTCGTTCCATAGAACCGATGCCGCATCGTTTCTCGATATCCAACCATCCGGCGGAAGCGCAGTCATGTCCACACCGCTGATGACTCAATACCGGCGCATCAAGGACGAGTATCCGGACGCGATACTGCTCTTCCGCATGGGCGACTTTTTCGAGACGTTCGAACAGGATGCAATCACGACATCGAAGGTGCTCGGGATAACGCTTACCCGGCGCTCAAACGGCGCGGCTAGCGACGTGCCGCTCGCCGGATTCCCCCATCATGCCCTCGATACCTACCTCCCGAAGCTCGTCCGGGCGGGCTACCGCGTCGCCGTATGCGAACAGCTCGAGGATCCGAAAACAGCGAAGGGCATTGTGAAACGCGATGTGGTCGAGGTGGTCACGCCGGGCGTGGTATTCACCGAAAAACTGCTCGATCACAAACGGCACAACTTCCTGGCGTCCATCGCCTTCCATAACGATACGGTCGGCGTGGCGTTCGCCGATGCCTCGACCGGGGATTTCTTCGCCACAGAGATGCCGGTGCGCTCCCTGCGCGATCAGATCGAGACGATCGCCCCGAGCGAATTGCTCGTCGCGAAAAAGGATATCGACCGGCTGCAGTCGATGCTGGGCAAGCACGCCTTCGCCTGCCCGACCACCAAGATCGACGACTGGGTGCACATGCGCGATACGGCATACGAAATCCTCGTCATGCATTTCAAGACGCAGAATCTGAAAGGATTCGGATTGGAGAGCATGAATGCCGGAATCATGGCTGCGGGCGCCGCGCTGCATTACCTGCGCGATACGCAGAAAGGCGCGCTCACGCACATCAGGAATATCCGCCGCTACTTCATCGAAGACTATATCACGCTCGACTCAGCCACCCGCCGGAATCTCGAAATCGTCATGTCGATGAACGAGAGCGGCAAATCGGGGACGCTTGTTTCGATTCTCGACGAAACATGCACCGCGATGGGCGGACGGTTGCTCCGCTACTGGATCACCCACCCGCTGAAGAATCTTGGCTTGATTCAACGCCGCCTCGAAGCGGTCAAGGAATGCACCTCGGCGCACGACGCGCGCGAACGGATCGCTGCCCTGCTGAATGAGATCACCGACCTCGAACGCACAACCGGAAGGCTGTGTACAGGCAGAACGACGCCCCGCGAAATCATGGCGCTGCGGCATAGTCTCCAACGCATCCCCGGCCTCCATGCCGCGCTTGCCTTCGCACAGTCGCCGCTCCTCGAACAGGTGCGCGACGAACTGACGCCTCTCGACGACGTCGTCGAGCTGATCTCGCAAACCATCGTCGACGATCCACCTGCGGTGCTTGCCGAAGGCGGAGTGATCCGCGCCGGATACCATCCGGAGCTCGACGATCTTCGCGATATCGCCGCGAACGGCAAGGAATGGATGCGCCGGTATCAGGAAACGCTGCGCGCCGAAACGGGCATCGGTTCGCTGAAGCTCGATTACAACAAGGCGTTCGGGTATTACATTACCGTATCGAACGCGAACAAGGAAAAGGTCCCCGACTACTTCATCCGCAGGCAGACGCTTGTGAACGCCGAGCGTTTCATCACGCCGGAATTGAAGGAGTACGAAGACAAGGTGCTGAACGCGAAGGATCAGATACTGCAACTCGAATCCGAGCTCTTCACCGAACTCCGGCTCAAGCTGGCCGATCACGCGGCGCGGTTTCAGGCGCTCGCGCAGGCAATCGCCTCGCTCGACTGCATCGTAGCGTTCGCGGGCGTGGCGATCAACCGGGGATATACCTGTCCCGTCGTGAACGAGGAGTCGGTTATCGACATCAAGGGCGGCAGGCATCCGGTGGTTGAAACGTTGCTCGATCCGGGCGAACGCTTCGTTTCCAACGACGCCTACCTCGATGCCGAGCGCCAGATCATGATCATTACCGGTCCGAATATGAGCGGCAAGAGCACCTACCTACGGCAGACGGGACTGATCGTTCTTCTTTCCCAGATCGGGAGCTTCGTGCCGGCATCCTCGGCGGTGATCGGTATCGCGGACCGTATTTTCACGCGCGTCGGCGCGTCGGATAACATCGCGGCGGGCGAGAGCACGTTTCTTGTGGAGATGCAGGAAGCGGCGAACATTCTGCATAATGCCACGCCGCGCAGTCTGGTGCTGCTCGATGAAATCGGGCGCGGGACGTCGACGTTCGACGGGATTTCCATTGCCTGGGCGATTACCGAGTATATCCACGATCACCCCGAATGCCGGGCGCGGACGATGTTTGCCACGCACTATCACGAACTGAACGAAATGGCGGATATCTTCCCGCATATCGTCAACTACAAGGTTGAAGTGCGCGAGTATCAGGACAAGGTGATTTTCCTCCGCAATGTGACCGAGGGCACCGCCGATCACAGCTACGGGATTCAGGTGGCACAGATGGCGGGACTGCCGGACAAGGTGATTGCGCGCGCGAATACGGTGCTCCGCTCGCTCGAAGGGCAGGATTTGACCGTGCTCGCCGAGCCTTCGAAGAAAAGCGGCCGCGTGAAGCCGGGGCGCTTCCAGATCAATCTGTTCGAAGCGACGGATATGGAGCTCAAAGACCGCCTCCGCGCCATGGACGTAAACAATATGACTCCCCTGCAAGCCTTCGAAGCGCTGGAAAAGCTGAAGAAAATGGCGGAAGGGAAGGGGTAGAAATTGATAATTGAAAATTGGGTGTGACGGATTTCGGTTAGGGAATCTTTATGACGCTTTGAGGATGAAGAATGCCGCGATGTACAAATGATAATGCCTTCGGCATTTCGTATTTCATGGCAATACCTTCAGCCCCGAAGGGGCGGCATGTCAGTAGAAAAACGTGGGCGCAAACCCACGGTTTTCGGATACACGCATGTTTCTTTCAACGGGCGCGCAGCGTCCGTGCTGGTTGGGCGGTCTGCGACCGCCTATATGATGATTTTTGGGGATGGCGTTCCTACTGACATGTCATGCCTTCGGCATTTCGTATGTCCATGGCAATACCTTCAGCCCCGGAAAGGGACCTGCCCTGAGCGAGTCCACATTAAGCGGACGAGTCGAAAGGACGGGGGCATAAAAACCTTCTTCGCATAAACGTGTCATGGTGAACTGCACCTTGTAAATTTGGTGCGCCGTGACGGTCTTCCTTGCTGTTTCTTACAATCCGCGATAACACTCCTGCATTTAAAATAATCAGCTTTCATCTCGTCGTCATGTAACCAATCAAAGCCTTATACTGTCCACTTTGTAGCGATACAGGTGAGTCTCTTTCTTTAAACAAGGCATTGTTAAGACAGGCGGCTTCACATCTTCGTTATTTTTCCTTAAGCGCTTGATTCTTCATATTTTACATTCACTATATCGCAGACAACGGCTTCGCTTCTCTTTATGTTTGAACGGCACGCCGCTGCAATTGACACGAAGAATGAGATGCCGGACCGCATATGGTCATCATGGATCCCTGAGTCGCACCTCGATGCGCCTACGAATTCGCGGGTCGTTGTTATATCCATAGCCGTCGTAGAGTTTGAGTTTTTTGTTCTATCGTATTCATGGAGTTATTATGACACGGTTTTATGCATTCGCCCTTGTTGCCGCTTTATGCCTTTGCAGTCTCACCTTTCCTGGTATCGCTCAGTCGTTAAAATTCGAGAGATGCAACATACCATATGGAGGAAGGCTGTCTACTGTCTTTCCGATCACTAACGATCGTATAATCGGGAGCACCCCCACTCAACATTACATAACTTCAGATCAAGGGGCGCACTGGGAGAGGTTGTCTGACTTATCGGGGCAATTTATATCAGTGACAATGCTTCGTGATACGCGAACGATCGCAATTACTGAAAGCGGAAGTAAACACAAGGTATTTGTATCTCTCGACAGCGGACGAACGTGGGCACCCAACGTACACCAGTTGAACAATGCACAAACTATTCTTGAATTATTGAACGGCGATATCCTCGCCATGAGACGCGATTCGTTATACCTGTCGACCGACGGATTACATTCCACAATAAATATCTCACACACGATACCTACAAAATTCATTTATCTAAACTCGATCCATCAAGCGTCTAATGGATCAATATATCTTGTAAACGGCACCACTCTTTTGAAATCGGGCAATAACGCTAAAACGTGGGACAGCGTAGCGGCATTTTCGTCTTCGATAGACGATATAGAATCGATCGGTAATTTACTATATATAGCAACCTCGAACAAAATCATGACCTCCACGAACGGCGGTGAAACATGGAATACAGTATATACTTTCGGGGGAAACCCAATCCATGCTAGATTTCATAAAAATAGCAAGTTCATTTATGTTTTTCGCAACACAAATGAGTTTTATTACAGTTCCGTATCGTCCATAGACTGGAAACACGTCTCGACGGACAGTCTTGATTATTCCCAGTCAGGGATGTACTATCCACGCTATTTTTGCGTTACTGAAAGCAATCTATATTTAAATGGCATTTGGGTATCGAGCGACAACGGCGGATCATGGGAAGTGCGAAATAACGGAGTCACATCGCACAATCTACACCCATTCCTGATCGATCAGGACACAATATATGCCCATAGTCAATACGGGGAGATCGCTCATGGAAATCATATCGAAAGAAACCTTTTCTTCATGTCAACAGATAACGGGAAATCATGGAACGCTCAGAATCAGATCACCGCAGCGCTGCGAATCATTTCCGACCAAACGCAATATGGGCATTCTGCAACTTCTTCTGATACACACCTGTATCTTGATTGTTCCGATGCATTATTTATCGTCAATAAAGCAACCGGAATGATTACGAAAAGAAGTTACGGCGTCCCTCCAATAGATCGCTCCAAAATCATTGTCTATGACAGGAGAACCAATAGCGCAATCTATTCACACCCCGACGTTATGTTGCCATCGATCTGGTCATCGTTTGGAACCGATACAACGTTCAGAGAGGTAAAACTGCCGGACACAACAAAAAGGTATGAGTTGCTTCAATCTTCTGATGGACGACCATTCGTAAAAATGTATGATTGGAATATAAACTCCGGTTTCGCGATTTACGAATACGATGAAATACACAACAGGTTCATTCACTTTTGTGATATTGATACTCTGCATGCCGCGTCAACCTCGATTGTGATTGATTCCAGGAATAACATCTATTCAGCTCGATATCAAGGTATCCCCTACGGTCAGATAGAGTGGCTTGATATCAGCCGGGATAAAGGAGCAACGTGGTCTGTTTTCGAACCAGATTCAAAAACCATACGGTCGGTAGTCGTCGATTCTTCAGGTATCGTTTATGTATTCTCGCCTCCTGGCATATTGTTCTTGTCTCCTGGCATATATTATTCGTCAAACAGCGGTGTTACATGGGAGAAGAGTGCATATACTAGCGAGTGGATTGGCATGGACAAAGTCAAAACAGGCTCCAATGGCCGTATTTACTTTAACGTAAACGGCGAAATCTGGTATAACACAGATGTGCCTCAATATACCGTATCTACGCCGAGTCTGCATTCGACGCCAACAGATCTTACTTTGCTTCAATGCTATCCCAATCCAGTCAATGGCGTTAATATGGGAATTTCATTTCAACTCCCCCAACGCATGAACGTATCGGTCATCTTGTACAACAGCCTCGGCTCCAAAGTCGGAGAGGTATACAATGGGCTGGCAGGTCCCGGTGTGACTACCGTACCGTACAACACCTCTTCATTGCAATCAGGAATGTACCGGTACGTATTACAGACACCCACCGGAATGCAATCGAAATGGATGGTGGTGTCGCGATAGCTGACATTTTCTTTACACCCACGGCTACTGACATGCCGCCCTTCGGGGCGTGCGCCTCAGGACAGGCCCCTTTGACTACCGCGGCGGATCAGGGCAGGCCCTTCGGGGCTGAAGAATATCACCGCAAAACGCAAACGCAGCGCCTCTTTCATCCCCTCTTGGAGTGACGAGTCCGCGAGGAACGTCAAGGGGGGACCGAGGGGGAATTCTTTATCCGTCCGCCACTGACAAATCGGGTGAAGTCCAAACAATGCCGAGACAAACGTACGACAGTTTCGGCAGCCGTTTGAAGGCCTACCGCTTTAGTAGTCAGATCTTCGTTGCGAGTATCCGGGGTTCTGAAGCGCGGCGCGGATCAGTTTTCTGTCACTGCATGTCCGTGCCAGTCAAATGCATCGGCCCCCCGCCCTTCGTCAGTCCGTCAGTCCGCCTCAGGCGGACTGACGGACCGGACTCAGGACGACCCTCCCAACAGGAGGGTATGAAGAATTCACTTGCAACATATACAAAAGCACGGCTTGTGCAGCCGTGCTTTGAGATACGGGAGATGGGCGTATTACAGAAGCGCGTAGCTGAAGCCGAGCGCGAGCGCTTCCTTCAACTGCGTTTTGCGCGTCTGCGCAATTTCGTGGACCACCATGACGTTAAGCGAAACGTTGACGAAATCGTTTACCTTGCCGGTGATGTCCGTCGTCCAGCGCACATCCCATACATCGAGTTTATCGAACGCCGAGAACAGATCGAGCTGCGAACTTAGCTTCATGTTCTCCATCAGATCGGCGGTGAACTTGGAGCTGGATTCGATACCGGACTGAAAGCGGAATTTCGCATCGTCCGCCGGATCGGCCGGATCGCGGGCGAAACCGTACTTATCCGAGAAGGTCTGCTTCAGCGCGATACCCAGGCGCGTGGAGAACTCCGGTCCCGACGAATAGCTGAAACCAAAGCTTTCCTGAATATACCCCGGGTCCCAGATATCCGACGTTTTGACGCGCTGCTCCACGCCGTTGGCGTCCTTCACCAGCTTATAGCCGGGCTGGAACTGCGTCCGCACCTGCAGCGCGGCGTAGGGATCAACCGCCCAACCGATTTTCCGGGAGTATACCGACTCGAGGAATATCTCGTCTTCCGATTTCTCGAACTCGCGAGTGCCGAGTTTTGTCTGTCCGTACTGCAGCCGGATGGTGTTTTTCCATTCGTAGAATTCCTGAATCTCGTTGAAGGCATTCTTCGAGAACAGGATGAACGCAAGCGTGTTCTCGCCGCCCTTCGTCCAGTTTTCCAGCGCAACCTGCGTCACGTTCACGCCGACGACGGCGCTGTTCTGCCAGCCGTATTTCGGCGGTTCGTTCGCCGCGCCCTGCGCCGATGCATGCGCCGTTATGAGAATCAGGCAAAGTCCTGTTGCGAGTGCATGTGCCGTGTGTTTCATAGGTACCTCGTTCGGATTCTTCTGTTTCCGTTCAGATGAATAGTGCGTTGATGGCGTAAGATACGTCAGATACGAGAAAAAAACGACTGAGGAAGGCAGTCGAACTACTCCTCGGAAAGCGTCTAAATTTTCTTAATGGTTCGTTCCGCTATTGGCTAAAAGAAAATTCGCCATCTATCGGAAACATCAATATCAGGTCAAGCGTACGGCCCGGGTAGAGACCCCGGTTCGGAGACCGGGGTGAGGAGGCATTCGATAAATGATCCTATAAAATTTCTTTCAGGATTGGGAGTGATCTACAATCTGTGAGGGCAAGAAAATCTCAGCAACCGCGGATTTTCTTACCGCTCATCAGCTTTTCGGTTGCATCCGGATTCTGGCAGGATGTGTCGCCGTAGTCGATCGTGATCTTGCCAATTTTTGCAGCGACGTCGAGAGCGCGCATACGCAATGGTTCGCTGCGCGATCCGATGCCGATCAGCGCGAGGTTCATCGCCTCCATCGCCCAGTTCGGCGCCTGCCGTATTTCCTTCTCGATCTGATCGAGGTACGGCAGCAAATCCTCGTCGGTGCCACGGTCCGTTTTAGCGGCTTTGATATAGAGCAGTTGGAATCCCGCGCGGCGTTCCATTTCCTTCTTGCTTTGCGTCCACTTCGCCATTTTTTTGTCGGCGAACGGCGTCGCGGAGATCACGTTCTGGCAGAGCTTGTCGACAAGATCGACGGTGCGGCATTCCTTCATCCACGCATCGATCTGCTTTTCGCTTACCAGCTTCGGGTCTTCGATCATCGTCGCAAGCAGGCGCGCATCGTGAATATCGGATTCCCACAGCCGGATCGCTATCTCGTGGTTCTTCTTCACCTTCTTCGCAAGCGCTTTCAGCTTGGTGAGATTGTTTCCGAGATAGGTTCCGAAATCGAGTTTCATCCGGCTCCAGACTGCTATCGCGCGCGGATCGCCGCCGTCTTTCAACGCCTGGATTATTTCTTCGTATGTCATCGAGCTACTCTCCTTCCAGATGGACGAACGCCCCTTCAGGGCTTACCGCATCAACAACATCTTTCTGGTCTTGGAAAATCCCGACCAGGTTTTGAGCGTGTACAAATACACGCCTGGCTTTAGATTCGCGGTTTCGAACGGAATGGTGTAGGTCCCCGGTTCGCGGCTCGCCAGATTGATGGTATGCACCCACCTGCCCATCGCATCGTGAACAAAGATATTTCCGCCTTCCCATACAGGGATGGAATAGGATATATAGACATTCGATGTACCTGCATTTACCGGATTCGGGAACGTATGCGAAAGCTCGTACCCGGAAATCAGCGGCGGCGGATTATCCATGAGCGATCTATTGGTCCGGTACACGCCCCGTCCATGCGTGGCGGCAAACAACACGCCGTCCCGGCGGAATTGCAGATCGGCAACGACAACCTTGCCGAAGTTTTGGATATATACCCCCCAGTTCTTTCCATTATCACCGCTACCAAAAACACCCATGTCCGAACCGACATACAGAAAACTATCGATTTCCGGATGGATGGCGATAGTATTGACGGGAACATCGGGAAGAGCATTCGGTCCTGTGCTGGAAATGTCGTTCCACCGCCCGCCGTAATTCGTGGTTCTGAATACATGCGCCGACCTGAAACCGCTGACGGTGAGGTAGGCGATGGCGGGATTCGTGGGGTGAACCTCGATATCGGTGATATACCTGTTCGGTAGTCCGTCGGTGATGCGGCTCCACGAGGACCCGCCGTCTGTTGTGACGTACGCGACTCCGTTCACCGCGCCGGTATAGATCACGTCCGGGTTGGATTTGCTGACAGCTATCGTGGTCAGCGCGGTGCCGCCGCTCACATCGCCGCTGATCGGATACCACATTCCGGCAGCGTTTGTCGTTTTGAAAACGCGGTACGAACCGGCATACAATACATCGGGATTCGAAGGATCCATGATCAGAGGCGCGATAAAATTTGCCCTGTCCGATGTTCCGATATCCGCACGCCGGGGGATACCGTTCATCGCCGGCATGAAACTCCCCGGAATACCTGCCCGCTCAGACTTCAGAATGTGCAGGTAGTACAGCTCGGTATACATGATGTCTGGATTCAGCGGATTGATAGCCGCGAATCCGCCGTCCCCGCCCGTTACTTCCTGCCATAAAGCGGCGGTTTCCAGTTTCAGGTTTCCGTTATCGATGGTTCCGCCCAACACGTTATCGGCGTTTGGATGAGGTGTGCCGCTGTGAAACTGCGTGGTTACCAGCCCGTGGTTCCTGCCGGAGAAGGATTTGCCGCCGTTCGTAGTGACGAAGATACCGCCGTCGTTGGCACAGACGACGTATTCGGGCTGCCCTTGTCTGATAGCTATTGCATGCTGATCGGCATGGACGTAGGGATAGAACTGCGTCCGGTACCAGTTCGAAATCTGCCGCCACGATTTACCGCCGGTGGTCGTCTTGTACAGATCGATGCCGCCTGCGTACACGATGTCAGGATTTTCGGGATGCACGGCGAGAACGCTGTTGTACATACCCTGCGCTCCCATATAGGTATCGCGGGAAATCTCGTTGATGGGAATCGCGAGTTCGCTCCACGAACTGCCTCCGTCGGTAGTTCGGAATACCCCGGCGCAGCTCATATCGTTATGCGTGTACGCGGCGTACAGTATATTCCCGTCCGAAGGCGCGGCGGCGATGAAGATACGGTTCACCGACAAGGTGTTCATATCGGGCGTGGAGATGATCTTCCAGGTAACGCCGTGATTGATCGATTTATATATGCCGGCGCCTTCAATAGTCGCGTATACAACTCCGGGCTGTGTGGCGCTGTAGACCGACATCAAACCTCGTTTCGAACCAATGCCTGATAGCACTTTCGTCCAGCTTGAACCGAGATCGGTCGTCATGTGAATGCCGGTACGTGTCGAAGCAAGCGCCCAGTTTTCGCGGTCCGGATCGAAGGCAACATCGAATACGAACTCGAAATCGCTGGTTTCCGTCGACTTGATAAGCTCCCAGCCGATGCCGCCGTTTATCGTTCGATAGATACCTCGGCCGTACGCCATTCCTCCCTGCCAATAGACGAATCCTTCACCGTTTCCGGCAAAAAGGACATCGCGATTGTGCGGCGAAATTGCGATACTGCCGATGCGGAGATTGGGAAGGTAGTCGCTTTGCGCAGTCCAGGAAATCCCACCGTCGGTGGTCTTCCAGACACCACCGCCCGCGCTCCCGGCGTACATGATATCCGGATCGAATGGATCGACTGCCAGGGCACGAATACGACCGGCGATGTTTACCGGTCCGATGTTGATCCACTTCCAGTTAGGAATGGCCGTTTTCGTAAGACCGGCGTTCATGGAAGTGATATGCTCCGACGCAGCTTCACGCCAATCTCCCGGAACGCTACCGAAGGGATACGTCCGCTGCCCGTAATAGAACCGGTCGGCTTCGCCGGGCCGGTCGGGACGGTAATTGACGCGCGGCGGCGTGCGGCCGTCCGCTCCGATCCATTCGAAGAGGTACGCGCAGCTTCCCGCGGCAAATATCAGCGCTATGAGTACCGATGTACGCACGGGTATCAGAACACCTGATAGGAAACGTTGACAAGCAATCGGTAGTAGGTCGCGCGAAGCCGTTGGACTTCGGAGACTTTCTCCCATCCAAAATTGACCTCGAGCGCGGGGATGATGTAGAGATTCTTCACGGGGACGAAGGCGTATTCAGCGCCCACGACGAATGTCGGGAAGAAACTGTCGGCGCCGGGCATATCCTGATCCTGCAGCGTTTCCTCGAAACCGGTTTCCAGTTCCGTACGCTTGAGTGTGATATGCTTTTTACCGACGAACCCAAAGCTCGGTCCGAAATACACGCGCTCGCCCTCGTTATTGCCGATTAGGCGGATGAGCAGATCGAAATGAACGATATCGAATGCAAAATCCATACTGTATCCGATCTCGCCTGTTTTCGGCAGGGATTTCAGCGAATCGATCTTCCCGTTGAAGAAATTCGTGTTCATCCTTTGCACGCCCGCGCGCAGATACAGCGACAGATCTTCGAAGACCGGAATATTCAGCGAGCCGCCGAACGGCATGCTCCAACTCGATTCGTCCGCCAAAAAATCGATCACATTGACGATGTCGTAGCCTTCATAAAAGTCGTTATATGAAACGCCGGTATAGAACGAAATCTGCCAGCCGTTTTTCATTGGCTCGGGACGCAATGTGGTTGTCGGCGCTTCCGGCTCGGTTTGCGCCAGACCAATCGCCGAGGGCAATGCCAGCAGAACAAGCGCCAGACAATACCGACGCAACAGGGATATGAACGAATGTTTCATTCCATCCTTCAGACTAAAAATGAGGTCCGGCTAGCCCAGACTTTCCAGGTTCGCGCGGAGTTTATCGAGACTTGCCCGGAAATTCGCCTGTTTGTCTTTTTCGCGTTCCACAACATCGGCCGGGGCGTTCGCGACAAACTTGTCATTCCCGAGTTTCGAATCAATGCCTTTCAGCAGCCCTTCGAGGCGCTGTATTTCCTTCTCGATTCTGTTCCGTTCGGTGCCGATATCGATCAATCCTTCGAGAGGGACGAACACCTCGTCGCCGCCGACCACCGCCGATGCTGCGAGCTTCGGTTTCAACACGGAATCGCCGACTGTCACCTCTCCGATCCTCGCCAACCGCTGCAGAAAATGCTTGTTCGCTTCAATGACCTCGATATGCAGGCGGTTATCGCTTCTGATTGCGACGTCGCAGGTTTTCGACGGCGGCACGTTCATCTCGCCTCTGATAGCGCGCACTTCCTCGACAAGCGACTGAAGGAATTCCATCGACCGTTCGACATCCGCATCTATGTACTCTTCGCGCAGTTCGGGAATCACAGCTTTCATCAGCGTGTCGCCGTCTCTGCCCGGCTCCAGTTTATGCCAGATTTCCTCGGTGAGAAACGGCATGAACGGATGCAGCATCTTCACCGCGGCGTCGAACACATACAACGCGCGTTCGAGCGTCAGGCGCTGGAGTTTATCGTCCTTCGAATACAGCCGGTCCTTGATCAACTCCACGTACCAGTCACAGAAGTCATGCCAGATGAAATCGTACAGCACCTTCGAACATTCGTTGATTCTGAACTGCTCCATCGAATGGCGCATCTGCCTGATAGTTGTATGGAGGCGGCTGTAAATCCATCTGTCCTCCAGTTCCATCTTCGAAGCGGTGAGTCCGAGCTGCGGCATGCCGCCCTGATTGCGCGGCTTCCATGCGCCGTTCCGGAATTCCCACTCTCCGCTTTCTTCGGCTTTTTGTTTGTTCATCAGCAGGAAGCGGGCGGCGTTCCATATCTTGTTGGCGAAATTCCGACCGAGTTCGCACTTGCTTGTCGAGAACAATACATCCTGACCAAGCGGGGCAAGATAGGAAACCGTAAAACGCAACGCATCGGCTCCGTACTCTTGAATGACTTCCAAAGGATCGGGAGAGTTACCGAGCGACTTGGACATTTTTCGTCCCTTCTCGTCGCGGATGATGCTGGTGAAATACACATCGTGGAATGGAACAAGATCTTCCGGCTTTGTGCGCGGACTGCCGTCGAGCTTGGGGATGTCTTTCATGAATTCCATTCCCGCCATGATCATGCGCGCGACCCAGAAGAAGATGATATCCGGGGCGGTGACGAGCAGCGATGTCGGATAGAAATACCGCAAATCCGGCGTATCCTTCGGCCAGTGATGCACGCTGAACGGCCACAGCCAGCTCGAGAACCATGTATCGAGCACATCATCGTCCTGACGGATATTCGAGCCGCCGCATTTCGGGCAAACGCCGGGACTATCGTGCATGGCATCCTGCCAACTGCAATCGTTGCAGTAAAACACCGGAATGCGGTGCCCCCACCAGAGCTGGCGCGAAATCGTCCAGTCGCGGATATTGGTCATCCAGTGTTCGTAGGTCTTCACCCAGCGTTCCGGATGGAAACGCACGACGCCGTTGCGGACCACTTCGAGCGCCGGTTCGGCGAGCGGTTTCATACTGACAAACCATTGGTCGGACAGATACGGCTCCACCGGCACATCGGTGCGGTCGCTGAAACCGACGGAATGCGTATAGTCGTCGATCTTTTCAACGAGACCAAGCTCTTCAAGATCAGCAACGACCTGTTTCCTGGCTGCGAACCGGTCCAATCCTTTGTACTTGCCGCCCAACTCGTTGATAGAAGCGTCGACGTCCATGACGTTGATCTGCGGCAGTTGATGGCGCTGCCCGACCTCGAAATCGTTCGGATCGTGCGCCGGAGTAATTTTCACGACGCCCGTACCGAATTCCATATCCACATATGTATCAGCGACGACAGGGATTTCCCGGTCCATGAGCGGAAGCCAGACGTATTTGCCGACCAGATGTTTATAGCGTTCGTCGTCGGGATGGACGGCAACGGCGGTATCGCCCAGCATGGTTTCGGGACGGGTGGTGGCAAGAACAAGCCATTCCGTTTTGCTCGGCGATCCATCGATCATCACAGGATAGCGGAAATGATACAGTTTCCCCTGCTGTTCCTTGTACACCACTTCTTCGTCCGAGAGCGCCGTATGCGCAATGGGATCCCAATTGATAATTCGTTTGCCCCGGTAAATCAGTCCTTTTTTATAGAGACGGATGAACACTTCCCGCACGGCATACGACAGCTCCGGATCCATCGTGAAGACCGTCCGCTCCCAGTCGCTTGAATTGCCGAGTTTGCGGAGCTGGGCCATGATGATGCCGCCGAACTTTTCCCTCCATTGCCAAACGCGTTCGAGGAACAAATCGCGTCCCAGGTCGTGGCGGGACTTCCCTTCGTCCTTCTTCAGCGTTTTTTCGACCACCGTCTGTGTTGCAATACCGGCATGATCGGTGCCCGGAATCCAGCAAACATGCTCTCCAAGCAACCGGCGCCATCTGACGAAGACGTCCTGCAAGGTATGGTTCAGCACGTGCCCCATCGTCAGCATGCCGGTGATATTCGGCGGGGGCATGAGGATGCTGAATTGCGATTTTGCGGCGTCGGGTTCGGCATGGAATAACCGGCGGTCTTCCCAAAACGCGTACCAGCGGTCTTCGACATCCTGCGGCGAGTAGGCGGAGGCGAGCGTTTCCGGTTGTTGGGGTTCTTGAGACATTCTATGGCTCCGGGTGACTATAAATAGAATCGTTTTTCGGTTGCATTCGTCGATTGCACGAATAAGTAAAATACGAAAGTGCTGTTGGCCGAGAAAATCGGGCGGAACGGAATTCAGGATTTTTACGTATGAATGATAGTACGAATCAATGAGTCCACGACATATGCATCTCACGGCGCATTCGACGCGAATCATCGTGAGTGAAATTTCTCCGGATAAACGGGAAGTAACTTTTCCTCTTTTCGTATGTCTATACATTATATGTTGCAACAACTATAACAGGTAACAATATGACTTTTCCTGATGAAAAGCAGAACCGCCGCGATTTTCTCGGTAATGTCGTGAAAGCCGGCGCCGGTGCGCTTGCCGTAAGCGCGTTCATTTCGAATCCTGTCCTTGCGGCTTATACCAGCGATGACGATACCATCGCCACCGTCAAGCTTGCAGACTATAAACAGTTGGCAAAGACCGGAGGCAATATTTTGCTGAAAGACACGGCGGCCGGCGACCTGCTTGTCGTCAGGCTGGAAGGTGACAAATATGCGGTCATGAGCAATATCTGTCCGCATAAAAAGTGCGAAGTCGTGGTCAAGAATCCCGAACTGATTCAGTGCCCGTGCCATAAATCGGCATATGCCATCGACGGAACCTATCAAAGCGGACCTGCGAAGAAAGACCTTACCCGCATACCTTTCACCGTGAAAAACGGAATCCTATCCATCACAAAAAAATGAGCTGAAGCATGAACGAACACAGCACTAGCGGACAAAGACGAACCTTTCTGAAACGTTCCGCGGGAGCGGCGGGGATTCTCGCGCTGGCTTCGTTACCCGCGCTTTCGGGTTGCGAGGAAGAAACCATCAAAGCCCCAACCGCGCCCGTCGTTCCTTCGGACGATACAAACAAGCTCACGCTCGACCTGGCCGACGAGAAGTACGCCGCGCTCGCCGCAACAGGGGGTATATTGGATATCGATACGAAGAAAGGCGAAACAACTCTCAAGCTGCTCGTTTTCCGGGAATCTGCGACAACAGCCGCGACAATCGCGCGATTGTGCACCCACCAGGGTTGCGATCTTGCGCCGAGGTTCAGCGGGACGCTACTCGATCAGGATACGATTCAGTGCGGCTGCCACGGTTCGCGGTTCAATGTTCTGACCGGCGCCGTCGAAAAGGGGCCTGCCGTAACCAATCTGAAAGCGTATCCTACCGTTGTTTCAGGCAACTCCATCATTATCACAATCGAGTGAAGCGTATGAAGAACCCAAATTCGCCGTCGGTCCGTACCCTGTTCCGAATCCCGGCGCTTGTCGCACTCTTCTCGGTCGTTGCCGCAGGCACATCCCTGGCGTTGCCACGTTTCTCGCTTCAAACCGGCGCTACCTGCGCATCGTGCCATGCGAATCTCACCGGCGGCGGTCCGAGAACGCAGGGCGGCTGGGCTTCGATGAAGGACTTTGCCTTGATATCGCCGCGCGAAACATTCCTCGCGCCGCTTTTCGAGTCAGAATCCAACGATCTTATCCCCGGCGTCTTGAGTTGGGGCTTCGATTTCCGTTCGCAGGTCGCGAAGAGACCGGACGAGCACACAGGCAAACTGGAACGGCGTTTCTTCACCATGCAGGCAAGCCCCTACGTAACCTACCGCCCGGTCGAGGAGCTGTCCGCCTACGCTACCTACAATCTGGTGAAAGCTGAATATCCTTCGCAGCAGGATTTCTACGCCGGCATCGTGTTCCAGCCTTCTGATATGATACAGGTGCAAGCAGGCTACCTGCAGCCGAATTTCGGCGTGCGGCACGACGATCATACGACATTCACTCGAATACGAGGCGGCATCGGTTATTACCCCTATTATGCCGAAGCGGGTGGCGAGATATACGTCACACCCCTCGAGTGGCTTACGGTGTCCGGCGGCGTCTATTCCTCGAAAAACAGGAACGATTATGTCGATTCCGTATCGAGTTCAGGGGCTTTCTACACCGGCAATCTTTCCTTCATGGTGCCGGATTACGACACCGAAATAATCTATAAAGCCGGCGTCAGCGCAGCGATGTACGACACGCAGTCGTTACTCGGCGGACATATAGGAATAGGGTGGCTGGACAAAGCGTCGATTCTTGCCGAATACGTGCAGCGGGCCGACGACTTCACGCGTGCGCTTCCCGGCGCCACCACGGCAGGTCCGACGTACAAGCAGACAGCAGATGTGTTTCTCATTCAGGCGAGCGTCGAGGTTATCGACGGGCTTTCTTTTGTCGCGCGGTACGAAGAGGCGAAAACCAATACGGCCGAGCGTTCAGACGGCGGACCCGAAAGCCATTCCATCGCCAAACAGTGGGTGGCTGGGTTCCAGGTTTTCGTTTTACCGTTTGTGGAACTGAGACCGGAATACCGCTGGTACGACGATCAGTATATCAGACTTGCGCAGTATACGGCGCAACTGCACATCTTCTATTGAGTCCGGAATACGACGCACCTTCATTCCGCGGCAGCTTTGATAACGCCGCAGGAAACGGCTGATTCGACAATGTGTTATTCAATTTGAAGGAAACGTCATGGAATTGTTCCTCGCTCAAAACCATGCGCCGATGACCCATTTGCCCATCGCATGCTCAATCCTCGCGGCGCTAGCGGCAATTGCGGCTTTCGTCTACAAAAAACCTGAACTCACGTGGGCGTGGGCTGTGCTTGCGATTATCGCCTTTCTTACCGTATTTCCGGCAATCGTTACGGGTATTTACGCGGCGATCGGGCGCATGTACCTCGAACATCCGGGTCTTGTGCAGGACATACCCGAAAACGATCCGATCGCCTGGCACCAGCGTCTGGGCATCTCCGGCGCTATTCTGGCTTTGGTGCTGGCATTCCTCGGAATCAGAAGACTGCGCGGGAAGGAAAATAACCGGATCGTCGTCTTGCTATTTTCGCTCGCGCTTGCTATTGTGTGGGGAATCGGCGGACATCTCGGCGGCAAGACATCCTGGTCGGCTGATTCATTCCCAGGTTTGGAACAACACGTCGAAGACAATCAGAAACAATAACGCATAGCTGTTTCCAGGCTGTTCTTCGAAACGGAACCGGCGCCTCTCTCGGGAGCGCCGGTTTTCTTCCCTGACCGCTCAGAGGTTCGAATATGAATGAATCGCCCCATTTGCCCCGATTTTTTCTGCGAATTCGAGAAATTGTGAACGAACGTTGCGCTGAATCCCAAAAACTGGTATGTTAGTAGCTGCGTTATGTTTCACGTTTGTGTTTGACAAGTTGAACACACATATACAGGAGAGCGGGCAGCGCATGCTGCTTCTCGATATCATGCGGGCGGTAGCCGTGTTCATGATGATTCAAGGGCACACTATCGATGCACTTCTCAGCTATTCCTTCTACAACGACAATTCCCTTCTATTTCAGATCTGGCAAATCGGTCGCGGATTAACGGCTCCGATCTTCCTTTTCGGTTCCGGATTTGCGTATGTCATCGCGAACACGAAGAAAATCGTGGGCGGGCGTATGCCGTTGCCGCTTGTCTGGCGGCGCCTCCGCTGGATCGGTCTGCTGTACGGTATCGGAGCGATCATGCACTTCCCGGTGTACGACCTCCCGAATTTAGGCGCGGTAAGCGATGAAAAATGGCGGATTTTCTTCAATATCGACGTATTGAGGATGATGGCGGTTACGTTGCTGGGTCTTCTCGGCGTCTTTCTTGTAGCCCGGAATCTAAAGCAGGTCTTCTGGATTTCCGTCTCCGCAATAATAGCCGTAATCGCTATTTCGCCGGTTCTCGATGCGTCGGCGTCTGTCGCCGGACTGCCGTTGTGGATCAGCAGCTATCTTACGTTCAAAAGCGGTTCGTTCTTCCCGCTGTTCCCGTTTGCAGGATATCTGTTCGCAGGCGCAGCTTCGGCGTCGCTGTTTAAGATGGCCGGCGGGGAAAACCCAACCCGTTTCCTTGTGAAGCGGTTTGCTCTCGCAGGCGCCGTAGTGCTTTCGATCACGCTGCTGTTACGGCATGTCGTGTTCGACGGTCAAGGCTGGGTATTCATGCCGACAAGCCCGGTGTTTTTCGCATTCCGGTTGAGTCTGGTTCTTCTGATGTGGGCAAGCGTCGGGACGCTTATACGGAAGGTGAAACGCCTGCCCCGGCTTATCCCCATCATCGGGCAGCACACTCTCTTTATTTACGTCTTCCATGTCTCCGCATTATACGGTGGTATCCTGGTCCCCGGATTGCGATTCATTTACGGCAAAGAGCTTGAATTCTACCCCGTATTTGTCGTCATCTTGACGCTTGTCGTCGTTTGCACCGGCATGGCATACGTGCTTCACGATCTCAAGAATTACAACATTAAAGCCTACCGTATGGCGCCCTACGCGGGATTCCTCCTGTTCGTCGGGCAAATGTTCCTCTAGCGAGCGCCATTCGGTTATAAATTACAAAGGGCATCCGGATTACGGATGCCCTTTTACTATCTACGAAAAGATAATCGATTAAAGCAGCGATTCAATTTCGCTGACCCATTTCTCTTTCGGCTGCAGCCCGACATAACTGCTGACAATCTTCCCTTCCCGGTCGACAAGGAAGGTAGTCGGTATGCTGCGTATGTTGCCGTACCGCATCGCCACTTCATCGGTGCCGATCAGGACGTCGTAGTTCAAACGCTCGTTCTTCACGAACGCGTTTACTTCGCTTGGATCGTCGAGTGCAATACCCACAATTTTCAACCCCTTGCCGCCGTAGGTCTTCTGTAGCTCAACAAAATCGGGGATTTCACGTTTGCAAGGTCCGCACCATGTTGCCCAGAAGTTGAGCATAATCACATTACCCTTGTAATCCGCAAGCGATACATCCTTTCCATTTACATCCTGCAATGCAAAATCGGGAGCGGGGTTCCCCGCTTCAGCCGATCCGGTGGATTCGACCGTAGGAGTCTGCTGGAACTGCGTCTGAGGCTCTTCCTTTTTCGAGCATGCCGATGAAATAAGGGCGATACCGGTTGCTGCAACAAGGATGACGAATACTCGATTGAGGTGTGGTTTGTTCATGCTGCTTCTCAATAGTGTGTAATGATTTCCATGATATCGAATGCCAGAATAAAGATCAACTTCGATTGCCGAATCGCGATAGCGTCGTGTGACGCAATGAATCGGCAAGTTCCTATTTGATGTTCGTAGGCGCGATTGGATTCGGGATCGTCGTGGATTGCTGAGATAGTGTGATAGTAGCCGAATACAGGAGACAACCGCAATTATTGAAATATTCGCCGCCATGTATTTGTTCATTCAGCACAACTAATGCACTTATTTCAAAAATCTCCACAGCTTCCTTCGGCTTTCAGCGGTTAGGGTCATATTGATGCATCAGGCGTTGAACAATTTTCACCGTACAGCATAAGTATTGCAATAATAGCAACGCGAATTGCCGGACTGTTGCCCCCGCGCTGATCGACAACCGCGCTATTTCGTTGTAAATCAACGGTTAGAGTACATCGAAGCCGAATTCAGCAGTATTTTCAAAATTATGGCACTGGGATTGTCATAGTTACTCGTGATGAGAAAACACGGGTCATACTGTCTGAAAGAAGATTTACGATGAAACTACTGCAAAGAATCTCTCGAAGGACGATCACAGGCATTGCAATTATTGCGCTTTTTGTTGGATCATGCTCCGATCCGCTGTCGCCTGTCAAACCACAATGGGATACCGATTTGAACGTCCCTCTTATCGCGCGTACTTATACGATGGAAGATCTGCTGAGCGAAGATTCTACCATGGAGATCGTGCATGGAGACGGCGATTTGCTGATCATGCGAAAAGCATTCGATATTAAAAGCATTCCTCTCGGCGATCGCATTACGCTCGCCGAAAACCGGTACCGGTACGGTCAATCGCTCGGGGCATTGAAATACGATATTCCCGAATTTCTTAATAAAGACATCCTGACAAGGGATCTATTTCCGGCCATTTCCGTCGGGACTGCCGCGATCGGTGCATACACGAATCCATCGGCGATCGATATCATCGCAGACTCGCGCCAGTACTTCGAGGAGGCGACGTTCGAGAGCGGCACAGTAACGATTGTCCTCACCAACAACATGCCGATACCGGTGACCTTCCCTGAACCCGCCAAGCTCCTCGACAACACAGGCAGGGTCCTGGGATCGACAGCGATTCCGGGCACGCTCCAGCCGGGCGAATCGCGCTCTCTCCCGCAGATCATCCTTCAGGGAGTGACCATCAAGAACCAAATGACCATGCAACTACGCGTCGCAACGCCTGGAAGCGGCGGTCAAAGCGTTACGCTCAAATCGACGCACGGGTTGAATATCAAGATATCCATCGAGAAGACGAAGATTCTTTCGGCGGTCGCTTTCCTGCCTTCACAGCAAAGTACAATCAGCGAAGCGGTCGATATCACGAACAACGACGGTTCAAGTATCACCAGCGGTAAAATTAAATACGGAACGCTGCGTTTCAATGTACAGAACTACATCGCCGTCGGCACAGACCTGAATCTCACCATCGAAGGTATGACCGATGCCGGCGGCTTGCCGATTCAACGGCAGTTCAGAACGGAAGCGCGCGCAGGAAAACAGCTGGAGTTCAATCTCGCTGGATACAATTTCGCTCCGCTACAAGGCAAGTACATCAAATACACGGTGGCGGTTGTAACCGATGAGGCGAAACAGAAAGCGGTCCTCATCAAGGCCGTCGATAGCGTTACTATTTCAGCGACACTCTACGGGCTCATATTTGAGGAAATGCAAGGCACGCTCTCTCCGCGTTTCGTTGCAGTCGATCAGTCGCAGAACATAAACTTCGATTTTACATCGAAATTGAACGGCGAACTGGAATTCTCCAATGCGAAAATGTGGGCGGTGCTACGGAACCAGGCTTCGCTGCCGGTTCAAATCGATAACCTGAAGGTCACCGGCATTCAGTCTTCCGCCTCGACGACGGCGGTCATCAATGTACCGGGGCAGCGTATACAGGGCGGCGCCGAGACACTGGTGGATTTCAACAGCTCCGAGGTCCTGAATTTCCTGAACACCTTTAGCGCAAAATTCCCTGACAAGCTCGATGTGCAAGGAAGCGTCACGCTGAATCCAGACGGTCTTCCGGGACGCGCCTCAACGCGCGACAGTATCAGCGGAACGATCTATGTCGAAATCCCGATGCAATTCCAGATGAAATCGGGTGTGATAACCGATACATCCGCTGTCGACATCAATAAGGATAATAAAAAGCGCTTCGACGAGATCAACTCCGGTAGCATGACGTTCGAGATGGAGAACCACTTGCCGACCGAGATGGTCCTCGAAAGCGCCATTCTCGATAATGCCAGCAATATTCTGTTTGAACCGCGCGCCGTCGGCGGAGGCGATATCTCTGTTCCGTCGGGCGAGCTTGATAACGACGGACGCGTTTCGAAGGCAGTAAAAAGCTCGACTACGATCCAGTTTGCCGCCGAGGAGTTCAAGAAAATGGTCGTCAGCAAGTGGATTCTGGTCCGGCTCAGAATGAAATCAAACACCCAGAAGAGCGTCGCCTTCCGCACAACCGATTATATCAAGGTACGTGCATACGCAACGCTGAACGTTAATTCCAACATAATGAAGTAAGTGCAATCGGCTAGTCACTACGAAAGAGAATGCATCGTCATGAGACTACAGAATAGAATCTTCATTTCCGCATACGCAGCGATCCTGTTCGCCGCTCTCCTGCAGACCGGAAGCGCACAGAATCTGGGATTCAACGGCAGATTGACCGGCATGGGCAACGGCGCGGCAGCGCTCGTCAGAGGAACCGACGCGCTCGGCACCAATCCGGCGCTCATCGCACCTCCCACCGGCTCGCATGCATCCATCTCCGTTATCCCGGTAGGCTTCCACGCCGGCACCGATTTTCTGGATTTCGGCACGTACAAGAAATATTTCACGGGCGTCGAAGACGAAAACGGCAACCGGGTAGGCTACTATCTCAATCAAAACGACAAGGATATCATCCTTGGTTCGTTTACCGGCGACGCAGGTACGTTCGGGATTGCCGGAAACTACCGTCTGCTCGCAGCGACCTTCGGATGGAAGGGCTTCGCCTTCGGACTCGATATGACCGATCATATCGGCAGCAACGGCTCCATTCCGAAACCGTTCATGGAATTCATGTTCAACGGCAATCCGCCGGGAAAAACATTCGATTTCAGCGGTCTGCAATTCCGGTCGTCGTGGACGCGCTCGTACTCCCTCTCGATCGCGCAGACAATTCAGGTCGGAAAGGTCAATACGCCTGTTTCCGTCGGCGCATCGGTCAAACTTGTGCATGGATATGGGTACTTCGGAGTGGAGCGGTTCGACAGCCGGTTCACAACCGATCCGGACTCCTTCGTTGTGTATGGCCGGGCAAACATGCTCGCCAATTACGCAGGCACGGAATGGCTCGATAACGCAAGCATCTACCTGATACAGATGTTTCCGAATCCCGTCGGTTCGGGTATCAGCGTGGATTTCGGAGTCCATGCGCAAATCAGCCCGTATCTCCAGGTCGGAGCGAGTCTGACGGATATCGGTTCCATTACCTGGAACCGCGGCGCGAAGAAGTCGGAAGCCGACGAATATTTTACCATCAATGAAGTAGGTACATCGGATCAGACCGAAGATCTGAAGAGCCGCCTGAACGGGAAGGAAGCGCCAATTGCGTCCTTCGAAACGCCTTTACCGGCGGCGCTGACTCTCGCGGCCTCGTACAGCTTCCCCGACATTCTGACGAACGGAAAAACCCTTGAACTCGCCGCGGCTTTGCGTCAGGGTTTCAACGGCGAACCCGGCAACATCGAAGGCACGTTTATCGGCGTCGGCGCGGAATATGCGTTCCTCGACGGCGTCCCTCTCCGGTTGGGCGCTTCATTCGGCGGCTATCAGCCCATCAACATGTCGATGGGTATCGGCTTTCAGCTCGAACGGTTTACGCTCGATCTCGGAACCGGTAACATTCTCTCGGCATTCACGGACGGCTTCACTTCGAGTTCATTCGCCGTCACGACGCATTTCGATTTATAATACCCTTTTCACCCCGGTAGCCCGGCTCCGTAAAGCCGGATACGAGACCCTGTAAGGCCTCCGAGATGACCCCGTAAGGTCGGAAGGCAGATCCAAGCGATCTGCCTTTGTTTTTATCCCGCAGCATGTGTACCCGATGGATCATTCATTGATGCAAGGTATCCCTGCAGAAGGTTTGCTCCCGGCATGTTCCGGTTCATGAAGCATCTCTATCCATACAGGCGCTTTCTCGACGGTTACAGTCTGTATTGGAAAACGCGCTCCTCTTGAGTAAGTTTTCGTATGCGTTTCGCCCAAAATACCGCATTTCTCCTTACTCTCCTGACAACTCTTGCGTTGACTCCGAATCGGGGATTCGCGCAACCGGAGAGTATGCAAACTTCCACGAAGACTTTCCTCATACACCGGCCACGGCTCGACACAGTGAGCCTGTTTCCTTTCTCGGCAAAACAGTTTGTCCGTATCCATAAGCCGAAAATCGGACTGGTACTCTCGGGGGGAGGTGCGCGCGGATTGAGCCAGATTGGTGTGCTGCAGGCGCTCGACGAGGCGGGTATCGTGCCCGATCTCATCGTCGGGACAAGCATCGGGAGCATCGTCGGCGGACTGTACGCATCCGGGTACACGGTCGAGCGCCTGAAAAAGACCGCCGGTGAAATCGACTGGTCGGTTCTGATGAAGCTCTCGGAAGACACCGACCGCGAGTTTGTCGCCATCGACCGGCGCGCATCCAACGACCGGTCGATCTTTTCCATCCGTTTCGACGGATTGAAGCCTGTACTTCCCGCAGCCGTCTCGAATGGTCAGCATATGACGAACCTGTTGAACGAACTTGCGCTCCAGGGATTGTACCAAACGACGGATTTCGATAAGCTGAAGATTCCATTTCGGGCAGTTGCAACCGACCTGTACTCCGGGAAGCGAGTCGTTCTACGAGATGGGAGCCTTGCGCAGGCGATGCGCGCGAGTTCCACCCTCCCCGTTCTCTATGCGCCGGTAGAGCGCGATTCCATGGCGCTGATCGACGGCGGATTGCGTTCGAATATTCCGGTGGACATTGCCCGCGATGAAGGCTGCGATATCGTCATCGCCGTCAATACAACCAGTCCCTTGCGCGCGAAGGACCAGATCGCGAACCCGTTTGAGACGCTGGACCAGGTGCTGAACATCGTCATGAACAATTCCTATAGCGGTCAGCTCGAGCTTGCCGACGCCGTCATCGCTCCGCCTCTGGATCAAATGGATGGCATGAATTTCGAGCTCGCCGATTCGCTTATAAAAATCGGGTACGCTGCGGCCAGGAAACCGGCTGCCGATCTTGCCGCCCTGATCCGGAAAACAACGCTCGCGTCGTCGATTTGTTCCGAACAGACGTGGTCGATGCCTGAAAGCTACCGGCGGTTGACCGATGTCGAGATCGAGCGGATTCTTCCCGGATCGGTAACAACCAAATCGCTTCCCGAAGGAATCGTGCTGGGACTGATGAAGACCAACCTGTTCGACGACGTCATCACGAAAAACACCGAGACCGGTATCGAAGTGTATGTCACCGACAAACCCGGTATCGCATCGATTGCCCTGAAAGGCGTGAAGGAGCTGGACGAATTTGTCTTCACAAAGCCGCTTCAGTCGGGCGCGGAAATCCCGTACTCCGAGGAAGGGTTGCGGGATATCTGCGAGAATATCCTGAATGTCTACCGTTCGTATGGGTTCTCTCTCGCCCGTATCGATTCTCTGGTCTACAATCCGCCGGCAAAATCGATGGAGATCGTTATCAACGAAGGAATCGTCGGCTCCATTCGCATCCGAGGGAATGTCCGCACCGACCCGGTGATGATTCTGCGGGAATTCCCTCTCAACAGCGGCGAGATATTCCGGATCGGAAAAGCGCAACGGGGTCTGGAGAACATCTCCGGATTGAACCTCTTTCACCAGGTGATGTTCGAGGTACGGCAGACAGACACGCTTCCTGTTATCTGTATCACGCTGTACGAACGCTCCTCCAGCAGCCTCGAAATCGGAGCGGTTATCAACAATGAGCGGAACGCGCAACTGCTGGCTGAATATAAGGAAGCCAATCTGCTGGGCACAGGAACGGAGCTTTCCACATTGTTCTTCGGCGGCTTGTTGAACCAGACATATATGCTGCATTACTCGACGAACCGCGTATTCTACACGCGATTGCAGATGGGATTGGATGGATACTACGACAACCGGGAATACAAACACTACGTCGACGTCGACGGACTACCGGGAAACCGGTTCGAACGCACGGGGTCCTATTCCTACGAGCGCATCGTCTACGGCGCACACGCGAAACTCGGGATGTATGTAGAGCGGTTCGGAATGTTCCATGCCGGAATGCGCTATGAGCAGCATCGTCTGAGAAACGCCGATACGAAAATGTATATGGAGCGGTTCCGGATGGTGGCGCTCGATTTCGGCTTCACGATTGATACGCAGGATAAACTGCCGTATCCATCTGAGGGCATCCTTATGCTCGCCTCATACAAGACGTCGCAAAAAACGCTCGGCAGTGAAATTCCATTCGTGAAGATGTATGTCTCGTACGATGTCTTCTTCAGCAGCTTCGGCAAGAAACTGACCATCCATCCGCATGTTGAATTCGGTTTCGGCGATATCACCATGCCGTTAACCGAAGAATTCCGTCTGGGAGGGTTGAATTCCTTCTTCGGCACAAGAGAAAACGAGTTCACCGGAAGGCAGCTATTCAACGGGAGTCTTGAAGTACGGTATCTGCTTCCGATAAAGGTGTTTTTCGATACGTATCTGGGATTGCGGTACGATTTAGGCCGCACATGGGAAAGCGCAAAGGCGATACAATTCGCCGACCTGCGTCATGGAATGGGAATCACTCTTGGGATCGATACGCCGATAGGTCCCGCAGACTTCGGATTCGGCAAAAGCTTTATATTCCAGTCGGATATCGACTACCCGATCAGCTTCGGACCCACCTATATCTACTTTTCAATCGGCGTCGGACTTCCGCCGCCGTAACGGATAATCATTCGTCCTCTTCGCCCTGCGATGCCAGACGAAGGAATTCGGTCAGCAGCCTGACTCCGATTCCTGTGCCGCCTTTCGGATGGTAATCGGTGGCTTCGTCGAACGTTCCCGTCCCTGCGATATCGAGATGAACCCACGGCATGTCTGCGGTGAATCGTTTCAGGAACGCGGCAGCGGTAATAGCGCCGCCCCAGCGCGGTCCGACGTTTTTAATATCGGTGATTGTGCCCTTGATCATTTTGTCGTAGTCGTCGTCGAGCGGCAATTCCCAAACGCGTTCAAACACGTTGTTGCCGGCATCTTCAAGAAGCGACATCAATTCGTCGTCGTTGCCCATCATTCCGGTGAAATGCGACGCCAGCGCAACGACGCAGGCGCCGGTCAACGTCGCGACATCGATAATCCCGTTGGGAGTATACCGTTGTGCGTAGATCAACGCGTCCGCGAGGATCAGCCGGCCTTCTGCGTCGGTATTCAGCACTTCTACCGAGACACCGTTCGAATACTGGATTACATCGCCGGGACAGGTGGCATTTCCACCGGTCATATTGTCCGTCGCCGGAATCAGCGCAACCAATCGCACCGGGAGCTTCAGCTTCACGGCGCTGTACATCGTCCCAAGCACTGCTGCAGCGCCCGCCATATCGGCTTTCATGTCTTCCATCGAGCTTGCCGGTTTGATGGACAGCCCGCCCGAATCGAACGTTACGCCTTTCCCGACCAGCACATACAAAGGCAGCTTCCGCTTGGTAAGATTGTATTCGAGAACGATAAAGCGCGGTTCGTTCTCGCTGCCCTTATTCACGGCAAGAAGTCCGTGCATTTTGAGCTGCTGAATCTCCTTCTTTTTCAGAATCAGCGCTTTCAGTTTGAGCTTGTTCGCAATATCGTTCGCGGCTTTTGCCAGATCCTCGGCGTTCAAGTCGCAGGCGGGGGTATTGCTCAGGTCGCGCGCAAGCTCCACGCCCTCGAGGACGATCATCGTGTGACCGATAGCATCCTTCAGTTTATCCTGATATCCTTCCTCGGCGACGGATATCATGATTTCCTTCAATTGTTTTTTTGCCGCATCGCTTTTCTTCGAAAGGTACCGGTCGAATTTGTACGCCGCCAGCTGGGCGCCTTCCGCCAGCGCCGACACGATGGAATCGAACGAGAGGAAGGGTATTTTCTTATAGATAAATTCAGGATAGCATTGCACCGACACGGACTCTCCTGTGAGCTTCTGCGCTTCCTTCATACCGCGTGCAGCTCCGCGCCGAATCTGTTCCAGATCGAGCTTTTCGAACTTGCCCATCCCGACCAGCACAAGCCTGCGGTCCTTGAGAAACAGCGTCCGGATCTCATCGGACTTGCCGGTGAAATCGCCGCTATCGAACAGCTCGAGGATGGATTCGCCGTATTCCTCGGTTGCCTCGGAAGCGATTCGTTTGAAAAGCGGCTCATTTTCAACGAAAAACAGAATGTGGATGTCCGCATTCACCTTCTCGGGTGTCCCGTAATGACCGCTGCATTTAATCATCCGATAACTCCTGTCGTTTGTGCGTATCCGGTGCGGGCGGCATGCCTGCGCCAAGGTACCTTCTTGATCGAATAGTGAAATTGTGAACTCGAGAATCCGGCGTTCGACGGGAATTGTACCAGAAAAATCCTACAAATCCAATATGGCACAGATTTTTTTGAACGGATTCCGTGAATACACCTACAAGTCTTGTCTGGAATCGCCGTATATCAGCTCAAATCCTTCGATAATTTGTCTGATTACATCATCCATGGCAGATCCAGAAATGCGCGCACCTGCCGCAAACAAATGCCCTCCGCCGCCGAGCGATCGCGCAAGCGCATTGATATGTACATCGCCCCGCGACCTCAGGCTGACTTTGACGCAATCCTCAAGTTCCGCCACCAGGGCGGTAGCAGAGACCCCGTGAATCGATAACCCGAAATTGACCATGCCCTCTGTATCTTCATACGTCGTTCCCGTATCGCGGAACATATTATCCGTAATCGACATGATCGTCGCTTTGCCGCCGCAGCATGGTTGCACACGTTCGAGAGCCATCCCGAGTAAACGGGTCCGGTTCAGAGGATAGGAATCGTATACCTGCTCGTGAATTCGAGGCGGAAACAACCCCGTTTCCAACAATTGAGCCGCGATGCGGTGAACTTTCGGCGACGTGCGTTCGAACCGGAACGATCCTGTATCCGTCACGATCGCAACGTACAGATGCAGCGCAATGGTTTCATCGATCCGCGCTCCCTCATCCATGGAAATGAGATCGTAGATCAGCTCTCCGGTAGCGCTGACAGCGGTATCGGTTAGATAGAAATCGGCGAACGGCTGCGGCTCCGTATGGTGATCGATAACGAGGATGGTTCCGTTCGTTGATGCGACGATATCCTTCATCCGGTCGAGACGGTTCACAGCGTTAACGTCGAGAACGACGACAATATCCGCGTTTTGAATTGCCTCGTCGTGCGATTCAGGCGCGTACTCTTCGAATATCCCGCCACCGGTCAGCAGAGAGAGGTTCGCCGGCGAAGGACTGGTATTGATAATCCTTACGCTCTTCCCTTTCCGCAGGAGGTAATGATAGAGCGCGCCTTCCGAGCCCAGAGCGTCGCCGTCGGGATTGATGTGCGTCGTTACAATAATGCGGCTGGATGCAAGCAGCCGTTCGGCGGCCATAGCCGGCTCGATATATGTGCATGTCGATCGGTCGGGTGTCACTGGATCTCTTCGAGTTCTTCAGCCAACAGTTGTTTATAATGCAGGTCGGCGTACAATCCGCCCAGCTCGATAAGCTCTTCGTGCGTGCCCGATTCGGTAATTCTTCCTTCATGAAGAACGATGATTCTATCGGCATGCTTGACCGTGGAAATCCGGTGGCTGATGATGATCGACGTTCTGTTCTTCATGATATCCTTCAGGTTCCGAAGAATATCTTCCTCCGTATGCGTATCGACCGCGGAAAGCGCATCATCGAGAATGAGTATCGACGGATCGCGGATGACCGCGCGGGCAATGCTCAGGCGTTGCTTCTGTCCGCCGGAAAGCGTGATTCCCCGCTCACCGAGCATGGTTTGATAGCCGTTCGGGAACTCCTTCAAATCCTTGTCGATCTGGGCAACTTCCGCCGCCCTGCGCACGCGTTCGGGATCAGCGTTATCGATGCCGTAGGCGATGTTCGCCTCGATGGTATCGGAGAAAAGAAATGTCTCCTGCGTCACATAGGCAATGTGACTGCGGAGCGTTTCCAGCGGGATTTCCCGGATGTCTCGCCCATCGATGCGAACCGTACCGGATGTCGCGTCGTACAGCCGGGGAATCAGATTCACCAGAGTAGTCTTTCCCGCGCCCGTGTATCCAATCACTGCCAGCGTCGTCCCTTCCGGAATCTGCAGATGCACATCCTCAAGAACCGGCGGCAGTCCAGGTTTATATCTGAACCCCGTATGTTCGAACTCAATCCCTCCTCGCAACCGTTCAATTGAAAAATCGGTGCGCTCTCCATTCCGGATTTCCGGCTCAGTATCGAAAATTTTTTGTAGCCTGATCTGCGATGCGGCGGCTCGCTGAATGATGTTGATCACCCAGCCGATGGCGATCATCGGCCAGATAAGCATGCCCAGATAGATCAGGAACTGCGTCATTTCGCCGATCGTCAGTTCCTTCGCGATGACCTCGTTGCCGCCGTACCAGACGACGATGATGACCGAGAGTCCGATGAGCAGCATCAGCACCGGCATGAACACCGCCTGGAGTTTGACCATCGCCATGTTTTTAACGCGGTATTCTTCGCTCAGTAAGCGGAATCGTTCGATCTCGTAATCCTCGCGGACGTACGCACGGACGACGCGCATTCCGGAAATCGTTTCCTGAGCGCGGGTCGTCAGCGTGGAATAGTGCGCCTGTATTGCATCGTACCGTTTATGGATAATTTTCCCGAGACGATTCACCACGAACGATACCGCCGGCATCGGCAGCAGACTGAGGAAGGTCAGCAGCGGATGGATCGTGAACATCATCGTCACGATGATCGTGAACGAGAAGATGGTGTTCGTGCTGTACATCACCGCCGGACCCACGAACATCCGCACCGCGCCGATATCGTTGGTGGCATGCGCCATGATATCGCCGGTGGACGTATTCTGGAAATACCGCAGCGAGAGCTTCTGCACATGGCGCAGGAAATCGTTCCGCTGGTCGTATTCGATATGCCGCGAGGCGGCAATGATGGTTTGCCGGGTTATATATAAAAATAGACCGCTGACGGCGGCGACGAGCAGTACCATAACCGCGTATTCAAGTAGTACGGTAGGACTGAAATTCTTCTGTAAACCGTCGATGGCGTTTTTTATCAGAACAGGCGATATAACTTCGAACACGGTCGAAAGAAATATCGACACGATACCGGCGATAAACAGTTTTTTATATCGAATAAAATAAGGTTTGAGCGTGAACAGCGATTTCACAACGCAACCTTTCGCTGGATAGTTTCGCTCTCCGAGAGCGCTTCGATAATGGCGGGTAAATCGTTCCAATGTTCCGCCACCGCGTCTGCGGCGGTGGAACCGCTGTACGATTTATATGAAAAGCTCTCTTTGTCGCCCCGGAATAGAATTGCATACATTCCGGCGGCTTTCGCTCCGGCGATATCCGTCCATTCAATATCTCCGATATGCACCGTTTCTTCCGGTGCGGCGCCGAGCGCGTCAAGGGCGGTCACAAATGCGCGTTCGTGCGGCTTTGAAACGCCTGTTTCGTCGGAGAAGACGCAATACGAGAAATACTGGAGCACGCCGTGTTCCTCCAGGACCCGTTTCAGGTACGTGCCCGGAGAAAGCGCCGTATCGGAAATGATCGCGAGTCGAAAATGCTCTGCGAGTCCACGAATAGTCTCCGCAGCGCCGGGAAGCAATGCCGGCAACCCCATCAGCACGCTCTCTTCGAACGCTTCGACCACACGGTTGTGTTCTTCGGGCGCGACGTCGAGTTCCAGTTCTTTCCAGACGATGCGGAGCACCTCGTCCGCGCCGAGCGTTTTGTGGCGGTTCTTCCAGGAATCCTCGAACGCTTCATGCGAGAGCTGGAACGCCCGCTCCACGAGCGTTTCCTCGGGCACCCTGCCTGCAGAGGCGAACGCGCGTTTCAGCGCATCCGATCGATGCGATCTGCGCGAGGCGCCGTTGCTTGAATCGACAATCGTGTTCCAAAAATCTATCGTTACTGCGCGTATCATAAGAAATCAATGCTTGTAAAACAGTTCCGTTGCGGCCCGGACGAGTTCCGGTTCAATGATCAACTAACATAAATACGGCGCGGAGGGTTCAAAGCCAAATAAAGCGAAGAAAGACCATCGATATCGCTTTGAACAATCTCCCGTTTGGGTCTGTTCTTTCGACTAGAATTGTCAGGGTGAGCGAAATAGCTATATTGGCAATCGATAGTAAATTACAGATCAGACCCACGATGAAGACCTCTATCATTTATTACGGCATTATTCTCGCCATTCTCACCGGCGCTACAACTGCCACCGCGCAGCCCATCAACCTCCGAGAGGTGTGCAAGCTCGACGATAAGGCGAGCGAAACGTCCGCTCTTGAATTCACGGACGGCATCTTCTGGACGCTCAACGACAGCGGCGGCGAAGCGGCGCTCTACCCATTCGATACTACCGGCGTGATAAACCGCAAACTACGTATCGGTGGTGCATCGAATACCGACTGGGAGGATCTGGCGCAGGACGATTCGGGAAATGTCTATATCGGCGATTTCGGAAATAACGATAACTACCGAAGGGATCTGCGCATCTATAAAATCCCGAACCCTTCCCTTATCAGCGCCGATATCGTCAATGCGGAAAAGATTTCGTTCGCGTATTCCGATCAGACGGAATTTCCGCCCTCGGACAAATTTCTGGATTTCGATATGGAAGCGATGATCTGGTTCAAAGGGGCGCTGTATTTGTTTTCCAAGAACCGCACCGACCCGTTCGACGGCATGGTGCATGTGTATAAACTCCCCGACGCGCCCGGCAGATACACAGCCGCCCTGATCGATAGCTTCTACACCGGTCCCGGCACCATGTACGAAAACTGGATTACGTCGGCTGATATTTCTCCCGACGGAACGAAGCTCATCCTGCTCTCGCAATCGAAGGCCTTTCTGTTCATGAATTTTCCGGGCGATTCCTTCTTTGCAGGCGAAAAGCGGACACTGGAGTTTTCGTTCATCTCGCAAAAAGAAGCCGTTTGCTTTGTGAATAACCGCGAGGTGTACATCACCGACGAGTTGCTTCTCAATGTCATCGGACAAAAACTATACTACATGAATCTCGACGAAGTCCTTTCTACGGATACCCCGCCTGCCCCGGAGGGCTTTCTGTTCGAAGCATTCCCCAATCCATGCCGCGATGTGTGCGAACTCCGCTACCAAACCTCCCCACGCTCCGGGAAACGGACGCTTTCGGTCTACTCAAGCGCCGGAAAGTGCATTCATAGTATCGAAGCATGTTCGTCATATGGCTCCACTCGTTTGGCGCTGCCATCGGCGGGCTGGTACCTCGCCGTACTGACAGAAAACGAACAAGCCGTAGGGATGCTACGGCTTGTCAAAGAATAACTGATAGAAGCGGCTATTCGATCACGCTGAAACCCGTGTATTTTTGCAGCGGCTTCGGAACGACGATCTTCCCTTCCGGCGTCTGGTTGTTTTCCAGCAACGATACCATCAACCGCGACGTCGCCAGTCCTGAACCGTTGAGTGTGTGGACGAATTCCGGCTTGCTTTTTGGATCGGGTTTGAAACGGATGTTCGCGCGGCGCGCCTGGAAATCCTCGAAATTGCTGCACGAGGATACTTCCAGCCATTTGTTCTCGGCGGGCGACCACACTTCAAGATCGTATGTTTTCGCCGACGAAAAGCTCGTGTCGCCCGAACAAAGCAGAAGCACGCGGTACGGAATGTTCAGCGCCTGGAGAATATCTTCCGCATCGTTCACCAGCTTCTCCAGTTCGTCGTATGACGCGCCCGGTTGGGAGAATTTCACCATTTCGACCTTGTTGAACTGATGGACGCGGAGGAAGCCTTTCGTCTCCTTACCGTACGACCCCGCCTCGCGGCGGAAACAGGCGCTATATCCGCAGAGGTACTTCGGCAATTCCGCAGCGGTGAGTGTCTCATCGCGGTAAATATTGGTGATCGGTACTTCCGCCGTCGGAATCAGGAATAAATCGTCGTCGGCGCAGCGGTACATATCCTCCACCATTTTCGGAATCTGTCCCGTGCCGCGCATGGATGCGGAATTGACGGCGAACGGCGGGAATACTTCGGTATACCCGTGTTTCTCCAGATGAAGATCGAGCATGAAATTAATGATCGCGCGCTCGAGCGTTGCGCCCTTGCCCATATACAGCGGGAATCCGCTGCCGCTCAGTTTCGCGCCCCGCTCGAAATCCAGAATGCCCAGTTTCTTGCCAAGCTCGATGTGATCGAGCAGTTTTTCGTCGGTCGTGGCATTGATACCGATAATACCGTCCGGAATCCAGCGGCGCACTTCCTTGTTGTCTGCCGCGCTCTTCCCTACCGGCACCGACTCATGTACCATATTCGGGACGTAAAGCACGATCTCATTCATCTGCTCTTCGATTGCGCCGAGGTCTTTGTCCAGTTCCTGAATTTTATCGGAAACCACCTTCATTTCGGCGATTTTATCGTCTGCGTTTTCCTTGTTCTTTTTCAGGTTTGCGATTTCCTGCGATACGACGTTGCGCGTGTTCTTCAGCGCTTCGACATCCTGAATAATTGCGCGGCGGCGTACATCGAGATCGAGGATCTCCTGCACACGGTCTTTCTCATTCTTGTTTGCGATCCCCTGCCGGATGAGATCCGGGTTTTCGCGGATACGTTTGATATCAAGCATGGGCTTGATTCTCCTGTTGATTGTCGTGTATACTTAGAATTGTATTAACGATTCGAAATACTTTTCGCCTTCGCGCAGTTGCTGGCGGTAACGCTGCAACCCTTCGCGGATGTTCGACGGTTTGAAGCGGAATTCCGACTCCAGCTTCAGCGTCACGAACGAACTGTTCAGCGGACGGTTCGCCGCCTGCCCGATTTCCTCCGACGTGGTTGTGCCGATGATCGCCGGATCGTATTCGAACTCTTCAGCGATAGCCCGCGCGAATTCGTGCCGCGTGACGGATTCGCTTCCGGAAGCGTGATAGATACCCTGCGCGCTTTGTTCGGCTGCTTTGAGGCAGGCGTACGCGAGATCGTCGACCAGCGTTGGATTGCCTTTCTGATCGGTGACCACCTTGAACGGTTTGCCTTTTTCAAGCATCGAGACCACCCACGTCACAAAATTCTGCCGGACGTTATATCCGGTCCCGTAGAGTACCTGTGTCCGAAGAATCGTGGCGGAAATACCGCTTTCCTTCACGGCATTTTCGGCAGCCAGTTTCGACCGCCCGTAATAGCTGATGGGATTCGGTCGCGACAGTTCGTCGTAAGCGGCAGTCGTCTTCCCGTCGAATACATAATCGGTCGATATCTGAATCAGATGGCAGCGCTCCATTTTCCGGATCGGAAAGATGAGATTCTTCACGCCGTCCACGTTGAGGCGCCACGAGGATTCGCGTTCTATCTCGCATGCATCGACGTTTGTCAACGCGGCTGTATTGATGACGACGTCGGGTTGATAATGCTTGACGAGACTGCGGACGTCGTTGCGTTCGGTGATATCGAGTTGCTGATAATCGAAGCGTTTATTCGCGAAAAACGTATCCCGCGCGATATCGGTCAGAAGAATTGAGTGCGTGGTTTCCTGCGCAACGACGAGTGCGATTTTTTGCCCGAGCAAGCCGTGAGCGCCGGTGACGAGAATTTTCATTCGATCGATTCCAACAGAGTGCGTAAACCGTGTATACCATGCGAACCCGGAATTCCGGCAACGAATGCCGCGGCGGCGGCGGCGAACTGTCCGGCGCGCTTTGCATCGCGGGTAGCGCTGTAAATATAGGCGAATACCGAACCAAATACATCTCCGCAACCGGTCGGATCGACAACGGCGGCAGGTACGGCATCGATATGGATTGATTGTCCGGACCTGTCGTAAATAGTCGTCCCGGCTTCGCCTTTCGTCACCAGCACAAGATGTACCGCGCTCTCCGCGAAAATCAAATCCACCCGTTCCCTTTCTGTTGCGCCCTCGGGATTGAACGAGGCATGTTCCAGTTCGTTGCATTGCAGGATATCGATTGCGCGAGTCCAGTCGCGCCAGTTGCGCACTTCGTTCAGATGCCGCAAACCGTCGTGTTCAACCGCATACGAGATCATGTGAAGATCGAGATAGATCACTGCTTCCGTCGTCTCCCTGATTCGGGCTATCGTATCGGGTGTGATGTCGTCGCCCGTCATCATGTTGATGTACACCAGCCTTGCATCCTGAAGCGCAGGCGAAAGACGTTCGAACGGGATGCTTTCGAGAGCGGCGACGAGCCGCGTATTGTAGTGCGAAAGCGATTCGTGATACAGCCGAACGCGGGTATTCGGTGCGTCGACCGGAAAAACATGCGAGGGATCGACGGAAGCAAAGCCGTCTACTGCTCGAGCGAATTCCCCCTCTGCATCGTGTCCCAGTGGAAACACCGGCACAACGGTATCGCCCGCGCGGGCAACCGAGGCGAATGCGTACAACGGAAATGCCATGCCACCGAGACTTTCGTAGACAGATCCGTCGAGCGTGTGAATTTCGTCGAGAACGAGATGACCGATAAGAACCGATTTCATTGTCAGGGTTACTTCGTCTCTCCCGATGCGCCGCCAATGCCGAGCTTTCGTTCCTTCTCCTCGATCCGCTTCTGGCGCTCTTCAAGGTCGTTCAACAGCCGCTGCACTTCCTGCATTTTCCGGCGGTACGACGATGTAGGGGGACCTTCCTTCTCGGCTTCGTCGGCGCCCATGAACCGCCCCAGCAGCCAGTGCTGCCGCATTGCATGAATGCTCTGAGCCGTTTGGTCGGTCACGTTACCGGCGTCGTAGGTCACGTCGGTGAGCGCATCGATCAGCGTTACTAGACTGTCGTACAGCGCGCGGTCCGAGATCAATGCGCCGACGGTGCCCTTCCCTGCGTTCATATTTTCGACCAGCAGCCGGGTTTCCTTCGTAATGGCATTCACTTCCTGCACGGCGCTGTCAGCATTCACGACAAGGTGGTCGACCGATTTCGAAACGTTCTTCAGAATTCTGGTCAAGTCCTCGATCTGATCCATCGTGACTGCCAGACTCGTATCGGTACGGGTGATGATGGCGGCAAGCGCGACGTAGAGATCGTCGTCCTTGAGCAGCCGACCGATTGTGCCCTCGCCTCGGTTCAAATCGCCCAACAAGCGAAGCAGCTCGCCGCTGATGCGCTTGGTCGTATCGGTGATGGCGGTTACGTTATCGGCGAGGCTTGTCAGTGCGAACGGCGGCTCGCCCTGAATGTATCCCCCGTCGTCGACCGACTTCATCATGGGAGACCCAATCAGAATATTAATGATCTTGTTTCCGACGAGTCCTTCCTGTTTTATTTCAGCCTTCGAATCCGGTTTGATGAACTTTTTCACCGACTCGTCGATGCGCAGGGTAAGTCGTACGGAATCGGCATTCTTCGAAAGCTGGATATCGGTAACAGTGCCGATGTTATATCCGCTGAGCACCACCATCGAGCCTGTTTTCACGCCCTCGGCGGCGGAAAAATTAACGTGAATGGAATACGTCGAACTGAATAATTGGTTCTTTTCGCCGACGGTAAAGATACCGACAACGAACGCCAGCACACCCACAAAAATAAGGAGACCGACTCTTGCGCGAGAAAATGCGAGTTTCATAGCACTGCCTGAAAAAATGCCCGGGTCAATGGATCGTCTTTTGCTTTCAGTTCTTCGAACGATCCTGTATGTTGAAAATTACCGTCGTTGAGTATGTAAATCGTATCGGCTATTGTCTGCGCGCATTCAAGATCATGCGTTACCGTGATGGATGTTATGCCGAAATGTTGTTCGAGATTGAGAATCAAACTGCTGATTTCTCGCGCGGTGAGCGGATCGAGTCCGGCGGTAGGCTCGTCGTACAGTACAATTTCAGGTCTGCCGATTACTGCTCTTGCAAGCCCGACCCGTTTTTTCATTCCGCCGCTCAATTCCGATGGCATGTCGTCGATCGAATCTTCGAGTCCGACAAGCCGCAATTGTTCCACCACGCGCTCGGTAATTTCTTCATCGCTCAGGTCGGTATGTTTGCGCAGAGGGAATTCGAGGTTTTCGCGTACAGTGAGCGAATCGTACAATGCCGCATATTGGAACACGTACCCGATATTTTTCCGGATACGGTTCAATTCCTTCGTCTTCATGCCGATCACTTCCTCGCCCTTAACCAGGACGCTGCCCGACTCGGGAGTCAAAAGTCCGACGATACTTTTGAGCAGAACGCTTTTCCCGATGCCGCTTCGCCCAAGGATAACATCGCTCGAGCCTTTCATTACGCGCATCGAAACGCCTTCAAGTACGTGATGATCGCCGAACGATTTCCGGACGTCGCGCACCTCGATCATGATTTCGCCGTTATTCATCAGTCGGCACCAAAAATGAGCAGGGTAAGTTGAACAATAACCATATCCACAAAAATGATATTCAACGAGGCGAGAACCACGGCAGTCGTTGCCGCCTTCCCGACGCCTTCCGTACCGCGGTTGGTGTTGTATCCCTGGAATGCGCCGATGATTCCGATGATGTACCCGAACACCGCGGTTTTTCCAACGCCGGGAATGATGTCCGTCAACCGCAATCCAAGTATCACTTCCGTGAAATACAACTGAAATGTCGAGTTGCCCGCCAGAAGTTCCGCGAAATACCCCCCGAGGATGGAAAGAAAGTCCACATAGGCTGTGAGGAGGGGCATCATGATGATGCACGCCAAAACGCGGGTCACAACGAGATAGTTGAATGGATCGACAGCGGATACTTCCAGCGCGTCGATCTGCTCGGTTACTTTCATCGAGCCGAGTTCGGCGCCGATTCCGCTGCTTACGCGTCCCGCGACAATCAACGCGGCGATCACCGGACCAAGTTCGCGGACGACAGTGATAGCAATCATGGATGGGAGGAACGAACCCGCTCCGAACCGGTCTAACACCGGACGCGACTGTAACGCGAGAATCAATCCCATAATGAAGCCGACGGACGTAAGCAGCGGCATGGATTTCGCGCCGAGCTCGTCCATATGCTTTCGAACCTGCGTCCATTCGTAGGGAGGCACAAAGACATAGCGGAGGAACTTCAGTCCGAACATCGTAAGGCTGTACAAATGCTCGAACATTCCGATCAGACGTTGATAGAACAGCGCCGCCGGTTTGAAGAATGCTTCGATTAGCGCCTGCACGATACCTTCCGGTTACCCGAATTCAACTCATTCATGCTTAAAATTACCGTTTTTCCGGCGGCAAACCAATCCCGCCATGTATGTAAACATCGATAGACCCGCCATTCGGCTCGGGGTGTATACGCGGAGAATGCGGTCATTGTTTCTTCTCCCCCGGCTTTCCCGCGGCGAACAATTTCATCCACTCGCTCACTTCTCTGTCGCTGAGCGTTCCGGCGGAAGGCTTTTCTTCCTGCGGTTTGCCGGGCTCTCTTGAATTCAGGAAATCTTCGGCCCGCTGCACCTGCGCTCCGCACGCTCTCGCATGGTTCTGAACCTCATGATCCGACGACACGACCAGCACCCTGGCGGGGTGCGTTTCGCTTTCGACCGCCTTCCGAATCCAGCTATCGGCTGAACGTGTGAGACTGAATCGTACGCTGATCCTGCCGTCGGAGGCGATGTGTTCTCCTGCGCCGTCGAACACCACGACCGCCTGGGCGCCGCCCGGAATCCGTCCGCGAAGAGATTCGACGAACCCCCGCCGCGCCGCATCGGAATCTGATTTCATCAGTTTCGAGTAGCGGGGGACTTTATGCATGACGTTATATCCGTCGATGTAGATATTCCTGATCATCGCCACGATGCCGTTCCGCGCAAATAAAAACATCCCGGCTATACCGGGATGCAACTTCCAGATTTGTCCGGGAATCAATCATCCCAGTCGCTCATTTCCGCCTGAAGAAGATTGTCGAGTTCGTCGTCGGTCGCGATTTGAATTTCCTCCTCGCGGTCTTCTGCGTCCTGCGCCTGTTCCAGTTTCCGTTTGGCGCTGGTCTTGGCGACGGTCAGCGAATCGGCAAAACGGAACACGGGCACTTCCATCTTCTTTTTCGGAGGTTGTTTCATGATAGTGAGCATCTGCTTCTGCACGTCGGCGGAGAAATACTCTTCGCCGCAGTTTTCGCAGACGCCCGCAGGTACATCTTCAAATACGACGAGCTTATCGCCGAACCATGCTTCCACGACGACATGCCGTTCGAGAACGGAGCCGCTGCAGTAAGAACAGGAGGAGTACTTCCGTTGCATTACTTCTTTGCTTTTTTCCGTGATTGATAGAACCCGACAACGCGCACCGCTTTTCCGTCGGCTGTTTGAACGCACACCGCCTCGCGCGCGTGATACGGTTCGGGAAGCCGCATCGAAAACGAAAAATCGGGGTCGGAATAGATATTCTCGCCTGAAACATCGCCTTTTGCAATCGAAGCTCCAAATGCCGCGGCATCGATCTCCTCGCGGAGAAGCCGACGGAACATTTTCCGCGTGAATTCGATCTTTCCTTCTTTCGCCAGGTTCTTTACACGTGCTTCGTTCATTGCGCCTTCGCCAGGTTAGAGATTGCCTCGACGCTCCTGCTCGCGTTCAATCGATTCAAAGAGCGCCTTGAAATTGCCTTTTCCGAAACTCTCGCCGCCCTTGCGCTGAATAATCTCGAAAAACAGCGTCGGACGGTCCTCGACAGGTTTCGTGAATATCTGAAGCATATAGCCTTTGTCGTCGCGGTCGACAAGGATACCCAATCCGGCAAGCGTCTTCACTTCCTCGTCGATGGTTCCGACGCGGTCCAGCAGCGTATCGTAGTACGACTGCGGGGTGTTGAGAAACTCGACGCCCTGAGCGCGCATTTTGGTCACCGTATCGATGATGTCACTTGTTGTAAGCGCGACGTGCTGGACGCCAGGACCGCTATTGAACGTAATATACTCTTCGATCTGCGATTTTCTCTTTCCTTCCGCCGGCTCGTTGATCGGAAACTTGATCCACTTACTATGGTTCGAAACGACGGTGGAACGGAGCGCGGAATACTCGGTCGAGATATCCTTGTCATCGAAAGATACGAATTTTGAGAATCCGAATGCATTCAGATAAAAATCGACGGCGGTATTCATCTGGTTCCAGTCCATGTTGCCGACAATGTGATCGATGTACGATAATCCAACCGGGCGCGCGAGCGCGTCGTGTTCGACGGCTTCGAAATCGGGCATGAACGGTCCCTTGTAGTCGATGTTCTCGACGAAGGTATGCACTGTGTCGCCGTACGCATGAACGGTGGCGATGCGGACAGAGCCGTTTTTATCGCCGACGACGGTTGGCGGCATCACCGGTTGCGCTCCGCGAGAAGTCGTGTAGTCGAAGCACATCCGGGCGTCGGTGGTTTCGAGGGCGATATCGCGGACGCCGTCGCCGTGGCGCGACAGAAAATCCGTGATCCCCGATTCCCTGACAAGAGGAGTGGTTAGAATGAGCGTTACCTTATCCTGTTTCAGAACGTACGATACTTTATCGCGCACGCCGGTTTCCGGTCCCCGGTACGCTACCAGCGTAAATCCCAACGCCACGCGATAGTAGTATGCCGATTGTTTGGCGTTGCCGCAGTATATCTCAACGTGATTCACAACCCGGAGAGGAAGAACATCCTCTTGCAACTGTCCGTGGTCGACTTCCATGTGTTATTCTCCGCTATCAGTAAGTGATTGATTCAATGACGCGCTGAAACGCGTTAACTGTTTCCAGATCGATATTCGTGCATCGCATAAGCCGGAGCGGCGTCGGTCCGCGTGATGCAAAAGCCCTGACCGCGCCAATGATGATTTCGGCGCAGCGGTCTTTCGGGAATCCAAAAATTCCGGAGCTGATTGCCGGCAACGCAACGCTGACAAGCTGCCGCCGCGCCGCCGCTTCGAGCGCCGAAAGAACCGCTGATTCCAAAAGTCCTTCCTCTCCGTGCGCCCCTCCCCGCCAGACTGGACCGACGGCATGAATGATATACGAGGTCTTCAACGTTCCGGCCCCCGTCACAGCGGCTGATCCGGTGGGGACGAAGCCGATTGCATCCGATTCTTCCTGAATCGAACGCCCGCCCGCGCGCAGTATTGCACCCGCCACCCCGCCGCCGTGTTGCAGGCGTTCGTTGGCGGCATTGACAATGGCGTCGGTCTCCTCCTCGACGATATTTCCGTGTACGATCTGGAGCGTGACGCCGTTTTCCAAAGCGCATTCAGCCGCAATGCGGAACATTCATTCCTCCGGAATATGCCCGGCTGCTCAATCGGAAAACCGGGCGGACAGACGGTATGTAATAAACGATGGAAAGGATCGTAAAAGTTCAACCGGGCTGAAGCCCGTGGACCGGAGCCCGTTTACTTTTCACGCACGGTGTACCGGATCCGTTCGGGATCGGTACGCAACACCGTAATGCTGGCGGGAATCAGCAGCCTGGGAACGACACTGCCGGTCGTATCGCTTTTGATCGAATGGTAATCGATGATTGCCGAGAAGTCTTCGTCGTCGAGGTTGGACAGGGTATTCACTCCGCCGCGGACATAGAGCTTGATTGTCGAATTCAGGAGAAGGACGTCCTTACCGTAGGGCACGTCGTTCACATGGACTTTGACGTTCTGAAATTGGACGTCGGCGAGTTGTTCTACCGGGATGGTAAGTTTAACGGTTTTCGGTTCGAGCCGCACAAGACCGTGCAGGGAATCGCTCAAACCGATTTCCTCCTGAACGGGAAGAGAAATACCTGTGTAGGAATTGTAATTCACCGTCCACGCGTCGATGAAGCGGACGATCCTTTCCGCGCCCGATACCGTAATAGAATCGGGTTCCAGAAGGATGTCGCGCGTCAAGCCGAAACCCTCCTTGAAGGAGATTTCCATCTTGGGAAGCACCAACGGCACTTTTTTCTCGGCATAGGTATCGAACGTCGCCGAGAGTTCGTCGGGGTAGGCGCGCAACACCCGGATGCCGGAAGGCAGTTTGAATGATTCGGTCATCAGCGAAAGCGTGGAAATTTTCCCTTTCTGTAACAGGCTCGTTCCCGGCACTTCAACGCGAAGTTGGTCGCCGATCGATAGAACAAGGAGTTGCCAGCCCGTCCCTTCCAATGTAAGCTGGAGTTCGTCGGGCAGTGCATTCGCCAGCGCCATGTTCTCCGGTAGATCTACCACCGTCAGGGGCACCGTGAACTGCGCGACATAGCTGTTGCTCATCGACACGGCAAACCAGAACAATGCCGCGACAACCATGGTCCCGGCCATGACTTTATAATTCCGCGACTCTTTTCTGCGTAGTGCTTTCGCCATTGGATCAGGTAAGGAAATCGATACCGGAAATTTCTTTGCGATAATGATAATAAAAAACTCCGCATGAAAGAACATGCGGAGTCAGAAAGTGTGTTCGGGCTGTTACAGACCGAGAAGTTTTTTGAACTCTTCGAGAATCGTCGTTTTGTTGGCGAACGATATCTCTCTGCCCTGAATCGTCAGTCCTTCCGTCTTGCGGGCTATCTGCCGCAGTTTGGTAACGGGAAGCGATTCGAGCTGTACGAACAGCGTCTGTTTTTCATCTGCGGGGGCATTGGGATCAATGGCGATATCGAGAATGTCGCTGTCGTCCTCGGCGTGTTCCTGTCCGTTCGCGGAATCGCGGTCTCCGGTCTCCGCTTCCAGCCTGGTTTTGGCTGCTGAAGGCGACGAATACCCTTTTCCCTTATTGCTGTACACGAACAGTTCCATGCCGTCTGCCGGGCGGGGAATCACGTGACGCGATACCAGTTCGCCCACGCGGGCGGCTGCGGCGGCTCCGGCGTCGACGGCAGCCTGAACCGCCGCCACTTCGCCGATGACCTTGATCGTGATCAGCGCCGCCTTGGTGACGTCTTTGCCGACGAGCGTAACATCCGCCGCTTTCACTGCCGCGTCGGCTGCTTCAATCGCAGCGACGAGCCCGCGGGTTTCGATAAGTCCGAGTGCGTAATCGAGCATGTCTGCTCCCACCCGCGCTATTCTATCGGCGGGCGTTTCGGAAGAATCAGCTCAACATCGTTGTGCGGACGCGGGATAACGTGGACAGAAACGAGCTCTCCAACGCGCTGCGCCGCCGCCGCGCCGGCATCCGTCGCCGCTTTCACTGCGCCGACATCGCCGCGCACCATGACGGTCACATAACCGCCGCCGATAGTTTCTTTTCCGATGAGTTCAACTTTGGCTGCCTTTACCATGGCATCAGCCGCCTCTATTGAGCCGATCAATCCTTTCGTTTCGACCATCCCGAGTGCTTCAAGCGCCATTGAGATATACTCCTGAAAATGAATGGAATAACTTCGATAGTACTCACAATAGCCTGCAATATACCATTGCTCCCGTCGATTGTCAAACGATGCGCCGGGAGCATGCTCCACAACAATGTGCGCGATTCTTCATGTTTTTCGTCGTTTGCGGCGGCTGCTCGGCGGATGCCGGGAAAAAGAGTCGTAAGTTCTTTTTTTCCTTGCCCTAAATTGAGTATTTTTTCACGTATTGGATGCGTTTGAGAACAAGTTGGTATGTTCCGCATCTAATATAGTTCCGGAGCGATCCGGAACGGTTTGGATTTCGATACATGATTGTATTCTTTCACCATATTTTCTGAACGGAGCGAACTATTATGTCGAACGCCTATTTCAAAGTCCCTCTGCCGTACAACGAACCAATTAAACCGTACGCCCCGGGCAGTCCGGAACGCAACGAATTGAAAACCAAACTGGCCGAACTCAAAGGTCAACAGCTCGACATACCGCTAATCATCGGCGGGAAGGAAATCAGAACCGGCAACACCGAAGACCTCCGCGTCCCACACGACCATAGCATCAAGCTGGGCGTCTACCACAAGGCGGGAGAAAAGGAAGTAAAGATGGCTGTCGACGCCGCATTGAAAGCTCAAAAAGAATGGGCCGCCATGCCGTGGGAACACCGCGCGGCGATCTTCCTGAAAGCCGCCGATCTGCTTGCGGGTCCCTGGCGCGCGACGCTGAATGCGGCGACGATGCTCGGACAGAGCAAGACGGCATTCCAGGCTGAAATCGACGCGGCCTGCGAACTCATCGACTTCTGGCGCTTCAATACCTATTACATGACCCAGCTCATGACCGATCAGCCGTACTCGCCTGCCGGCACCTGGAACCGGGTGGAATACCGCGCGCTCGAAGGCTTCGTGTTCTCGGTCACGCCGTTCAACTTCACATCCATCGCCGGCAACCTGCCGACCGCTCCGGCAATTGTCGGTGGCGTCTCGCTGTGGAAACCGGCATCGAGCGCCGTGTATAGCGCGTATCATATCATGCAATTGTTGAAGGAAGCGGGCGTTCCCGACGGCGTGATCAATTTTATCCCCGGCTCGGGCGGTCAGGTCGGCAATCCCGTCATGAACGATCCGAATCTTGCCGGCATTCACTTCACCGGATCGACCGAAGTGTTCCAGAATATGTGGAAGACTATCGGCGGCAACATTCATAACATGAAGTACTACCCGCGCATCGTCGGCGAAACAGGCGGCAAGGATTTCATCTTTGCGCACAGCTCTGCCGACGTGGACGCGCTCGTCGTAGCGGCGCTCCGCGGCGCATTCGAGTTCCAGGGTCAGAAATGCTCCGCCGCATCGCGCATGTATATCCCCCGGAGCATCTGGGGCGAATTCAAGACCAAATACGTCGCCGAAGTAGGCAAGATCAAGATGGGCGATCCGGAAGATTTCACCAATTTCATGAGCGCGGTCATTGATAAAGGCGCGTTCAAGACCATCACGTCGTATATCGACTATGCGAAGAACTCCCCCGAAGCGGAAATCATCACCGGCGGCAAGTACGACGATTCGAAAGGCTGGTTCATCGAGCCGACAACCATCGTCACGACGAATCCGAAATTCAAATCGATGGAAGAAGAGATATTCGGACCCGTGCTGACAATCTTCGTTTACGAAGACGACAAGCTTGATGAGACACTCGAATTGTGCGACACCACATCGCCATACGCTCTCACCGGCGCAATCTTCTCGCAGGACCGTTACATGATTGTGAAAATGGCGGACCGGCTCAAAAACGCGGCGGGTAATTTCTACATCAACGACAAACCGACCGGCGCCGTCGTCGGTCAGCAGCCGTTCGGCGGCGGCCGCGCATCGGGCACCAACGACAAGGCGGGAAGCGCCATGAATCTTCTCCGCTGGATGTCGGTACGCACCATGAAGGAAACAATGGTTCCGCCGAAAGACTGGCGCTACCCCTTCATGGCTGAATAACCAGCCACTCCCCCCTCGCATTTCAACGCTCGGCACTTCACCGGGCGTTTTTTATTGCTCTACGCGAAAATCGATGAAAAAGGCAGATAAACGCATTTCCGGCCTTCAACCGGTATGCCACCGATGAGCGCCGCCATTCTTCGTTGCATCACCCCTGTGCGCGGCTAAGTGACGGAAAAACATAGCTTTATATTATTTAGTTGTGGCATCGACTTTACACAAAGCTGACTCAGTTATTCCATCTGGTACACGCATCGGAAAATGAATCACCCGGCAACGATTTGCAATTTTTGCATTTGCTATTTTTGCTGTTTTTCGCTTGTAATAGACAATATTGCTGACAGCGACATCTTTGACTGCAAATAAATACCAGATAACAGGTATTTTATTCTTGACAATTACCTACCTGTTTTATATCATTGCACTGTGGTTAGAATGATGATGCTATCTGATTGTTTGACAAAGAAATGTGAAAATGATTCGGTAATGGCGGCGAAACAGCTTTCAAGTTATGCCAACGAGGAGACACCTATGAATACCCGGACGAGATTATGGACAGGCACTGCAAAAGCACTGATTGCTACATGCTTCGTTTTCCTTGCGTTTGTTAGTTGTAGTAACGATGAATCCGCTTCTGTTTCGCCGCTTACCGGTCATTCCGACCAGACGTTCGAAAAAGTCAATGTATCAGCCGAAACTGCCGAATTCGTACAGGCAAAGCACGAATCGGAAATTCTCAGCCTGCCCGATGTGGTAGGAATTGGAATCGGCTCAACTGCTGATCGCTCCCCGGCTATCGTCATCTTCACCGATAAAGGCGCCAACAAACGCCTCCCGAGGTCGCTTGAAGGAATTCCGGTGAAAGAAGTAGTCGTAGGACGTATATGCGCGCAGCAGGCGGGCGGCAAGTTCAATCCGAAGGACAGGCAGACGCGTCCCGTACCCATCGGAGTATCGACGGGAAATATCAACCGTTGCTCCTCCGGTTCGATCGGTTGCCGGGTACGGCGCGGCGATGAGTATTTCCTGTTGAGCTGCAATCATGTGTTTGCGCGAGAAAATTACGGCATTCCGGGCGAGACGATCGTTCAACCGAGCCGTCTCGACAACGGTTGCGTACGGGAGCCGAACGATTTCATCGGCACACTCGCCGCTGTGAAGCTGATCGATTTCACCATGACGGCAAACAATACAATGGATGCCGCGATCGTCTCGGTCTCGCCTTTGGCAGCCGACCGCGAAACGCCAAAACACGGCTACGGACTGCCGTCGAGCATCCCCGCTGTCCCTATCGTCGATATGAAGGTGCAGAAATACGGCTGCGCCACCGAGCTGACCAAAGGCGAAATTATCGCAACAAACGTTACCGTCACCGTTTATTACGGCTCCGGATGGACAAGATTCGTCGACCAGTTCATGATTCAGGGCAAGAAGCCGTTCACAGACGCCGGCGATTCGGGCGCGCTTATCGTCACCGACGACCGCGACTGTAAACCTGTCGGAATGGTCTTCGCCGGTAGTCTGCTTGCCACCGTCGCGAACCCGGTCATACCGATTCTCACTGAATTCAACGTCACTGTCGACGGAAAATAAACCGATTCCCCGCTCCCCTTATCTCGATATTCATACGCTTGGCAGCGGACACTGAGATTTACGGCACTGCTACGTTCACTCGCATGCCGGTTCATTGTCCGCTGCATTCCTTTCTTGGCGTTTCTTTCCACCATCAACGCAATAACTTCAAGGGAATTCCGTAACCCTCTCTTGCGTTATACCTAAAAACAGGTATATTTTGCATCCACACACACCATACCAGTTTACTAGTACATCCTCCGCATTCGCTCTTTATTTATTACGACGGCGTAAAATCGGATGAACGAGCGCGGCTCAATGGATCAAACAGCGCTCTGAAAATCTCCTCAAACAGATATAACCTCTATGCCGCATAGGACAAAAGATATTGAATCGGTTCTCGAAGCCCATGTGCAACGCCTTATGTCGCTCCCCGGAGTGGCGGGCGCGGGCATCGGAATCCACGAAAACGAACAGTGTATCATGATATTCATCGAACGCAATTCCACGGAACTGCTCACCGTTCTCCCCGGCGAACTCGATGGATACTACGTCAGTGTGATGACGTCAGGAAGCGTGAAAGCGCTCAGGTAAAAAATGTGCAACTGTGTGTGTGGTTGACACCGGGACGCCTGGAAACGGGCGTCCCGAATTATTAACTCGCGGCAGAACAACGCTCTTCGACCGTACACAGACATCCCGCCTTGGCGATCTTCCCTTTCGGGTCTAGTCCCTCAAATTGTGTTGTTCCATGGCTTCCTTCGCCGCGCGGACGATGCCGTCGACGGTAAGACCGAATTCATCGAGTAAATCCTTGATCGGCGCCGACGCTCCGAAATCGCGCAATCCAATAGTACGCCCGATATCATGCCTTCCGGCATAGCGCCGCCACCCAAAGGTGGATCCCGCTTCGACGGACACGCGCGCAGTAACGGCTTTCGGCAGCACGCTTTCCTTGTATTCCGCGTCCTGGCTTTCGTAGAGACTCCAGCACGGCATGCTGACGACCCGGGCGCAGATCCCTTCCTGTTTCAGCCGTTCGTATGCATCGATACAAAGCTGTACTTCGGAACCCGTCCCGATAAGAATCACCTCGGGAGCGACATCGCAGTCTGCTAATACGTAGGCTCCGCGCAACGCGCCTTCGGCGGGCGCGTATTTGGTCCGGTCGAACGTCGGTACTTCCTGACGCGAAAGAATCAGCGCGACAGGACGTTGTTTCATGTCCATGATATGATGCCAGAGCACGGAGACTTCGTTCGCGTCGGCAGGACGAATGACCTCGATGTTCGGAATGGCGCGCAACGAAGCAAGATGCTCGACCGGCTGATGCGTCGGACCGTCCTCGCCCACGCCGATGCTATCGTGAGTAAAAATATAGATGACAGGCTGTTCCATCAGCGCGGAGAGCCTGAGCGACGGACGGAGGAAGTCGGAAAATACCAGAAACGTGGAAACGAACGGACGTAATCCGCTCAGAGCCATACCGTTGGCAATCGCGCCCATCGCATGCTCGCGGATTCCGAAATGGAAATTGCGTCCCTTGTAATTGTGTTTGCCGAATCCCTCCTCGCCTTTCAGCACGGTTTTCGTCGACGGTCCCAGATCGGCCGAGCCTCCCATGAACCATGGAATCTTGCTGGCGATAGCGTTCAGCACGTCATGGTTGGAACTACGCGTAGCGATACCGGCGGCATCCGGCGGATATGCCGGAAGGCAATCGGTCCAGTCGCGCGGCATATCGCCGTTTTGTATCATCCGTATCTCCGCCGCCTTCTGCGGATACTGCCGGGCATACCGTTCGAAAATGCGGTTCCATTCGTCTTCCAGCTTTGCGCCGCGTGTTTTCATTCGTTCGCGGTATTCGATCACTTCGTTGGGGATGTGAAACTTCTCCTCTGCTCCCCAGCCGTAGTTCTCTTTTGTCGCGCGAATTTCGTCTTCGCCAAGCGGTGATCCATGCGCCCCGGATGTGTCCTGCTTGTTCGGACTCCCATAAGCGATGTGGCTATCGACAATGATCAGCGTCGGACGATCGTGCTCGCGGCGCGCAATTTTCAACGCCTCTTCGAGCATATCGAAATCGTTCGCGTCGCTGACCCGAAGAACGTTCCAGTTGTACGACATAAACCGCGCAGCCACATCCTCGCTGAATGCCAGGGACGTATTCCCTTCGATCGTGATCCTGTTGTTGTCGTAGATCCAGATCAGGTTATTGAGCCGAAGGTGACCGGCAAGCGAGGCGGCTTCGTGCGAAATCCCCTCCATCAGGCAGCCGTCACTGGCGATGGCAAACACCTGATAATCGAAGATTGTGAAATCGGGCGTGTTGTACCGTGCCGCAAGCCACTTCTTTGCGATCGCCATGCCGACGCTTGTAGCGACGCCCTGCCCGAGCGGACCCGTCGTGGTTTCGACACCGGGCGTCAGTCCGAATTCCGGATGTCCGGGACATTTACTCCGCAATTGTCTGAACCGCTTGATGTCTTCGAGAGGGATTTCGTAGCCCGTGAGATGCAGGATACTGTACAGCAGCATGGACGCATGTCCGGCGCTGAGCACGAACCTGTCGCGGTTCATCCAGGACGGATTGCCGGGGTTATATCTTAGAATTTTATCCCATAGAACGTACGCGACAGGCGCGAGTGCCATCGGGGTTCCGGGATGGCCGCTTTTCGCCTGTTCGACGGCGTCCATCGTCAGCGTGCGGATCGTATTTGTGATGAGAAGACCGAGACGGTCGTTGTCCTGCTGGTCTTGTTCCCCGTGAACGGGCTGGTATTGCATGGCGAGCGTTGGTGGTATTAGAACAATTGTTGTTTGCGTTTATAGGCGACGGTCAGCGCGGCGCCGATAATGCCTGCTTCGTTGAACATTTTGGCGGGCGCCAACTCTGCCCGCGTACCGAGGTACGAAAGGAATTCGCCGCTTCTGTTGCTGACTCCGCCGCCGATAATAATCAGGTCGGGATTGCAGAGGCGTTCGACGAGAGCGAGATACGCGTTGACGCGCTTGCTCCATTTTTTCCAGGAAAGACCTTGCGCCTTTCTCACTTTCGCGGAAGCGCGGAGTTCGGCGATCTTTCCTTTCATTTCAATATGTCCTAATTCAAGATTCGGGACAAGCGTCCCGTTCACAAACATTGCCGTTCCGATTCCTGTCCCGAAGGTCAACATCAGCACTACGCCGCCGTCCGGCCGGTTCCTGTTTACCCCGCAGCCGAACTCCATCTCGGCAATGCACGCCGCGTCTGCGTCGTTCATGACGGCTACAGTTCCTCCCGTCATCCTGTTCAGGACCCCCTCGATGTTGATACCGATCCACGAGGGAGCGAGATTTGCCGCGGACAGCACTTCGCCGCCCTTCACGACGCCCGGGAATCCGCACCCGATATCGCCCTGCCATTTGAACTCGTCGATAAGCGATTTTATGACGCCGATCATGGCGGCCGGTTCGGGAGGTTCGGGGGTTTCAATGCGGATGCGGGGAGCGGTCAATTCTCCGGAGACGATGTCGACCGGGGCGGCTTTGATTCCGGAACCGCCGATATCTATTCCAAGAACAGTTGAAGATTCATTCATACGAACTCTATATCAATGGAGCATAACACAATCAGATGTTTCGCTGGAGATTCAGGTCCCAGTCGAAGTCCATGTACCGGATTTCGACAGGATTTTTCCGGAGAAAATCGGCGTCGACAGGCGGTCCGTATTGTTCGAGAAATGCCCGGACCGAACCGAATTCCACCTGGAAATCGGCATCGTACCACCTGAACATCTCGGATAAATATAAGCTCTTCTTTCCTTTTTCCAGACGCACCTTCGTGGCGTTCGCTGCGAATTCGCGCGCATTTGCTTGTAATTGCTCCTGCAGTCCGGATGCAGCGTACGGTTTCGGGAGCAGACGGGGACCGCCTTTGGCGGCAAAGGTTATCCCGAAATAGATGAACGCACCGCCGAGCGGAAGAAGATAGCGTTGCCTGAGCTCGTTGAGCGTGAGCTGCATCCCGCCGATCGAGCATCGGACATCCGTGAAAAACCCGTCAATCTCGTTGGGCGAATCCACCGGAAAATGATCGAGTACAATTTTTATAACATAGGCGTTATAGGCGTTGATAAGGAGGGCAAGACGCTCCGTTTTCTCCATCGAACCGAGATCGACCCTGGCAACATACAACAGGTAATCGTTGAAATCGGGGCTTTTTTCAAAGCCGGCATAATCGATCATCCCATTCGCGTCGACGTTGTCGGCGAGAAGCTTGCTATATGTTGCGTAAAACGCCATATCCCGTTCGCCGCCCTGCGCCGCAAGCGGAACCTGAGCAAGACTCAGCAGTGTGGCAAGCAGGATACCCGTCGATACCGCAGTCGATACGTTGCCCTGCATTGTAGATCCTCAATGTTGTTCTATCGCATGGGAAGGCACATTGTATGCTACTTCAACATCCGGTGCGCATGAATCGGCGATGCAGCGCCGGTTGTCCGGCGTCGTACAAGCGAAAAACAACCGGATTGTAACCCGCCGGAACGCAGAATATCGTCAATGCCGGATGGACATCAAAACAGGCGGCGGATTATTTTTCCAGGCGCTGGATGGAGGCAAGGAATGCCGTTTTCAGACGTTGTTTCCTCTCGGCCTGAAACCGGAACGAACCATTCAACAACGGCAACGCCGAATCGATGCTCCGCGCAATACTGTGCAGGAAGCCGATCTGCGATGATGCTATGCGGCAGTTCCTACAGATTGCTCTATGCAGCGCGAGATAAAACCGGTATTTGAGCGGCACCGGCCGGTCCATCGAAAAGGACGCCAACTTTGACGACGGTTCGCATTCCAATGCTTCGAGAAAAGAAAATGGGGGGAGACCGGCGTATTCGAGTTTCTGCATTTCCGTAATACGAGGTTACTGATCGACGACATTCCAGATATAGTAATCCGGTATGCATTGGTCGCCGCAACCGGCGATTCATTACATGCCGCCGTTATAGACTTACAGATATATCGGTTCGATGACGGCAACCGGGAATATGATTCGCACTATCGCGGCTGTTCCGTTTTTCATTGAAACACAGAGAAGCCTTTGGAACGATATTTCTACCGCCGAGCGCGGAAATCCTTATCATTCACGCAACAACACCTGCGATTCCGGGTTGCGGACATACCGCTCCCAATACGTTTCGTCCCTCGCGCCGGTCGTCAATACACGAAATTCGACGCGACGGTTTTTTGCTCTGCCCAATTCCGTGGAATTGGTCGCGATCGGGAGCGATTCGCCGTACCCTTTCGTTACGATACGGGACTCGCCGATGCCTTGCGAAACGAAGTACCGCTTTACTGCGTTCGCTCTCCGGTCCGATAAATCGATGTTGTATTTATCCGGCGCCAGCGAATCGGTATGCCCGCGAATTTCCACCTTCAATTCGGGATACAGGTAGAAAAGTCGCAGATTTTCTTCGAGAATCGGGTACGATTCGACGCGGATGATATCTTTGTCCAGTTCGAAGTTCACCCCGAAAAGCGTCAGGATCATCCCCTCCCGCAGCGTGTCGACGCTGTGCGACGAAACATATTCGGTCGTGCTGTGGCATGTATCTTCGCGAAACGCCATTTCCGGCGCAGGGCGGCCGGTGGTACCAGGTGCGGGTTCCGGTCGCGCCGTAGAGGAGGCGGGCATATCGGCATGGCTTCCCGTATTCGCCTTTGGATTGTTCCCCGTATTCAGCGCTACCGGAGGTTTGTACGTTACCTCCGGGCATTTCTGCATTTCGTCGGGGCAGCCGTCTTCATCGTCGACATGGTTGATATTCTCGCCGAGCAGCGGACACAGATCTTTATCGTCGGGAATGCCGTCGCCGTCGGTGTCCTGATTCAGCGGATTGGTTCCATATTGCTTCACTTCAGCGTAATCAGAGAGCGAATCCTGATCGGTATCAGCCAATCGAGGATCGGTGAACGCCGTCATCAATTCGTAGTAATCCCTCAACCCATCGGCATCGCTATCTGCGGAAAGCGGATTCGTATGGTATCTGCTCACTTCCTCCGCATCCGTCAGACCGTCGTTGTCGCTGTCCGGATTCAGCGCATTCGTTTTGTGTGTTACCAGCTCTTCGAAATCATTCAGATCGTCTGCGTCGGTGTCCATGATATTCGGATTGGTACCAGCAGCGACTTCCGTGTTATCGGCTACCCCATCGGAATCGGTATCGATCAGGCGGGGATTCGAATGGAAGATGAGCGCTTCGTCGGCGTCATCAAGTCCGTCTGCATCCGTATCCGGATCGTTGACGTTTGTCCTGAACCGGATAACCTCCGCGTAATCGTTCAAGCCGTCCTCGTCGGTATCGCGGTTCAAGGGATTGGATGAAAACAAACGGACTTCCTCGTAATCGTTCAGTCCATCTTCGTCGGTGTCGGCATTATATGGATTCGTACCGATGGCCTCCTCCTCGGAATTCAACAACAGATCGCCGTCGATATCGTTGTTTTCGAAGACGTACCACTTCACGCCGAGCAGAAGGCTGAAATAACTGTCGTTGCTTTCGCCCTCGCTTTCCGTTGAATTATCCATCGCGGACCGGATTTCAATCGAGGGGAATGCATCGAAGTCGTCCTTGAACAGGAAGTGATTCTTCAGTTCAAGATTCAATGCAATAGACCGTGTCAGGAAGATATCGGCGCCCAGGCCAAGCGGAACAGCTACCGTTCCCAGCTTATCGTTTTTTGAACGGATGGTGGTCAGATAATCCTTGTAGTCGTCGGGCGAGTAGATTGTCGCACCGACACCGGCAGTCAGGTAGCCATTCATATATTGCCGCGGAAAGAAATTCAGCATTGCCTCCAGCGTGTACGTGCTGAATTGGGTCCGCCGCTCCATTGCAGGCGCGTTGTCGCCGAACTGATACTCGTAGGAATCGAACATTTTCCGCTGGCTTCGCCGCAGGTAGAGGGTATTGCCGAACTCCGCTCCAAGCGCGACCGAGAGTTCAGGAAAAATGGAATACGCCGCGCTGAATGAAAACATGTTGTCCGCGGTTCCGCCTTCGAACTCGCCGGAATATTTCGCCAGTCCTCCAGCGATTCTGAGAGACAATAGACCTTCGGGATACCTCGGTCTTCCGGGGTATTCGACTTTCACCGGTTGCGAGAAGGCAACGGCTGAACAGACAATTAACGCTGCTATTGCGGCGGAGGCGCACCGGCGCAGGAGCATTTGAGTCCTGTTGATGTTCGTAGTCCTTTCATTTTCCGCTCTTGTCCCTAAATCAGCGCAATAAATGCCTTGACAAGCCGGAGGATGTTCAACGATAATCGCATCGCCGGCGGTTCGCCGGATGATGCGTAGTGTGCATATGTATACTGCCAAAAACATGTCCATGTATGGGCACAGGACGAGGAAAGATAGGAAAAACAATGGTGAATTTCTAACGGCGGTACTCTGGCACCCGGCGCTACACCGGCCCGCTTCGTGGTGCTTTTTCGCGCGGGGCTTTGTATCTTCATACGCAAACCGACGTATAGCTTGTCTATCCTGTCCCGCTGTTCAAAGATGAAGGTACACCCATGAACCACCTCCGCGATCAACTCGCCATCCTGTTCTGCTGCGTAACACTCATTTCCATCGTCATCCCGGCTTATGCACAGGACGACGAAAAAGACTCGAAGAAAAACAAACTCCAATCCTCAACCGTGGCCGAGTTGAAATTCCGCTGCATCGGACCGGCGATAACGTCAGGAAGAATTGCCGATATTGCCATCCATCCGAAAAACAAATCGGTCTGGTACGTGGCTGTCGCTTCCGGAGGCGTATGGAAAACGGCGAACAACGGCGTCACGTGGGATCCGGTGTTCGATTCGCAGGGGTCGTATTCCATCGGATGCGTCGTCATCGATCCGAATAATCCTCATGTCGTCTGGGTGGGAAGCGGCGAGAACAACAGCCAGCGCAGCGTCTCGTACGGCGACGGCGTCTACAAATCGCTCGACGGCGGGAAATCGTGGAAAAACATGGGATTGAAGACATCGGAGCATATCGGGAAAATCATTATCGATCCCCGGAACAGCGATGTCGTGTATGTCGCGGCGCAAGGTCCGCTTTGGGGTCCGTGCGGAGAACGAGGATTGTACAAAACAACCGATGGCGGTGAGACATGGAACGCCGTCCTGACCGTCAGTGAAAATACAGGCGTCTCCGATATCGTGTTCGATCCGCGAAATCCCGATGTGCTGTACGCAACCTCCTACCAGCGGCGGCGGCATGTATGGACGCTCATCAACGGCGGTCCGGAATCGAAGCTCTTCAAATCCACCAACGCAGGCGCAACGTGGGATACGCTGAAAACGGGCATCCCCGGCGGCGACCTGGGACGCATCGGGTTAGCCATTTCCCCGGCAAATCCGGATATCCTCTACGCGCTGATCGAGGCGCAGGACGATAAAGGCGGCGTGTACCGTTCGAGCGACCGCGGAGCGACCTGGGAAAAACGCAACGGCTACACCGTCGTCAGTCCGCAGTATTATCAGGAAGTATTCTGCGATCCCGTCGATCCCGATAGGATTGTCATCGTCGATACATGGACAAAGATTTCCGACGACGGCGGCAAGACGCTCCGCAACCTCGGCAATAAGTACCGGCATGTCGATGACCACGCTCTCTGGATCAATCCGGACAATACGCAGCACATGATCATCGGCGGCGACGGCGGACTCTACGTGACCTACGACGGCGGGACCAACTGGGACTTCATCGAGAATCTTCCTGTCACGCAGTTCTACCGCGTCAGCGTGGATAATTCCGAACCGTTCTTCTATGTCTACGGCGGCACACAGGACAACGCCAGTCTGGGCGCTCCCTCGCGCACGCTCAAATCCGACGGCATCGGCAACGAAGACTGGCTGTTCACGAACGGCGGCGACGGGTTCGAATCCCAGATCGATCCCACTGATCCCAATATCGTGTACGCGCAGGCGCAATACGGGTATATCGTGCGGTACGACAAGAAAAGCGGCGAGCGGACCGGCATACAGCCGCAGCCCGGCAAAGGCGAAGCGCCGTTCCGGTGGAACTGGGACTCTCCCCTGCTCATCTCTCCGCACCAACATACGCGCCTGTATTTCTGCGCGAACAAGGTGTTCCGCAGCGAGGACCGCGGAAATACATGGAAGGCTGTCAGTCCCGACCTTACGCGGCAGCTCGACCGTAATGCGCTCCCGGTGATGGGCAAGATTCAGAGCGTGGATGCGATATCGAAGAATGCGTCGACATCGCTGTATGGCAATATCGTTTCGTTCGACGAATCCCCGATCCGCGAAGGCTGGCTCTACGCCGGTACCGACGACGGTCTGATACAGATCAGCGAGGACGGCGGCGGCGCATGGCGCAAAATCGAATCCATCGCCGGGGTACCCGAACGCACATATGTGAGCTGCCTCACCGCGTCGATGCATAAGGAAGGCGCGCTGTACGCGACCTTCGATAACCACAAGATGGCGGACTTCAAGCCGTATGTCCTCAAAAGTTTGGACAATGGAAAAACCTGGCAGACATTGATGAAGGGACTTCCCGAAAATGGTCCCGTCTATGTTATCAAGGAAGATCATAAAGACCCGAATCTGCTGTTTCTCGGAACGGAATTCGGCGTGTACGTTTCGAACGACGGCGGCGCCTCCTGGATAAAGCTGACGGGCGGCTTGCCGACGATTGCGGTGAAGGATATTGCCATTCAGCGGCGCGACAATGCGCTTGTGCTGGGCACGTTCGGGCGCGGCTTTTATGTGCTGGACGACTATTCCCCGCTACGCAATCTCAGCAGCGATATCCTCGAGAAAGAGGCGCACATCTTCGATACCGCTCCCGCGCTGTTGTATGTGGAAAAAGACGACCAGGGGCGGCAGGAACAAGGCAGCACGTATTACGCAGCGGCGAATCCGCCGTTCGGCGCAACATTTACGTACTACATCAAGGAGGGCTACACCTCGCTGAAGGAGCAGCGCCGAAAGAATGAAGCGGAGCTTCTCAAGAAAAAGGAGACTCCGCCGTACCCAACCTACGAACAACTTCGCGCCGAGGATACCGAGGAGGAGCCGTACCTCATTTTCACCATCCGCGACAGCGACAAGGAAGTAATACGGACGATGACCGCGCCCGTGAAGAAGGGCGTGCAGCGCGCGACATGGAATCTGCGCTATCCCAACTTCAATCCCGTGACATCGAAGACCGATAAACCAAGTTCCGGCGCTCTTGCGATGCCGGGCACATACACGGTAGAGCTATCGAAGTATTCAGCCGGCAAAGTGACGCCCCTCGCGCCGCCCGTTGCATTCACCGTTAACACGCTCGGAAATACCGTTCTTCCGGCGCAGGACAAAGCCGCTGCCGACGCCTTCATCCGGAAAATCCACCGGCTGCAACGCGCACTTCACGGAGCCGCGCGTCTTGCCAACGACACGCGATCACGTCTTGATATTATCAAGACAGCGCTGGAAGTAACAAGCAGCGACGTATCGGCGTTGAAGGAACGGCGGAAACAACTAGCCGACCGGCTCGCCGCGCTACTGTTGCTGGTGAACGGCGACCCGACGCTGGAATCGCGCAACGAAAACACGCCGCCGACTATCACAGGAAGGATTCAACTTATTTCCTGGCAATTGTACGGCAGCACCTCGGCGCCGACGGCGACGCAACAGGATGGCTACCGCATCGCGGGCGAGGAATTCGCCTCTTTCCTCGCAGCGCTGAAAACGATTGTCGAAACCGACATTCCGCAATTGGAGCGCGACATGGAATCCGCCGGCGCTCCCTGGACGCCGGGTAGAATACCAAAATGGGAAATTGACAATTGATAATTCATAATTGATAATTGTCCATTGTCAATTATCAATTTCTTTCAACGAGGAAGCACATGGAAGAGCAGAAGTACAACATGCCCGCGGATATTAAATGCGATGAATGCAAGTGGCGCGCGTTCGCCGAGACACATCCGAAGACGTTCCGCGCGCGTCTCTGGCGCTGGCACACCGGCTGGTGTCCCGGATGGAAGAAGTACCAGGCGTATCTTGCGGAAGAGAAATTGACAATTGATAATTCATAATTGATAATTGTCAATTATCAATTATAACATTCTTCAGCCCCGGAGGGGCGGTATGTCTGTAGCCGTGGGTGCCGGCCCTGAGTGATCAGCCGGAGGCTGAGAACCGAAGGGTAAACCCACGGGATACGATGATACACATGTTTCATTCAACGGGCGCGTAGTGCGCGGGCTGGCAGGCGGTCTTCGACCGCCTAAATGATGATTATTGGGGTGGCGTTTCTACTGACATTTCATGCCTCCGGCATTTCATTTGTTCCACGTCAGTATTCTACAGTCCCGAAGGGCCTGTCCTGAGGCGCTCGCGCCGAAGGGCGAAAGAAATTGATAATTGAAAATTCTCAATTGACAATCCTCAACTCCCATCACTCCCTCTTCCCTCTTCAATTATCAATTCTCAATTGTCAATTATCAATTTCGGCAGCCCGTCCACTATTTTCATTGTTTCCAAACTCACCGTCACAATTTTCTTGATCAATCTCACGATGTACTGCGGGTCGTCGGGGCGGTTGGGGTCGTTGGTGATGCCGCTGCGTTTGTCGGTTTTTATCTGGTATTGGTCCACGATCCAGTCGAGGGCGGAGCGGTTGCCGAGTTTGTAGCGGTGCGCCTCGGCGGGGATTCCCGCGAGCGTGAGGAAGTCGTTGTAGATGAGCGTGGTTTTTGTATCGCGGTCTTTCCAGCGCATTTTCTCGACGCGCCAGTTTAACGCCGCAGTTGGATTTTCGATGTGTTCGAGTGGGTATTCGGGGATGGGGAAATTGACAATTGAAAATTGAGAATTGACAATATCAGCGGGCGGCGGAGATGGGCGCAATTGGGTCTCACCGCCTGCGGTCTGTGGAGTTGTGGGGGGCCCACCCCCCCGGGCACGGCGGAAGGCCAGGCACCGGCGAACCACGCGGCGGGG
>CAYPBB010000007.1:113517-114937 GCA_964408855.1 uncultured Ectothiorhodospiraceae bacterium
TTGTGCCCACCCCGTCCCGCTGCTGCATCTGAATGCAGCGGGACGACCCTCCCAGCGGGAGGGTTTGGGGATGATTATCATAATTCAGATGGAGGTAGGCGAGGCTTTCGCCGGCGCGGGAGAATGCCCAGAAGTCGTCCGCGGTTTGTACGTAGGGAATGCGGGGCAGTTCGCGGCGGAGATTGGCGGCGTATTTCTCGCGGTATTCGGGCGAGTGCAGGATGCCGTAGATGTAATAAAAGATGTCGCGCTTGGATATAACGCCTTCGTGGCTGCCGTCGTAGGGGCGCACCCCTGTGTGCGCCCGGCTTTCCTGGTTTTCAGGAGATGTTGAATTGGGCGATATTCCATCGCCCACGGGCGGAGACGGGGCTCCGCCCCTACCCTGAGTGGCATACCGTTTGCGGTATTCGCCCAGCGCCCAGTCGGTGATGTTTTCCTTCCGGTTCGACCCATCCTCATTGTATGTGTAGAATGGGAAGCATTGGGTTTTTTCAAGTATGTCAAAACATGGAATACTATCTAAAATTACACAAGAAAATGGTTTCGAACTGCCCACACCACTTAGCGCGATGCATACATTTTCTAATTCGGAATCAACTGTTGGAAATATATGTGGGAGCTGATATATTTCTTCATTTAGTTGCTTATCAAAATAGATATTCTGTTGCAGAAATGGTCGATAGAGAGAATTCCGAATATTTGTCTCTGCGAAGCGTATCACATTACCTTTTTGTAGTTCCTTCTTGATACGGCGACTCCAATTGATCTTCGCATCATCATAAGTAACAAAATCATCAATTGGTTTATCGCGGTTCTCAGGGAACTGGGTATATCTCCAAACGTGCTCATTATACGTATCAATAAGCCGTTTCATGTTCTTTGCAAGTTCGCCCTTGTCGCTGTTATAAGCCCAATAATCCCGGCTTGTAACGACACCGTTACTGTAGATCTCAAATATCTGATTGTCGCCCTTTGCTTTTATCCCAAGTGGCGGGAATGTGTCGTAGTCCGCACTCATTCCCTCAGTAAGCCAAGTATTCTTTTTATCGGGGGTGAGTTCACGCCAGTTTACTCCGTTAACATCCCAACTTTCTGTCAAGATTCGCTTTTTTTGGACTGAGTTAAGATAATTGTCTACTTCTTGGTAGTATATCTGCTTTTGTCCACTGTATTCTCTTCTTTTTATAAATAATGAAATACCTACACTAACGCGGATCAAATCATCAAATACATTTCCTGCTTCTTGCCTGCGTCGTTCACCAGAAGTCCTGGCATTTCCTTTGGTGTTGAAGTGGTAAATAATATCGAAATCTTGTTGTAAATGTTTCCTCATACCATCAAATGCGATCTGGTCTAAAAAACTAGGTAATACCATGCGAAACCGGACCAAAAGTTAGGTTAAAAGGTCAACGTGAGT
>CAYPBB010000008.1:0-36678 GCA_964408855.1 uncultured Ectothiorhodospiraceae bacterium
CCCGAGCCCGTTGGTGATGACGGCATTGTGGATCCCGCCTGCAAGCTCCATGAACTTGTCGTAATTCCGGGCATCCCGTTCGTTAAATTTTGCCATTTCGGCTTTCATCCGTTCCGGATCTCCGGTATAGTCCATGAACGAACCGTCGTGAAAGTACAAGCGGTAAAATGGATCGAGTGGGATGAGCGGGATATAATCTTCCATACGCTTGCCCGCAGCCTCAAATATCCGCTGGATGATGTCCGGAGCGGTAATAAGCGAGGGTCCGAGATCGAAGGTGTATCCGTTTTTCTGCAATTGATATGCGTGTCCACCGACTCGTTCGTTCTTCTCGAAAACCGTTACGTTGATACCGAGCGATTGAAGCCTGTTTGCAATTGAGAGTCCGCCGAAGCCGGAGCCGATGACGATTGCCGTTGTTTTCATACCATATTCCTGTGTCATTTCCTGTTTCCTGAGATGTAATCCGCCGCAAGATCCGTCGCGATTTTCGCCGACAACATGACAAGCGGCACTCCTCCGCCCGGATGCGACGATCCGCCCGCAAAAAACAGCCCGTCGATGTCCCGGCTGCGGTTCGCGGGCCGCCGGAAAGCCGAATTCATGGTATTCGACGAGAGACCGTAAATGCTCCCTTTATTTGCGCCGTATGTTCGTTCGAAATCCTGAGGCGTAAAGACCTGTTCGAATTCTATCGCGTTGCGTACCGTGAAGCCGTTCTTTTCGAGTTTGTCGAGAACGGCCTCGCGGGTTTGCCTGGTGAGTTCCGCCCAATTTTGACCTTCATTGAGGTACGGCATATTGACGAGCACAAACCAGCTCTCCCCGTCATGCGTATCCAATGACGAATCGGTTTTCGAAGGAATAGATACATACACTGTCGGATCGGATGGTGCAGTTTTTTCCGCGAACAGCTGTGCGAATTCGCGCTGATAATCCTCCGAAAAGAAAACGTTGTGATGGCTCAACCCTTCGACCTTCCGGGAGATTCCCCATAAAAAGACCATTCCCGACAGGGAAGGTTCGAGCGCTTCAATCCGCTGGGTCCTAATCGGGAACTCGGGCATCAACCGGCGGTAGGTGTCGGCAACATCGGCGTTGCAGACAACGGCATCGGCATGAACGGAACTGCCGTTTATTTCAACGCCCGTAAGTCGTCCGCCATGATGGAGAATTCTCGAGATGCGCATTCCGGTATGAATGCGTACGCCGGTTTCGCGCATCAGGCGTTCCAGCGCCGAGACCAGAGAGTAAATCCCGCCGCCGATTGAGTAGCCCCCCATCCGGTATTCGACGTAGGGGATGATGTTCAGCGTTGCCGGAGCGGTATAGGGATTTGATCCGTTGTATGTTGCGTACCGGTTGAAGAGCTGTATCGTTTTTTCGTGCCGGAAAAAGCGCCTGATCCCCTGGTTCATGTTTCTGAACGGATCGATTTGCGGCAGCCGGAGAAGCGTCTGAAGGTTTTCGCCTTGCAGCAGGCGCGGAATCTCATGAATCGGGCTTTCGAGGAACAGGCGTGAGGTAAGCCGGTAAATGTTTTCCGAGTAATCCATGAAGAGGCGGTAGTTCTTCGCATCCTCGGCGGAGATGGCGCCGAGCGCTGTCTGCATTCCCTCATCGTCGGGTTGGGCGTCGAGCGAAACACCGTCCGGCCAGAAATACCGGCAGAGCGGCTTGAGAGGCATGAGCGTGAGATACGCGTGCATCTGCTTTCCCGCTGCCAGGAATACATCGCGGATAACATGCGGCATGGTGATCAGCGAAGGCCCCGTATCGAAGGAGTACGCCCCGTGGCGTACCGTGCCTGCTTTCCCTCCGAGACGGTCGAGCTGTTCGAAGAGTTGGACATTTACACCCTGCGCCGCCAGCCGGATCGCCGCCGTCATTCCTCCGATACCGCCGCCTATGACGATAACACTCTTACTCATGAGCGCTCCGCGGTTTGAGTATTTCGTAGATGGTCGTTGCAAGGAGGATCAATCCCGCGCCATAGAAGAAATCCTCGAGCGGAATCGTCCCCAACCTCAGGCCGGTAATGTACGTTTCGTTGTACTCGACAACGGGCCGCGCAGTGAGATACGAATTGAACACGAACGTCGCGGCGGCGATGAATCCGGCGTACCATCGGAGCGCCCGGCCGCTTGCGCTCCGGGAGAGCCGGGTCAGCGCGGCTGGAAGCACGACGCCAGCCGAAAGAAGCGCCAGCCCCGTGTAATGAATACCCGAAAGAAGAGCGGCGATGCCTGCAAGAGGAAGCGCGCCCGATGCGGCGAGCACTGCGGTGTTCTTTTTCGACGCCGCATCCGGGATGTAGTGAAGCACAACTTCCCAGACGAAGAGCGATGCGAACGGAACCGTAATGAAGAACATCCATTCTTCAACCGGAAGACCGGCGAGACGGATAGGTAATACATATGCTTCATTGAACGTCCAATGCGTCCCCGCGACGATGATATCCCATGCCCAATAGGGGACAGCGGCGATGAGTACCGCCGGGATTGCGTATTTCCATTTTCGTACGAACCGGAGGTTCCGCTCGAAACTCATTGCCAACGGACCTGCAACGACGGCTATATTGAAGAGAAGATACTCGTAGATCATTTGATACCTACAAGCTGAATTGATTCGAGAAGCGTCCGCTCGGCGGGACTGAGGTCGAGGTTTTTGCGGATGAACTCCGTGGCATTGGCGACAAGTTCGGGATCGTAGTGCTGCGCCTGGGTTGGGAGCAATTCAAGGATTTTCCTAAATGTTTGTTCCGCCTGCTCTGAACGATGAAAGAAGAACGGGAGGTAAAACGTGGTGGAACCGTGTACGAACATCGCTTCGATATCAGTGGGACTCATGGCAAGACCTTTGTCCATAATCTCAAGACCCTTATTGACATATTCCAGTTTCTTGGGAGGCCAGAACGCATGTTTGCCTTTGAGCGCATACAGAGCGCCGATATAGGTCAGCGATTTGCCCTTCCATGCGCCTTCGTGCTTTGCCAGCTTGCGGAACGTGTTGAGTGCTTTCTCGATGGATGCTTCATCTTCCACGGATGCGTAGAACAGTTTTCTTCCGATCAGAAGAAGTGTGTCCGGCGGTACGGCGGTCGGAGGAACTGCTGCACCTGCCGGCGGGAAGAGAATGAACAGGATCAGAATAAGCAGGAAGAGTAAATTTCTCATTGGTCGCTCTCAAGTGTTCGTAAAAAAGAGAACTGCGACGAGGGATAAAAGGTTCCAAAGGCACAAAATGAGCGTTTTGAAAAATATTAATACGCCGGAAACGCTCATCTTCGTTGTGTTGTTAGTAAATTATGACTATATATGTTCAACAGAAACAAGATCCGGCTACGCAATGGAGTATCTCAACAGCAAGGAAGTAGCCCAGCTATTGGGTGTTAACGTCTCCACGATAAAGCGGTGGACAGAAGAACAGAAGCTTCAATGCGAGCGGACGGCCGGCGGGCACCGCAAATTTCAGCTTCACCACATTTCGAGATTTCTCCGGGAAAACGAATCGCATCGCAACGATGCCAATGCGTTTTTTCTCGACGATACCATGGATGCGTCGATTGGCGCGGAAGTGGTATCGGGGGAATTCGATAAAACCATCGACTACCTCCTCGGCCGCGCCCTGGCATGCGATCACAGGAAGGTGTCGTTATTGTTCAATGCGCTGCTTGTTCAACGGTATCCCATGTCTTACGTATTCGACGCGTTGGTCACGCCGGTTCTCCATCGGGTTGGCATGCTTTGGCAGAGCGGGATGCTCTCGGTTACCGAGGAACATATGGCGTCGCAGACAATTCATGATGCACTCATCAGGATGGCGGCTGCTGTCGATAAACCGATGGAAACCAGGGCGAATGTCCTCCTGATGAACATGACGGGGGAATATCATGTCATCGCTCTGAAGATGATACAGATCTTGCTCGAGCGGCAGGGATACAGCGTGCTGTTCAGCGGACAGATCACTCCAAGCGATATGCTCGATTACATTATCGATATGTACCGGCCGGGCAGGATCTATATTTCGAGTACGTTTATCGAAAATTTCAGCGATTCGCAGGAAGAGTTCGACACGATTTGCGAAATCGCGCTGGCAAAAGGCGTTCCTGTGTTCGTCGGAGGAGCAGGATTCGACAGGATTGAGATACATGTTCCGGAGATTGTTACCAGGCTCCGCGACTTTTCCGATGTGGCTTCGAAATAGCGCCGCGGAATCGGCGCCAGTCGTCCGCACTGGCTATCCTTTTACATCCCACCACAGAATGGTGCCAAAAAGTTGAGGGATTCATACGTCTCAGGCGGATGAATCCCTGCGCGCTAAATACAAGAGTATAACTTTCCGCCCGGCTACCGGGGAAGGACGACCAGCGGTTGCCGTTGCAGCGTATTGCCATCCGAGGAAACGACGGAATACATCCCCGGAGTCAGCGATGCGGTGCCGATATCGTACCGAGTAGTGCCGGCATCTGGAATGCCCGTGAATACGTTGAGAACTGCCCGTCCACGTGCATCGTAGACGGTAATGGTCGCGTCGCCGTTATTGAGAGGAGTGAAGAATACTGCTGTATGTTGTCCTTTCGCAACCGGATTCGGGTAGACAGGCGCCAACCGGGGCGTTTCTGCTACTGCGGCGGGAGGCGTTTCGGCTGAGACAATTGTGTAACCCATGTTGGTCCGGAGGTATTTGGCGGCGTTTCGCAGTTGCGTTATCGCATCCAGCCTGTCGGCGCCCTCTGCGACGATAAAGGCATAGATAATATCCACTGTATCTCCGGGATTCATATCGAACGGCTCCGACGACATGATGTATTTCCGCTCGCCGGGCTCATTGTATTTTTCATCCGTCCAGCCGTCGCGGGTGACAGGATCTCCTGGATATTTAAATCGCGACCCAACAACTTTTAACGGATCGTGGTGAAGCTGGTCCCACCAATCGAAGTTTGGAAGAAATAACGTGTCTTTTGCTCCGTTGAAACCGGTTATGCCGAGGTTCCGATATCCTTCGCGGTACCGGTTCAAATGCGAAGCGGTATGCCCTGCTGCCGGAACCATTGGCCCCTGAAGCATGACATGTCCGGCTGCAGGCGGCGCGGCTCCATATATTTGGTCCGGACTGACGCCGTTATACACGTACCCCAGATCGAGCGCGGTGTCTATCCCGGTATAGTCGTCGGCAAAATACCCGAGATCCAGATCGGCGCATTTTGCAAATGAACATTCGCGTACAAACTTCCCGCTTTTGTTGATGCCCGTGTAGCGCATAAAGATGGTTTTTCCCAACATATTCTGCGCGTTATACGCCCATAATTCAATATGCCATTCCAAACCTATCGGATTGGTCCCGAAGAGAAAATTGGTATTTCGCGAATCGAGATCGTTGACGACAAACCAGATCACCTGATCGCCTTCGAATAATGGGCAATCCGAAGATGTAGAATCGGCGAGCCATGAGGTGAAATTGGGTTCGTATAGACCGTTTCCATTCCGATCGAGGAAGCGTGCTCCGTGTTGTACCGGCCATTTAGTAAAATGATCCCGTAGATTATTCTGCTCCTCAGCGGGCAACTGAGCGTATCCGGCATTGTTGAGACGGGTTATTTTGTACATGTGGAATACTGGATCTGTTGGGTCTGCTGCCGTACCATTTGCCAGCACAATCCCCGGTTGCAGACCGCTGCGATACGATACGCCACCTAAGCGCGTTTCTCCGTCGACAATGCCCTTTATCAAAAATCCATCGAGTGTGCCGAGATACTTCGTCGAACCCGCCGGGTATTCAATCCCCGGCCCGTCAGTGGAGATATCATACCCGCCGCGTCCATTGTTTATCACAATATACTTGATGTTGTTTATGTCGATCGCAGCGAGGCGTGGAACCTCTGTCTGTGCAAGGAGAGTACCGCTTGCGAAAATGGCAATAATAATCGATGCAATAACTTGTCGCATAATGCCCCCGAAAAATGTTGTTGTCCTTTATTTGCGAGTTTAAATAAGAGACAAACAGCTGGCAGATAGGGTTACACTATCTACGGGGAATGGTGCTTCATCATTTCTTGAAGAGAGGAATGTGGTGGTACAAACGCGCGGAAGAGCCTAGACAATCCCGCACTGTTTCTTCAGGACTTTCAACGCACGCGGTTCGCCGATGACAGTAAGTTGATCGCCTTCTTCGAAAACCGTACTTCCTCGGGGCACAATCATTTCATCGCCGCGGCGCACCATAACGATAAGGCAACCTTCTGGGATGCGGATATCGCGGAGTGCATTGTTGAGCATGAACTCCGTCGCAGTGCCCTGCGCTACCGTAATGGAAATCGTACTCTCTTCGTGGGCGATGGCGAGCTTGATTTCTTCCGCATCATGTGCATTCTCCCATGCGTGCATGAATGAGTCCTCGTCGACGCGTCCGGCAATTTTCGCAAGAATGCGGAGATGTTGCGCCGGATCCTTGATGGGGCTGACAAGGAAGAATACAGCTTTTACGGTCTCTTCTTCTTCTTCGTTATCGGTGAGGGGATTGTTGATCTTTATTGTAATTCCCTGACGCGCCCTGACCAAGACGAGTTCCGCTTTTTCTATCCCGTCGAGGCGGAGATGCGGAAGGGCGATACCATGCGTAACAGGTGTAGCGCCGGTACGGTTGCCTTCAAGGAACATTTGTTTAATTTCGCTCGCATTCGCTGCTGCGTATTTCGATATCCATGCAGCCACGTCGTCGACAATCGTATCGAATGTCGCATGCTCGTCGACGTCCAGCACCATTGCGCGCGCGACAATCTGATTGAATGGGTCGTCGGCGCGCAGGCCTTTTTCTTTCAGGATATCTCGGAGTTCTCTATCGAGGCCGACGTACCGGTACCGGCCGAGACGTTCGAAAACATGGTAAATCGCGCCGGTACGGATGACACGTTTGCGAGTGTAGAACCAATACCACAGACCTCCAAGAAGCATCAATCCTACAGAGAATACGATGGAATCGGTGCCCATCTGGAGAATAAATGTAATGGAACCGACAATGCCGACGAACTGAAGCCATGGATAGAAGGGCGCCTTGAACCCCGGATCGTATGATTCGATGCGGCTCTCGCGCATAATGATGACGGAGAGATTCACAAAGATGAACATTAGCAACTGGAATGCGCCGGCCAGTTTAGCAATTTTTAATGGATCGAATACAAGTATAACCAGAATGATTGTTGCTGTGGTGAAAAGTACCGCTATATACGGGGTACCGGATTTCGAAAGTTTCTGGAATATTCGAGGCATGATATGGTCGCGGCTCATCGCCAGTGGAAACCGGGATGCGCTGAGCGATGCTGCATTTGCAACGGCGATAAATGCGAAAATTGCCGCGATTGATAGAATGATTACTCCCGGAGTTCCGAATATGCGTTCGGCAGCACTTGCGGCAGGAGTGAGGTTTCCGATGAGTTCGTTGAGAGGAACTACCCCAACCATAACAGTCGTACCCAACATGAAGATAATAACGCTGACAGCCAAAGTCAGCAGCAGCGCTTTTGGGAGAACTTTTTCCGGATTGACTACTTCTTCTGAAAGACTGATAACCTTCGTGATGCCGCCGTAACCAATAAAAACAATACCGGAAGCAGCGAGAAGCGATTCGAAATCAAAGTATTGGGAGATGCCTTGGAAATTGGCAGTATCGACCTCCGTTAATCCCCACGCAGAAAAAAGCGTCAGTACTACCAGCAACGAAAGTACCAGAATGGTTTGTAGTCCACTGCTTTTATGGGATCCGGATAGGCTTATTCCTCCAAGAATGATCGCCAGGCTGATGGCAATCAACACTGGATCAATTCCATGATTCATGAACGCCGAATAGGCGCCAAGACCGATGAGCGCAAAGGCGACTTTCAGCACGAGAATAAACCATGTCCCAAATCCACCGATTGTACCGATAAGAGGACCGAGCGTTCGATCGATGAAATAGTAAATACCGCCTGCCCGTGGCATTGCAGTGCCGAGCTCTATGATACTGAGCAATGCCGGTACGAGAGGAATAATTGCGATGATATACGTCAACACTAGCGCCGGACCTGCCATCTTGGCAATGATTCCCGGTACAAGGAAAAATGCAGAACTCAGTGTAGTCCCAAGTGCGATAACAAATACATCCAGTAAACCTAGATGTTTGGTAAGCCGTGCTTTTTTCACGGTTGAGGGCATAAAGTTCTCTCTTAGACCAGATTGTTTATTAACGTATCACACAGTCCAAGTTGAGGATTTCAACTTCAAAATCAAAGTCTCCGGATTCTCCGGTATACCAAGAACCTTCCTACCGAATCAACCCGCGAATACGATTGTAGTACCATACACGAGTCGATGGTGTCGAAAAAATGCCGCCAGTCGATGAGATAGTCGAATTGCGCGCTGTCGAGGTATGCGCACAATCCCTTCCCCTGCCGGGCCATATAGACGTTGTAATTCACCTTCCCGTCGAGATTGACGATGTTCGCATTGAAATATCCTGCCGTACCGGATTGTCCCATTCCGATTCTGCACCGGACTGGGAGCGCGTGCGATATGTATTCCGATACCATCAGAAAATCGTTCTGCCGCGCTTTATTTTCGGAGAAGTTCCATGAATAGGGAAGAACATAAACCGCAAGCGTGAGTATCGCAGCAGCAGCGCCCGCGCTTTTGGCGATGCCGGGTTTTGATTCGCCAACTAAACGCAGGAGCGTCGCAACGGCGATACCGGCAAGGGCGAACCACAGCACGGTAACAGGAAAGAGGTACCTTGCGAGAAAATGCGGCGCGCCGAAATTGAGCACGTAATACACCGCCATCCCCGCGAAACCAACCATCGGGACGGCGAAATACCGCCATCGGACAGATTGTATCATGGCGCGCGCGAATTCGTTCGCTCTGCTACGAAATCGTGGAATAGCCAGGAAAACAAACAGCACCAAACCGGTAAAGGCTGCAACGATGAAATGGACGGTAGTCAACTGCCGGGAATACGGGAGATATCCTATCAGGAGGAGTTTGTTCTGCAGGAATTGGAGAAGCGCTCCAATGTTTTCGGAAACGGGAATAACAGCGCGTTGCGATAGCCCGCTGGTCGGAGTGAAACTTCCGAAATAGAAATAATTGTACAGCCACCACGGCGACGATACCAGGAGCGCCAAGCAACCGAACGCCAGCGATTCAAGTAGACGCCTAGGCCATCCCGCTGCGGCACGTTTGGAAACCAGATGAAAAACAGCGATGCCGGCGACGACGAAAGCGAGATCGATTCGCGCCAGTACGGCGGCGCCGCCTGTTGCGCCTGCGAGGGCGTACTTCCAGAGCGGAGAGGCCTCGGATCCGGATATCCGTAAGTAAAGAAGAGCGGCGGCGAGCGCCGACATTGCGGCGAGCGCTGTTTCGAGACCGTTGAGCGAATATACTGTCGCCGAATAGCTGAAAAAGAACAGAAATACGGCGATATTGGCGGCGTTCCACCCTAGTTGAGTATCGTGGACAGTTTTTCGGATGAACAGGTGTATCGTAACCGCAAGCAGAAATTCCAGGCAGATCGCCATTAGAAGGCAGAGCCTGAGTGCGATGGCATCATCGAAGGCTGCGTAGAATGGTGCATAAAGAAACACAATCAACGGTTGAATGCCGTTTGTTGCATTCACTCCATTGATGGTAATTCCATGCCCATGACCGATGGACCGGGCGACCGAGAGCGAGTAATAGGCGTCCTCGATGAACGGACGAGAGTAGAATTCCAGCGGGGGGCGAAAAAGGAGAGGAAGCCGGGTTATGATTGCGGCGAAAAGTAGAATATAGAGCGCTTTCCTCGAACGTGCTGCTTCCATATCGATCTCGATGGTGATGCAATGAATATACGACAGAGAGGCATTCGATTACCACAAAACAAAGACCCCCGGCTCGAAAACCGGGGGTGGGCAGTGATTTCAGCGGGATGGGCAATCCCGCAAAGGGGAACGGAAGGGGAAAACAGATTCAATCATGGTTGCTGCATTTGTCGTGCCATGAGGCATTTTTAGGTACTCTGTCCAAATATTGAACAAAAACACACCGTCAATGCGTCCGGATTGTGCATTCCGGACCACATTCAGTACTCTCCGGGAAACGACTCCTCCGGAAATGGTAATTTTTCCTGACACCGGTAAAACGGTTGATTCCTCCCGAACTCACACCGGCGCTTTTGTGTTATGCTTGGGAAGATATTCGTATAACAAGAGAACGCTATGACATCTAACGTACCAATTACCGTTGCGTACGGCGACGGAATCGGGCCCGAAATTATGGAATCCACCCTGCACATTCTTCAGGAAGCAGGGGCGAAGATCGATATCGAGCGCATCGATATAGGTGAAAGGGTGTATTCGGAAGGTTTTTCTTCAGGGATCAAGCCCGAAGCGTGGGAATCGCTGCGACGCACGAAGGTGTTCCTGAAATCGCCAATTTCAACGCCGCAGGGAAAGGGCGTGAAAAGCCTCAATGTAACGATCAGAAAGACGCTGGGGCTGTTCGCCAATGTGCGTCCATGTGTATCGTACGATCCGTATATCGATACGAAACATCCGCATATGGATGTGGTGATCGTGCGAGAAAATGAAGAAGACCTCTACGCCGGAATCGAGCACCGGCAAACCGATGAAGTATACCAATGCCTGAAGCTGATCTCCCGTCCCGGTTCCGAACGGATTGTCAGGTACGCATTTGAATATGCGAAAGACCGGGGCAGAAAAAAGGTGACCTGCCTGACGAAGGACAATATCATGAAATTGACCGATGGTCTCTTTCATCAGGTGTTCAATGAAATCGCGGCACAATACCCCGATATCGAATCGGATCACCTTATTGTGGATATCGGCATGGCCCGGATCGCTACCGCCCCGGAGCAGTTCGATGTCGTCGTCGTTCCGAATCTCTATGGCGATATCGTATCCGATGTGACGGCGGAGCTGACCGGCTCTGTCGGCCTGGGCGCCTCGGCGAATATCGGCGATACGAGCGCGATGTTTGAGGCGATTCACGGTTCGGCCCCGAATATTGCCGGGAAAGACATCGCCAATCCATCCGGGCTGCTGCTATCCGGCGCAAAAATGCTGGCGCATATCCTTCAGGGCGATATCGCCGAACGGGTGCATAACGCCTGGCTTTGTACACTTGAAGACGGCATTCATACGATCGATATTTACAATCGCAGCCACAGCAAAAAGCAGGTCGGGACCCGCGAGTTCACGAAAGCGGTTGTGGAACGGTTGGGCAAAATGCCGCATTCTCTCAAGCCTGCGCATTATGAAGCGCATCATAATCCGGTGTTGAAATACATTCCCAAGCCGCCGGCAAAGAAAACGCTTGTCGGCGTGGACGTATTCGTCCATGTCAATGAACGCTCCGCCGACGATCTGGCCTCGCGTCTGGTCCGCGCGGAAACCGGCGATCTGAAACTGCTGATGATCACAAACCGCGGTATCAAAGTATGGCCCGAGGGATTTCCCGAAACGTTCCATACCGACCACTGGCGTTGCCGGTTCATGGGCTCGGTGGATGGAACGGCAATACCGCATACCGCAATTCTTCAATTGCTCAAGCGAATCGATGAAGAAGGAATGGATTTCATCAAGACTGAAAATCTCTACCAATTCGACGGCGAGCCGGGGTATTCGCTTGGGCAGGGACAGTAAGTCTCCTCATACGCGTTCCTAACGAAAAACGCCCGCCCTTTCGAGGGGCAGGCGTTTTCGACATTCAGCCGGAATTTCTTACATCGCCAGCACGCGGTCTTTCGGATGCAGAAGCGGTTTCAGCTTCGCATAGACCTGGTCGTACGGCAGACTGGTAGTGAGAACCCATATTGTATCGGTATAGGCGAACGTTTCGCCGTATTTCTGCAATTCTGTCATCATGAGTTCGTTGACGTGTTCGTTTCTGTGTTGGGCGCGGAGAATGTAATAGTTCTGTTGCATGATTCACCTTCTTGGTTCCGGTGAGGAATCCGTTTGGTTCATTATTCACTCACACCTATATAGACGCTTCAACCAGGCTAAATGTGACATGCAAAAACAGAAAAAAGTGAATTTTGTCCCGAAAATGACAAAAATTACCTGTATTCCGGTAGCTATTTCCGCGCAGTTTTCACAGGACAGGAGGAGATTCCCAACAGTATGTAAAGTGGACACGAGCGCAAGATTCCTGTGACAACGAACACGATCCCCAAAAGACCGGCGTACCGTATCCCGCCGTCGAGGAAGATGAATCCTGCAAGAAAGAGAATGCCCAGAACGATACGTACGATGCTATCGAGACTACCGACGTTGGTTTTCATTGTACACTCCGGTGTTTTGGTAGGTTGATCCGCTCATTATCTGATGCATCGACCAGTACAAAAGGATTCAACCTTACACCCGCCCTTTCTCAGAGCCAGCGCTTTCGTCTGAAATACCATAAAAAGGCGATTGTAACCACAGCCATCATGCCAAGCGCCATGGGGTATCCGAATTCCCAGCTAATCTCCGGCATGACATGGAAGTTCATGCCATAGATACCGGCAATCAATGTCAGAGGGAGGATGATTGTAGCGATGATGGTCAGCACCTTCATCACCTCGTTCATTCTATTGCTCGAAACCGAGAGGTACACGCTCAGCAGTCCGTTTGCCTGTTCGCGGTAGAACTCTATCGCATCCGTCACGCGCATCAAATGATCGTATACGTTTCGGTAATACATCCGCTCTTTCTTGGTAATGAGCTTGAAACTTTCGTTGCTGAGTTTATTGAGGATTTCCTTCTGGTGGCGCGACGTTTTATGAAACGCCAGAATCTGCCGCTTCTCGTTGATGATGTCGTTCAGGAGCGCGTTGTCGGGTTGGAGGAATACCTTGTCCTCGAGCGCTTCCATCTCTTCGTTGATGATATCGAGCGCCGCGAGATACTGATCGGTGGCGATATCGAGGATGAGGTGATAGATATGATCGGGACCCTTTTGGGCGTATGCCGGATGCTGGACGCATTGTTCGAAGACCCGTTGCGCGGCGACGCTTTTGTGCCTGTGGACGGTGACGAGAAAGTTTTCTCCGATGAAGGTGAACGTCCGGCGTTCGTTGAAAAACTCGCCTTCGTACAAATCAGGGATGCCGTTGGTGATGATGAAGAGGTGGTCTTCGAACTCGTCGAGTTTGGGGTGGTGATTCTCGTTGTAGGTGTCTTCGATAGACAGCTCATGAAACCGGAAGATATCGCGCAGAACTGCGTTTTCTTCTTCCGGGGTCGGGTGCTCCATATCCACCCACAGGACGGAAGATTTCTGTTTCATGCGCCGCAGAAGTTCGGAGTCCGGCGCATCCGCCGTCTGCATACGCTTTGCTTCGTCGAGATAAAGAGCTCGGATCATGGTTGCTACTTTCTCAGGTAGTTCTATGCGAAAGTACGAAGGAACGGCGAAAAAGCGAGGGGGAGGGATGCTTCACATCGGCAATAACGCAACAACCCCGGCAGTGCCGGGGCTGAGGTGGAAACTCTTCATGAAGCGAATAAGGGGAAACTGTTACAACTTTCAGTCCTTGCGCTATCTCACAATCGAAAACGGCTTGCTGATGGACGAATTCCCGTCGTCAAGAACAAGAAGATAGACGCCTGCCGGAATTGAGTGAACCGGGAGCGAGAGCGTGTTTCCGGAGGCGTATGTCCCTCTCAGCACCGTTTGTCCGAGTGCATTGTGGATTCTGTATGTAAGGTGTTGCTGTGAATTGCTGGTTCCGGATAATTCCAATTCAAGGCTCACACTCGCAGGTTGAGGATAAAGACCGGAGATGGAGAGACCTGACGCTGCGGTAACAGGCCGATGGAGAGAGGTAATCTCCGAGACGGTTGCCGCTTTGATAAATATCTGGCTCCTACCGTCGGGATACTGCCGCGCCCATGCAATCAGGAGTGTGTCGGATTTCCATGCAACCGCCGGGGCGTCCTCCATTCCTGTTGCATCCGAGTTGATGCGTTTTGGGGTGGAGCGCGGATTCATATCCTCGTCGAACGCCTGTGCGAGTATGTTCACCTGGTAAAACTCATCCAATTGCAGCCAGAGGATGAGCGGCGAGCCGTCCGGAAGTAGCGTTGCGAGGAAATCCGGTTTCCCCGGAGTATCCGACCAGGACGCTACCGATCCACTTCTGGGAGCGATGTCGATTCCGAGAGATTTGCCCCGTTCGACGACGGAACCATCGATGTTGTAGATGTCGCACATCAACGCCCGTGTTTGTTCTGTTCGGTACAGAATAATAACCCGGTGTTCGGTCAGCAGGAAGGCTTCGAACCTGTCGCTTTCTCCGATGGAGCTGGAATCGAGCAAAACGGGAGCGCTGAGATTGAACGAATTATCGATAGTCGAATACCGCGTTTCGTACCGGTACTGCCCGGGACCTGTTTCGACAGGAACCTTGCTCTCGTATAGCCCCAGGCGCGAATTATACGGCGGCGAAAGTTTGAAATAAGCGTGTTGCCGGACATTTTCCGGTTCCTCCTGCTGCCAGCCAAAGCGATACTTCGCGGAATGTAATGTATCGATGCTGCCTGTCTCTGGGTGGATGGAAAGGAGCCCATGCTCGCTCTCAAGATTCCGGACAGCCATACCCTCCGCATCGCAATGAAGGTCGTATCCCAGGACGATTTTCCCGCCAAACAGTGCATGCTCACGCGAAACCATAGTTGCATACGAATAATCAGGCTCGACGTAATAAGACCATCTGTACGTGTATGTGATAATGTTGCCCAGTGTGTCTTCGCTCTGACCGTTTATTCGCGAGTACCGGTATGTCGACTCTGTCCCCGACCCTCCCGGTATATACGAAAAAGTCTGACGGTAGTTCAAATAGCACAGGTTTCCCGATGCAGAAAAAAAAGGATTTCCCACAAGATTGTCCCGAAGATCGACGGGGACACTCTGAAAGGATAAATCGGGCGCGACCGACCGGTACACGCCGGGTTTTCCGATCTGCTGCCAGAGAACTGCGAAGCCGCCTCCAGGCTTTACCGCTATCGAAGGATTCGATACACCGTTGGAGATAGTTGATACCGGTACATCGTTGCCGGAGATGATGACTTGAGAAAAAATCGAAACAGGAAAGATCGACAAGAAGGAAATGAGAGCGGAGATAAACTTTACCATAATGTGCCTCGCATAAAACAAAATTAGAACAAGAATGAGGATTAGGCATCGGACGTCTTACTAGTGAGACGCTCCGGTAAAATAACAGTTGCAGAGTTCTTCATCAAACGCAACAACCCCGGCGTTGCCGGGGTTGAGGTGGTACACCCAACGGGATTCGAACCCGTGTTTTCACCGTGAAAGGGTGGCGACCTAGGCCTCTAGTCGATGGGTGCAACTAAGTCTTCTAATATAATAGACCGGAACCCAAAAAATCAAGTCTTGAAGGTCTTCGTTGTCAAAATTTCGTAGACAGGTTCAATGAAGGATGCCGAAAATAGAGCGGAGGCGCAGCGACCAGACCATGAAAACCGCTTCGCGAACGATCTTCTTCGACATTTTCGAAACACCGACGCGCCGGTCGACGAAAATGATCGGCACTTCCTTGATGGTGAATCCCTTCTTCCATGCCTTGAAGCTCATCTCGATCTGGAACGCGTACCCGTTCGATTTCACCGTATCGAGATTGAGCGACTTGAGGACTTCGATGCGGAAGCACTTGAATCCGCCGGTTCCGTCGCGCAGCGGCAACCCCGTGATGATCCGCGTGTATACGTTGGCGAAATAGCTCAATAACAAACGCTTGAGCGGCCAGTTGATGACATTCACTCCTTTGATGTATCGTGAGCCGAGGATCAGGTCGTATTCCTTCGCTTCTTCGAGGAAGACCTTCAGCATTGCAGGATCGTGCGAGAAATCGGCGTCCATTTCGCAGGCATAATCGAACCCCTTCTCGATCGCATATTTGAATCCCGCGACATACGCCGTCCCCAGCCCCATCTTCTTCGGGCGTTGCAACAGGTGGATGCGCGGATCAGTTTGCTGCATTTCGATGACCGCGGCTGCGGTTCCGTCGGGAGAGTTATCGTCGACGACGAGGACTTCGAGCGATTCGTGCTGGGTCAGTACCGCAGGGACGATGTCCCGGATATTTCCAATTTCATTATATGTTGGTATGATGACTAAGGCGCGTTTCAAAGCGTCGGTATCCAAATGTGACAAATGACTGTGCGTTAACGGTACAGGTACTGAAATGGACTCATTAAAGCCCGGTTTGTTCCAAATGTACCAAGATTACTGCAATAATGACAATTGAACCGGTAATTCGATACATCGCGCTCTAAAGCTCAAGACGAAGAGCAAGGGATACATGATGCTCATTCACGCCTACTGTACCCATTTCTCCCGGCGTCCCGGTTGCGTATTCCCGCGACGAATACAAATACTGATACAGCGTTTCGACTATGATGTTTCGGAGCGGTTCATACCTGATAAGCAGGCCGCCGAGATGCTCTTCATTACGCGGCCCCTCGAGAAACGGCGCCAGGTCGCCGTCGCGTAAATAATCCTTCGTGAACGCCGGGTCCGCGCCGTTGTTCTTTATCAACGTTCCATCCGCGGCGGCGAGATTATCACCGTGCCGCCGGTACTGGTAGGTAATCCTGAACATCAACCGGTGGTCGTGCCAGTGCGTGGCGGAAAAGACCCACTGATCGCTGTTGGGCGGCAAATCGTCGCCGATGATATAGGTATCGTGCGTATAGGTGTTGTTGTGAAAGAAATGCGAGTACACGAACGGTTCAATGCGCGTGTATTCCACTCCAAGCTCGGTCGCCTCGAGAAGCGAGCTGGTGAGCACCCCCCCTTGCCAGATAAACTTATTGCCCCACCAGTCCGATCCCCATCTTCCAAAATCCAAATCGTCGAGCGTCCAGGAGCCGTACAGCTCAAAGCCGGGCAGCGAAAGCGTCTGGAAATCGAATCCCAGCATTGGGTTGTCGCGGTCGCCTCCAGCGTGTTCGGCGGATTTGTAGAAGTTGAACGGATTCAAGTACGCAGGATCGATTTCGCGCTCCGAATACACGACCGATTCGAAAACGCCCAGCCGAAGCGTCTGCAGAACATCCGCTTCCGCCCGGTGAACGGCAAGGTATTTGGCGTCGTAGTAGGGCTTGTTCTCCTGGTTGTTTGTGCGTTCGGAAAGGAGAAATCCATGGATATAGGAAAACCGGAAATCGCCGTAATGAAGATTCAGCCGCAGCGCGTCGAACGTCGACGCATTATCGCTCACAATGGTAGGATTGAACGGGCTGTTTCCGGCAAGCAGCGTCTGTCTTCCCAGCGAAAGATTTCCCCATGCCCAGGTTCCGTTGATATAGGCTTCCGTGAAATCGAAGAAATCGGTCTGATAATAGGTATAGTTGGGATTCTGCCGAAGACGGCGGTCCTCAAGCGCAAACGCCTTATCGCCGAACGACGTGCCGTTGGTCGATTGTAATCCAAACCCGACGATGCCTTCAATCGTGCCTCGGAACCTCCCTCCGACGCTGCCCAGCGAGACATTGGTTGTTCTGTTCTCTGCAAACCGCGCGCGGTACTCGCCCGAAGCAAGGAATTCTGCCTGGATTGTGGTACTGCGGTCTGCGGAAGACCAGGAGTAGAGGTACTTTTCGTGATCGTTCGTTATCCACGAAGCGCCAGGCGAGTCGGATGAGAAAAGAACCGCTTTCTGCTGGCTTCCGTCGGCTTCGCGGACAAACTCGTCGTAATAGCGCTCGGCAAGCAGAATATCCGCGCCGCGGAGCATCGTACGTCTGCGCTGGATTGTATCGAGAAGCGCGGTCACCGTTTTCCGTTCAATGGGAAGCATTGCGCGCGAGTACGAAGTGACCATACCGAGCCGATGCATTCTGTCAAGAAAGTCGTACACCGGATTCGAAACCGGGACGTACTCCGCTTGTCCATATGCATGTGTGGATGCAACGATGACGAGAACGGAGAAGAGAAGTATTTGTTTCATGCCTGTCCTTTTCCCGCGAGCATACGATATGCGGTATTGAAGATGATTTTCAGGTCCATTCGGATGGACATGTTCTCGATGTAGTACAAATCGTATTTGAGCTTCATTTTCACGTCGTCGATCGTAGCGTCGTACACATGCTTGACCTGCGCCCACCCGGTGATACCGGGGCGGACGTTGAGTCTGCGGCGGTAGAGCGGAATCTCGTTAATAAATTGGTCGACGAAGAACGGACGCTCCGGCCGCGGTCCGACGAGACTCATGTCGCCCTGAAGAATGTTGATGACCTGCGGGAACTCGTCGAAATGCGATTTCCGAAGGAAGCGTCCGAACGGCGTTACGCGAGGATCGCCTTTGACCGCCCACTGAGGGCCGGTTTTTTGCTCCGCATCGACATACATTGTACGAAACTTATAAATCGTGAATATTTTGCCGTTCTTCCCGGTTCGCTCTTGAGTATAGAGGATGGGTCCCTTCGAAGTCAGTTTTTGAACGATTGCGATGAGAATGAAGATCGGCAGTCCGCAAAGAATGACAAGCAGCGATACGCCGATATCCATCGCCCGTTTGATAAACGACTCCATCGGAGGAAGAAGCTGAGGTGAAACCTCGATGAGCGGGATTCCATAGATTTGGTTTGTTTTCGCTTGTCCTGAAACGATATCGTAGAGATCAGGCCGGATCTTTACCGATACCCTGAACGCACTCGCCTTCCCCATGATATCGAGGATGCGATCATGGTCCGTTGAATCGATGGCGATGATGATTTCCTCTATTTCCTGTTCGGTAATAATGCGTTCCAGCTCTGACACCGTACCCAGACGTGTCAACGAGTGCGGTTCAGCGGGAGAGTCGTCAAGGTCGGCATAACCGGCGACTCTGTAGCCGAGCCCGGGGAAGAGGCGGAGCGACTCGGCAAGCTCCTCCGTGGCGGCATTCGATCCAATCAGAAGTGTGTTATGAAGTCCAATACCCATTGTCAGCATTCTTCTTCTGATGGTTCGGAGAACGACTCTGCCGAGGCCGGTGAACAGCGTAAGTATTCCCCAGTAAAGGATGATTTTGAGCCTCGGACTCGACGGATCGTTCGTCATCGCATCGTCGATGAAAATCAGGAAGAACAAAACGATGGAACCGACGGTGACGCTTTTGGCGACCAGCAGGAATTCGTCGAGCCGCGATTGGGCGAGCCAGTTCCGGTAGAGGCCGAAGAGCCAGAACACAAAAATCCAGTACACGCCGATGACGATCATCGGGAGGGTCTGGTCGGGGATGTGAACAGGCGGGAAGAGCCCGGAATGCACGCGGGCAAGGTTGTAGACATACCAGGAAAAAAGGACAGCGATGCTGTCGGTCAGTAGCAACAGGAAGAGATATTTCTTATCTTTCGAAGGCGGATTCATGTATGCAGTTATGCCACGGAGTCATTGTTCAAACAGCTACAACATATTGGAATCATACTAAACGATCAAGTTCATTTATGCCTCTCAGAATACTCTACATTGTTTCGACGCTCGCACGGTGTGGACCAGTTAATGTTCTTCACGGCATCGTGAAACATCTTGATCGAAACGAATTTGAGCCAGTAATTCTGACATTATCGGAAGAAATCGGCGATTCCCTCAAGCAGGATTTTGTTGATATGGGAGTTAAATGTCATACACTCGGACTGTCCCGGTTTGAATTTCTGATGGTTGGGAAGAGCCGGATACAGGAATTGGTCGATACACTCCAGCCTGCGCTTATTCATACACACGGATTTCGTGCCGATATCGCTATCGGCTCGATACAGACCGCTCAGCCGCTCTACTCAACAGTACATAATAATCCACTTGAAGATTATAGGTATTTATTTGGACGTATCATTGGAACGTCCCTCTATAACCGACATCTAGCCGCGTTAGGAAAAATTACCTATCCAGTGGTAGTTGGGAATCACATAAAAAAACTTCTAGCAGATAATCTTAAGCGTGAAGTCAAGGTTATCGAGAACGGTATCGATACTGAGCGCTATGCGCCAGCGAGCGAGGAAGCAAAGTGTAGAAAGCGGAACGAAATGAAACTTGCACAGGGATCCATCGTATATATTTACACCGGAGTTCTTACGAAACGAAAAGATCCAGAACGAATTATTCGCGCGTTTAAAGATTCTTCTCTCTGTAATTCTGCATATCTGATGGTTGTAGGCACAGGTCCGCTATATAGCAAATGTGTTCGGTATGCAGATGAACGGGTTCGAGTGACTGGATCGGTGCAGGATGTGAAAGGCTTCTTGGATGCAGCTGATGTATATATATCCAGTTCAAAATCCGAAGGAATTCCAATGTCAGTGTTGGAGGCGATGTCGTGTGGACTATCTGTTGTATTGTCCGATATTCCCTCGCATCGGGAAATCCTATCGAATTCTACGGATTGCGGTCTGTTGTTTGACTCGTCGACTGAAGCTTTGGTTTCAGCTTTGAACCTGTCTTCGGACAAGAATGCGTTGCACCGAAGAGGCCAGGCGGCGAGGGAAGCGGTGAAGGCGCGTTATTCGTCACAGAGCATGAGCGCGAAGTATTCAGCGCTCTATAAGCAAGGTGTTTTGCATTAAATCAGATCGTAAGTTTCCATTTGTACTTACGAAATAAATATAAAATTCCTTTCAGATGGAGCCATGTGAGTTTGCTGAATATTTTTTTTCGCGTTATTCTTTGTTCGTAATGAATAATTCGCGTTGAAGCGACGTAGTATACCTTCCAGTTTTTGCGATGCATTCTTAGACAGTAATCCAAATCTTCGGGACCGTAGAAAATAGCATCGTCAAGGACTCCGATTTCCGACATTGCCTGCCGTCGGATAAACTGACACGCACCGATTACATAATCTACCTCACGGGTGTCGTTTCTATCCCAGTCGCTCATTTCATGATGCTGTAGAACAGAGCTATTGCGTACAAATTCCAGATAGTCGAGTCTGCGGAGAAGCAATGCAAGGACGGAGGGGAATCGACGGCTACTTTTTTGAACCTCATCATTTGGGAATACAAGTTTACATCCGGCTAGCCCCGCATCCGGCGTGTTCTCCATAAAGGTGAGTAGCTCAAGGAGTGTGTTTTCGAGAAACACCATATCAGCATCCAAGGTGACAAGATATCGTCCGCTTGCAACGGCGAATCCTTGATTTCTTGCTTTCGCTACGCCGTTATTCTTGGAATTAATAATAAGTAAAACATCTGGAAATCGATCGTGGATCATTTCGACTGTACCGTCGTTTGATGCATTTTCAACGATAATGATTTCGTAAGAGAAGTCGCATGAATGAGAAATGATAGAATGCAATAATTCTTCCAACATTAATCTCATTTTATAGGTGACAATGATGATCGAGACGTCAACCATTTGAGCTCGCCGAGGCTGTTGATAATGAAGACTGGGATACCTTGACTGCGAAAGCGAGTGCGTATCCGAGAAAGACCCAGAAGTAGGATTCGTACATTTGTTCAAGCGTCACGCTCATCAGCATGAACGAAAATAGCGAAAGTCCGAGCGAGAAGAGTATCGGCTTATGACGTTGCTCGGCAGTGGTACGGTACGCTTTTAGCAGAAAGAGAAAAATGGAGACGAAAAACACAGAAGCGCCTGCGAATCCGATCAATCCGTTTTCTGCCAAAATCGTTGCGAAAGTGTTATGCGCGACCCGGGAATCGCCGGTCGAAAAATATCCCAGCCGGTATTTATTGAAAACCGGCTCAAAGTTGCCGTACCCGACACCGATGACGGGGTTGTCTTCGATAATTCGTGAGGCGACGGTGAGAATTTTTAACCGCTGTTTGAACGAGCCGTCTTCGCCGGTAACGGCGCTTTCGATACGTTCTGACATCGAGAACAAATTGACAAATTTTGTTGCAATATTCGTAGAAAAGTATAGGGTGGCGAGAGACAATAGAATGACGGATGCGAGAATGGAAAGCAAACGGCGAAGATTGAAATTGTAATAGAGATATACGAAAAATGCCAGCAGAACGGCAATAAGTGTAATGTACCCGGCGCGCGAAACTGTGAGCATCGTCGCAACAAGCAGGACGGCCAGCATAATAATAAGCGCGATCCGCAAGGCGAATCGTTTTGTAGTAAGTAGTAGTCCGAAGATATGAGAAATAATCATTATTAGATAGCCGGCGTAGTAGTTGGGGTCGCCTGTGAGCTCATTTGTGTTTCTGTTAATGAGCGTTTGAAAGATTGAAGATGGAGAAGCGGTGAGGTACAGTCCATACAGCGCGAAAAGTGCCGATGCTGCGGCGTTCAACCAGATTAATCCGTGCGACTTAAACGGCGAAGTTTTATAGATGAGCGAATATACGGCGAACATGAGAAACGCATTGTTGAGAAGGAATACGCCGTTATTTAACGTCTTTGTTGTGGAAATGACGGTAATTAAACCGGGGAGAAATGATATGAGCATGACAGGGAACAATGCTAGAGGAAATGCGTAGCGTATATTTGAAGAAACGGGTGATACGAGTGAAAACAAAAATAAACCCATAAATACGAGAGCATAAATATCGAAAACGCCGAAACCGGGATGATCGGGAATCAGTCCGAACCCGGTTCGTGAAAGAGGGAGAAGAAGAAACAAAATGGAAAGGCGAGCTTGAGTGTTTACAGCAAAGATGACGAGAAGAGCCGATACGCATAGGATAACAGTGACAGGAAGCGGAAAGACAAAGAGGGATGCAAGGAAAAATACGCTAATAATTGATGGTATCGCGGAACGGATATGCGAATCGATGAAATGGGCAGGGAGTTTTACGGTGTTACTCATGGTGTTTTTCCTGGTTTCAAGTAATTGCGAAGAACTCCAGACATAGCGATTCGATCGTTTTTGTTGAAAGCAAGAAATGCAAATAAAAAACTACCTAGTATAACAAATTTAAGCACGGCGAGGAGCCCGTAAGGGTAGGTCGAGCTCAGTGGTAGGTAAAGCATCAGGAAATATGAAGACGGAAAAATTAGGGAAAGCATGACAGATTTTAGAATGAGCCGGAAGGCGGTCGAAGCATTTCCGAGGAAAGACTTGTTCGCTGCAAATTGAATTTGCGCAGAGAAAAGTACGGCAAGGAACCAAATGAACGCAAGTATAGAGAGGATTCGTTGATGAAAGATGTATTGTACGGAGAGCAGAACTATTGATGAGATCGCTGTTGATTGGATGACTATGAAGCAAAACAGCCAATGTTTTTTGTAGATAAAAAGAATCGAAATAGGAATGATTGTTGCCGAAAACAAAAGCATTGCGCCGGAAAGAATATACATAATAGTAAGTGATTGTAAAAATGCGGGTAAAACGTACACGACAATCAAATCGCCGGCAATGAGAATACCGGCTGCAAATATCGCTGCGATATATGAAGTCGCAATGACGGACTTTAAATATATAGAGTAAGCGATTTGATTGCCTTGTTTCGAAGAGGACAATTCTCCGAAAGAAGGATATAGTACATCCCGCAGACCGGAAATAGCAAGTATTGGGAGAGCGGAAAATTGGGATGCGAAACCGAACAGACTCATTTCCTGTTTCGTTAGAATAACTGTGCCCGACAGGCGGTCAATACTTAGAATGAAGACGTGAAAAAGATTGGCAATAAACAACGGGATTGCAGTGGAAATCGACGATATGAAATCGTGAAAGCTGAAGAAAGGTGTTTTATTGAGATCTTTGACAAAGCTCAGAAAGTACAATGCAGAGAGAAGAGAGCCGATTGAATACCCGGCAATTGCTCCTGATATCGAAAAGAAATAGCTTAATATGCTTGAAAGGAGTATTGATGCAATGTCGCTAATCAGTTCGATGGAAATTAATTCTTTAAATCTATGTTTTGTGCGAAGAAGCATTATAAAATATCGCATAATCTGGTCGCTGAGAACAATGAATGCTAAGTAGTAAAGTCCGATGCCGACAGTCTTTGCGCTGTACGATGCTATTGGAAATGGATTATTGAATAGTAGATAACTAAGCAGGAAGAGTAAAAGCGAACAAATTGCGGAAAGAATGAGTATACCAGCGAAAAGTACTTTCGAATACTGAAGGGCTTCGATATGCCGGTCTGTACCGTTCAAAATCGGTAGATCGCGATCACCAGCTAAACGTAAACCGAAATGAACGAGATCAGTATAGGTAAGCACGACGAGGAAAATTACCCAGATGTTATAATCTTCGATGCCAAGAATGTGCGCTAAGATGAGATTACGCAAAAAGCGCAGGAAAAGCATCGAGTATCTTCCGGCTGAAGTAAAGAAGGCATCGCTGATGATATTTTTGTTCACGACGATGCCCGTCTTGTAGTTCGGAAAATAGTAACAGCCTGTGTCCTCATCATTCAGATCCCAACGATGTTTCGGCGAACTTTGCGAAATCCAACGAATATGAAGTTGGGAATGCATCTGACGATGAAGAGCATGAACGGTAAAAAGAATGAGTTAGGAAGTACGGAAGCACGGAGACGGTTAGATTGAGAAAATATAAATGAATGGTCAATGCGATGAGACGAGGCCCGGATAAACGCTCTCAGCACGCTAAATCGAATAAGTGTCGAATGCAAGAGCTTGTTAAGAAGTCTTTGTTCCGTTAGAAACGAATACAAATTTATGATAAGTGTGATTTCATTTTCGAGCGTACGAATGCTTGATTTGTACATTTCGGAGGTGCTTGCTACATGGATACGGTACCCAGCGAGCACCTGGTCGATAAATAAAAAATCTCCAATAAGAGCTAGCTTTAGCAAACAAAGCCAGTCTTCGTAAAAAAATTGATTCTCAGGAAAAAGCCCGATGGAATAAAAGGCGGAGCGGCGCACGATACAGGTGCAGTGGTAAATCCTATTTTCGCGAAGTAGGCTCAAAAAGACCTTGAGTCTTCTTTGTGACAAAAATCGACCGCCGATACTTTGTCTGTTCTGTGAACTAACATTGTCATCGGAATAGATGAGAAGCGTTTTGCTGTAAGATAAAACAGCTTTTGGGTTCGAGCGAAGAGAATTTATTTGAACTTGTAATTTACCCTCAAGCCAAAAATCATCTTGATCGATGAATGCTAGGAATTCGCCATTTGAGTTCGATATGCACAAATTACGTGTGCGGGAGATTCCATGGTTCTCAAAATCAGGATGATTGTAGACAAAAATGCGATCAGGATGTTTCAATTGATATTCGAGGGCAATTTCAAGAGACCGATCGGTCGATGCATCGTCTACAATTATGATTTCGAAATATGAATATGTTTGAGAAAGGATGCTGTCTATGCATTTGGATATATACAATTCACCATTGTAGAGCGGTAGAATTACGCTCACTAAAGGTGGTCGGTATGGCGCGCCTTCCATCTGCTAGTGTTTCCGCCATGAAACCAGATTTATTGCAAGGTCGGCATAAAGTGCCTTTTTCTCCGGATTGCGTTGTATATATCGAAGATATTTGCCTTGTAGAATAACGAAGAAGATACTTAATGCGAGCGAGAAAAGGAAAAAGACGATGACGATAATCATCTTTCTCGGAGACGCCGCCTTTGTAGGCATCATCGGCGCGTCGAGAATCAGCACCGTCGGGGTATTCTTGTTCTCCATTATTTTCGCCTGCTCGTATAGCGGCATGAGAAGCTCGTAAATCTTTTGTTGAACCAGAAAATCTCGCAGTAAGCGGAATGATTTGATCCCGAGATCCGGCATGGTCGACATTTTCTTATTCATCATCTGAAGCTGAAGAGACGCGGATTCGTAGAGCGGGGAGGTGTCTCCGAGCGATTGCCGGAGGTAATCCACTTCGAACTCCTTCATCATCTTTTCGGTATACAATTGCGCCATCGCATCGGCCGACTGCGATACTTCTGTCGTAACAGGTATAACTCCGTGTTTCTCCTGGAAGTCCTTCAGCGCATTTTCCGCCGCTTCCATATCGGCAAGATTCAATTCGACGCGCGATTCAATAAATGCGGCGTTGCTTCGCGCTTCGCGCAGCGATAAATCGCGGTTCAATGAATCAAGAAGAACAATAACGTACTGCGCCATGTTGAAGGCGCGCGCCGGATCTCCGTCTTCGACGAATATTGAAAGCGTTCCTTCTTCGTTGGCAGTATATTTGATATTCCCTTTCAGAGCTTCCATCGCCTCGCCTCTGTCCTCGATTTCATAGATCTTTTGAAGCGAAAAACGGTCGAGTACACGGCCTAGCAATGACCGGCTCTGAAGAATCGCGACATATTTGTACATATCTTCGTTCATCACGCCAAGCGATCGGATCGAACCGAGCTTACTCAACATCGACGATCCGCCGGAAGCGAACGCCGAGAAGGGGTCGTTGTTTTTCGGCGGAAGAACGGTAGTATTGGCGATGTAGCGCTTCGGGAGAATGAACGCGACAACGGTCGCTAACACGGTCACAACAATGACATTAAAAAGGATGACCTTTTTTTTCTGCAGCAGTAGGTTGACCGCTTCAAGAAAGCCGAACTGTTCGTTTGTTGACATGAGTGCCGGTATGTGTTTGGTCGTAATCAGTTATTCTTCGAAATCTGTTCAATTTGAACGATAATAAGCCCGATCGTCACCATCGAACCCAGCAGCGTTCCTATATCGCGCACGATCGATAAATAATAGGCAAAATCGTGCACAGGCTCTTTCGGAATCCAGATGATATCGCCGGATTCGATTGCAGCATCCTCGGGTTCAAGCCACGACTGTGTCGCGCGTTTGATGATCCGCACACCGCTATCGTCCGCATATTCCGTAAATCCACCGGCTTGCGTGATGTAATATTCGATGGATGCGCCTCGCTGTACCGGTAAATAGCCGGGGAACCGAACCTGGCCCTGCACAAGCACCATATTGCGGTCCTGCGCGATGAAGATATAGTCTCCATCCTGCAATACAACATCCTGTGACATGTCCTTTTCTGAGAACAGCTTCGCGAAATTGACGTTGATCGGATCGATTCCGACCTTACTGTTGAGAAAGAAAAATACGCTGTCTGCCGGAACAATCGGGTACGTTCGAAGAATTTCCTGCATCTCCAGATAGGGATCCGTGCGCTCTCCGATAAGCTCTCTACGGCGGAAAACGGACGAACCGGTCAGCAACGCGCGGTCGGACAGACCGCCGGCGGCAGAAACGATCTCCGAAAGCCGGGTCTCGCCGACAACGATCGGGTAGGTTCCAGGCGCAATTACTTCGCCGTTGATCGTTACGGAGTTATTCTCTTTCGATATACTTGACGGATCGACCAGGATCCTGTCTCCGCTGCGTAGTTCAGGATTCTCCCCGGCGGCGAGATTGAGACTGAGCCTTGTTGCACCGTTATCTCTGGATATGACGACCTGACCGGATGTGTTATCCGTTCTGAGCCCATCTGCAAACTGGAGGGCATCGCTGAGCCTATCTCCGGGAACAAATTCGAATGTGCCAGGAGAATTCACTCCACCGTGAACCGAAATCGCATGGCGGGTTACATCCTTCTGTGGAATATAAATGATATCGCCGTCCGAGAGATAGGGATTATAACGGCTCTCGCCTGTGATGTAGTATTTCGGAATATCAACTCGGGCGGTATCGCCGCTTTTCCTGATAACCAGAATATGCCTCGTCGAGGTTTTTTCCGAGAGCTGTCCCAGCCCGCGTATGGAAGGGATCTGGTATTCTACATCTCTATTGTTGCCGGTTGTAAGCGGGATCGAGAGCGACGGTTGGGTAATGCGCAATTCCGATCCCATTCGGATAACACGCTCGACGCGGTCTGAGGAAGACGCGATATACTGTCCGGGATGCGTCACTGCGCCTCGCAGTGTGACGCTCAGTTTCCTGGGACGCAATAACGAAACGGAAATTGTCCCGATTCGATAACTTTCGCGCAGCTTTTTCTCGACAATGCGCTTTGTTTCGGTTAACGACTGGTATTGAACATCCACAGTTCCTATCGTGGGGAGGATCAGTGAACCTTCTGGTGTGACCGGCACAGTGAAGGCGACTGGAACAGGTCCCCAGACGGCGACATAAAAAACGTCCGAAGGACCGACAATGTATTGATTCGGATCGAGGGGACCGTCCAATACTGTCAGCGCGGATTCTGCAAGACTTGGCGATGTCGTAGTGATGTCGGGTGATTGGAGGAGCTTGTCATCCTTTGTCGCGCTGGTCGTTTGATGTAACGGCGATTTGACCTGGGAAAGCGCAGTATTTCCAACCGCGAACAGCCCGGCGGCGATAATGCAGAAGAACACAAACCATGTCAATCCGCGATCGATTCGTTTGTGCGTAGAACTAGAGGGAGAAGATGACGGTGCAGCATTCATCAAGGAGTCCAAATTGATACTTCATCCTATACATGGTTGAGTATTGCGGCAATTCGTTCGGCGGTATGCCCGTCCCAGAGTTCGGGAACTGCGCCTTCCTTGCGGTTTCCAGCCAGGATCGCTTTCGAGCGGGCAATGATCGCTTCAACGTCGAGCCCCATCAGTTCATTGGTTCCTACCTCGATGGTACTCGGACGTTCAGTGTTTTCGCGGATGGTCAGGCAAGGAATCTTCAAATAGGTGCTTTCTTCCTGAATTCCGCCGGAATCGGTAACAATCAATGCTGCTGAATCCATCAGCGCAAGAAAATCGAGATACCCCGCCGGATCCATCGATAGCAATCCGGGGATAGCGTTGAAGCGCTCTTCCAACCCGAATGTCCGCATCCGTTCGCGTGTCCGGGGATGGATCGGGAATACGATCGATGTATCGCCGGAAATGCCTTCAAAAATGTCGAGAATCAGGGAAAGGTGCTCCTGGTTGTCGACATTGCTCGGGCGGTGCATCGTTACCAGCGTATACCGCTTGCCTGTGAGATTCAGGTCGCTCAGGATAGGCGAGGTCCGCGCTTTTTCGATGTAATGAACGAGAGAATCGATCATTACATTTCCGACGAAATGTACTTTCGAATCGTCGATTCCTTCGTTTTTCAGGTTGACAAGCCCCGATTTCTCCGATACAAACAGATAATCGGATAGTACATCGGTGACGATTCTGTTGATTTCCTCGGGCATGGCGCGGTCGAAACTCCGCAAGCCCGATTCCACATGCGCGACAGGGATGCCGAGCTTCGAACTCGTCACCGAACATGCGAGCGTCGAGTTGACATCGCCGACGACGATTACCAGATCGGGTTTGATGTCGTTGACGGTCTTTTCGAACTCGACCATGATCCGCGCGGTCTGCTCGGCATGCGTTCCCGAACCGATACCAAGATAGACGTTCGGATGAGGCAATTCAAGGTCAGAAAAAAAGACCTTCGACATTCGCTCGTCGTAATGCTGCCCGGTATGGATAATAAGATTCTGCACCGTGTCAGAATACTTCTGAAAAGCACGGTGCAGAGGGGCTATCTTCATGAAATTCGGCCGGGCGCCGACAACAGAGACGAATCTCTTCATTAATTCAATCCGTCGCCGAGTACCACAATCTTTTCTCTTCCAGATGCGACGTGTTTCGTTGCGTTGCGTGTATCGACAACGCACTTACTGTTCGAGACAATCATTTCATAATCGTAGGAACTGTGATCGGTCGTGATGACGACGCAGTCCATCGACTTCAAAAGTTCGGGAGTCAGGGGCTGCGATTTCAACTCGAAGCCGTTGACTTCGATTTCAGGAACATAGGGATCGTTGTAGATGATGTTCTTGATTTTGTCGGCGAGCATCAGTTCCATCACGCGGATCGCGGGAGAGTGGCGCGTGTCGTCCACATCGCGTTTGAAGGCGACGCCGAGGATCAACACTTTCGCGTCGAGAATCGAAATCGGCAGCATACTGATTTCGCGGAACACCATGTTCAGGACATAGAACGGCATGTTCTCGTTCGTTTCCGCCGCGAGGTTGATGAACTTTGTCTGAAAATCGTATTTCCGCGCCGCCCAGGAGAGGTAATATGGATCGATCAGGATACAGTGCCCGCCGATGCCGGGACCCGGATAAAACGGCATGAATCCGAAGGGCTTCGTTCTTGCCGCGTCGACGACTTCCCAGATGTTCAGTCCGCCGATACGGTCGCACAACTGCGCCATTTCATTGACGAGGGCGATATTGACGCTGCGGAAAATATTTTCGAGCAACTTCTCCATCTCGGCGATTTTGGGATTGCTGACCTCGATAACCTCGGCGATAATCTGACGGTTAACGAGCGCGGCCATTTCGGTGCATTTCTTCGTGACGCCGCCGACAACGGTCGGAGTGTTCGAGGTAGTGAACATCTTGTTGCCCGGATCGATGCGCTCGGGCGAAAATGCCAGGTAGAAATCCTCGCCGACTTTCAATCCGGAGCGTTCGAGGATGGGCTGCACGAATCCTTCCGTCGTGTCGGGGAATGTCGTGCTCTTGAGAATGATGATCTGGTCTTTCCGCAGGCCTTTCAGGATTCCTTCTGAAGCATCGATGATGTAGCTGATATCCGGTTCCTTGTTCGGAGTGAACGGCGTCGGGACGCAGATGAATATCGCGTCCATCTTCGAAACGGAGTCGTAATGATCCTCCGCGATCAGATAGCCGTTCTTCACTACCTCGGCGAGTTCTTCGTTGCTGACATCGTCGATATAGTTTTCGCCCTTATTCAGCTTTTGTACCTTTTTGGAGCTGTTGTCGATACCGATTGTCCGGAATTGTTTCTTTGCGAATTCCACTGCAAGCGGCAGTCCTACATAACCCAGACCGACAACACCGACGGTGATGTCTTTGTTCGCGATTCGTTGTGTTAAATCCATGATCAATCCATGAAGCTGTGTAATTATCGATGCTTGTATTGTTGTTCGTAATATGTCTGGTACTCGCCGCTGATGACGCGACGCCACCAGCGTTCATTGCTGCGGTACCACTCTATCGTCGAACGGATACCCTCGTCGAACGCAATCGAAGGCTTCCATCCTAGTTCACGCTGTATTTTCGATGAATCAATCGCATACCGTTTATCGTGCGCCGGCCTGTCCTTTACATACGTAATGAGCGATTCCGGCTTCCCGAGCGCCGCGAGTACCAGCTTGACGATGTCGATATTATAGCGCTCGTTGTTTCCGCCGATGTTGTACACTTCGCCAGGCAAACCGTTTGTCAGCACCGTCCAAATCGCCGATGCATGGTCTTCGGTATGAATCCAGTCGCGGACGTTCTTCCCGTCGCCATAGACCGGAAGCGGCTTGTCGTTGAACGCGTTGATGATCATTAATGGAATGAGTTTCTCCGGGAATTGATACGGTCCGTAGTTGTTTGAACACCGCGTAATAATTGCCGGGAAATTGTACGTTTTAGCGTATGCCTGAACGATGAGGTCGGATGCGGCCTTGCTTGCCGCATAGGGGCTTGTCGGATCGATGGGAGATTGTTCGGTGAACAGACCTTCAGGACCCAGCGAGCCGTAGACTTCATCCGTCGAGACATGCACGAACCGATTCACGCCATGCTGCCTTGAAGCCTCGAGAATCGTATGGGTGCCCATGATATTCGTTTCGGTGAAGATCTTCGGCCCCAGAATGCTGCGGTCGACGTGCGATTCCGCCGCGAAGTGGACGACGGTATCGATCGCATACTTCTCGAGAACATCCGCCGCGAGTGCGGAATCGCAGATGTTCCCATGAACGAAGGTAAACGACCCTTCAAGCTCTGCGAGGTTTTCGAGATTGCCCGCATATGTGAGCGCGTCGAGGACAGTCAGCGAAGGCGTCGATGGATACAGATTCCGAATGAACCGGACGAAGTTACTCCCAATAAAGCCCGCGCCTCCGGTTACAAGCACCGATCCGGGCTGGAACGTAGTGTTATTGCTCAAAATGGTTGTTGATGCCGTTGTTGGAAATATGAATCCTGACTACAAAAATGAGAATTCCTCTATAAACAACGCAACATACGTTTTTTTTTAGAGCAACGAAAACCGCCGGAGGGGTTTCGTTTTTGCATTCTTGAGGTCTTTCCCTATTTTGCTTCGTCAAAGCAGTTGACATGACGGTTCTCTGAAATGAGCTACCCAAGTACAGTATTATCAAAGCGTTGAAATAACAGGTCATTATGAACATCTTCGTTTGCGTGAGCCATGTCCCGGACACCACCGCCAAGGTGAAAGTCGGGAGCGATGGCAAACATATCGACCAGGATGGGGTTACCTACATCCTCAACCCCTACGATGAATTCGGCGTCGAAGCGGCTCTCCAATTAAAAGAAGCGCGCGGCGGCGAAGTTACCGCAGTCTGTCTCGGACCGGAAGCGGTGAAGGAAACGATCCGCAAGGCGCTGGCAATGGGCGTCGATAAAGGAATTCATATCAAGGATGATACGCACCGCGATAGCTTCGGCACCGCGCGAGCGATTGCCGACGTACTGCAAAGCCGCGGCGCGGACGCGATCTTCTGCGGCCGTCAGTCGATCGACTACGATAGCTGGCAGATGGCGAGTCTGCTCGGCGAGATGCTCGGCATCCCGTCGTTGTCGGTGGTTTCGAAACTCGATATCGCGGAGAACGGCGCCATTGTCGCCGAGCGCGACATCGAAGGCGGCAAGGAAACACTTGCGACGGCTCTTCCCGCTGTCATCTCCGTGCAGAAGGGGATCAATAACCCCCGATACCCGAAACTGCAGGGCATCATGCAGGCGAAAAAGAAACCCATCGAGGAAGTCGCCGCCGCTCCGTGGAGCAATCTCGTCGAGGTTGCCGGTATGGAAAAACCGCCGATCAAAGCAGGCGGAAGAATTGTCGGAATAGACGCTTCAGCTGCGGCGGAAGTTGTCCGCCTGCTCCATGAAGAGGCAAAAGTAATTTAAGCTGAACATATCATCCGGATAGAAACGACTATGAACATTCTCGTCTTTATAGAGCAGCGCGACGGACATATCAAGAAGCCTTCGTTCGAGGCTGCCCGCGCAGCTGCAACGCTTGCAGCTTCCGCGCAGGCAACCGTCACCGCCGTCGCAATAGGCGGAGCCATCGAAGGATTGCAGACACTCGGCGGATACGGCGCGGGAAAAGTCCTGCACGTAGCCGACGACCGCTGCAAAATGTACTCAACCACGGCATATGCGAAAGCGCTCGCCGCAGCCGCCGAGCAAACGGCAGCCGATGTGATCTTCCTTCCCGCGACGGCAATGGGCAAAGACCTTGCGCCGCGCCTGGCAGCCAGACTTACCGCGGGCGTAGCCGCCGATGTAACGCAATTGAAATTCGAAAACGGCGCCATCATCGCGACCCGTCCGGTGTATGCCGGTAAGGCGCTCGAAAATGTGACCGTTGCATCGCCGAAGAAAATCTTCACCCTTCGGCCCAATGTCTTCAATGCCGGCACATCTGGCGGAACAGACTGCCCGGTAGAAACGCTCGCCGTTGAGTTTGCGGATGTCGATTTTACCGTGAAAGCAACCGGCACCACCATTTCTGCAGAAAAACTCGACGTTGCCGAAGCCGACCGCATCGTGTCGGGCGGCCGCGGTCTGCAAGCTCCGGAGCATTGGAATCTCATCGAGGCTCTTGCATCGTCATTGAACGCCGCTACCGGCGCTAGCCGCGCCGTCGTCGACGCCGGATGGCGGCCGCATGCCGAACAGGTCGGACAAACAGGAAAAACCGTTTCGCCATCCTTATACATCGCTTGCGGTATTTCCGGCGCTATTCAGCATCTCGCCGGTATGTCTTCATCGAAGGTGATTGTCGCAATCAATAAGGATAAAGATGCGCCGATCTTCCAGATAGCCGATTACGGCATTATCGGCGATGTATTTGAGGTGCTCCCCGCACTGACCGCGGAATTCAACAAATTTTTCGGAAAATAGGCCGACAGATGCAAGCCGGGACCACCGCCCGGCTTGCATTCCGTTACACGGTGTACCGGGGCGGAACCTACGTTCCGCCGGAGTGCGCTGAGACGATGGAGAGCAGCACATTGAAGAGGAGCAAGGCATTTGGACCCCGTTCAAGTTGATATTTTAGGCTTGTCGACAAGTCCCGCCAGCGGAGGGGCATACGCCCTTATCCTGAAGGAAGTGTCGGGAAACAGGAGACTGCCGATCATCATTGGCGCATTTGAAGCGCAGGCTATCGCGCTCGAAATCGAGGCAATCAAACCTCCGCGCCCGATGACGCACGACTTGTTGAGAAATGTCGTCGTTTCGTTGGGATACACAATTCAGAAGGTGACAATCACCGAACTGCGGGAAGGGACGTTTTATGCCCGTATCTCGTTCGATCAGGGGCAGGAGGATCTCGACGCCCGTCCGAGCGATGCAATAGCACTGGCGGTTCGGTTCGGCGCACCGATTTTTGTCGCGAACGCTGTACTCGAGGAAGCCGGCTTTTCGCCCGAGGGAGATGAAGATGTCGAGACATTTTCGACGGCGCAGCCCGCGATCGAAACAAAGGAACAACGCCTGGAACAACTCCAGAGCCAACTTGCCGAGGCAATCAAAAAGGAAGACTACGAGGAGGCGGCGCGGTTGCGCGACGAGCTTCGCAGACTTCAGCTCGGAGATTGATGGAATCAATGGCGCAGGCGGGAAAACACCTGCTCCGGTTTCTATTCACGAACAATATCAGGCACTTCGCGGTCGTCCTGCGCGAAGTATGGGGGATCAACAGCGCGATACATCGTCATTCCGGTATGCTCCGATGCGGACGGATGTGCGCCCCGGAGCGGCTCTTGAAAGTAATTCCGGTCGACGGTTCCAGTTTTATCCGCATCAAAGAATTGGTATATTTAGATGATATGCCAAAATTATTGCCGTTTCTTATTGAAATGCCTGAGTTTTGGCATGCAGGCAGATTCGGTAGTGCGGTGTGCTTCATTGCTGTATGTTCGATTGCGCGGAGACGTCGAGGTTCCGCTACCGGTTTGCATCGCATCTCCCAAGGACTGAGACGAAGGAGATAGGTATAAGACCGCTGGTCTTTTCCAACAGATTTTTTCGAAATTCACCCATACAGAATGGGACTGAATTGGCGGAGCGTTGCTTTTTCGGTCATTTCTCCAGAGCAAAGTATTAAAACGAGCGAAAGCCCCGGATCATGATACATGCTGAGCCGCGATGGCTTGTGTTGTACTGCCGCCCACGTTTCGAATTCAAGGTGGAAGCCGCGCTGATCGCCTCCGGTATTGAATCGTACCTGCCTGTCCGAACGGAGATGCGCCAGTGGTCGGACCGGAAAAAACGCGTGACGGCGCCTGTGTTTCCCGGATATCTCTTTGTGCACATCACGGAACGGGAACGGGTGGCGGTGCTGGAAAAACCGGGCGCAATGAAGTATGTCAGTTTTGGCGGCCAACCGGCGGTGCTGAACGATGAAACGATCCGCAACATACGAATCGCAACCGAACAGCCTCAGACGTTTACCGTCGAGCGAGAACGCCTCGCACTCGGGCAGCCGGTGGAAGTAATTCAGGGACCGTTCGCAGGAATGACGGGCAGACTGTACGAAATGCGCGGGAGCTCCAGAGTCGCTGTGCAGATCGAGGCAATCGCTCAGACTTTGCTTGTCGAAGTGCCGCTTTCGCTGCTGAAACATCTATAACACGCACATCTCATTTGAAGTATTCTACGGAATCGTTATGAAAAAAGCCCTCATCACCGGCGTCACCGGACAGGACGGCAGCTATCTGGCCGAATTACTTCTCGAAAAAGGCTACGAGGTACACGGTATCGTCAGGCGCGTCGCCATCGAAGACCCGGAACACAGGTTGGGGCGCGTCAAGCACCTCGAGAAGGATATCCATCTTCATCCGGCATCGCTCGAAAGCTATCCGAGCTTGTTCAGCGTCGTCCGCGATGTCCAACCCGACGAATGCTACCACCTTGCGGCGCAAAGCTTCGTGAGCTATTCGTTCGAAGACGAGTTCTCGACGTTCAACACGAACATCAACGGCACACACTATATGCTTTCGTCGATCAAACAGCTCGCGCCCGAATGCAAATTCTATTTCGCAGGCTCGAGCGAAATGTTCGGAAAGGTGGCCGAGGTTCCGCAAACGGAAAAAACAAGGTTCCACCCCCGTTCGGCATACGGCATTACCAAAGTCGCGGGGTTCGAACTGACCAGGAACTACCGTGAAGCGTATGGTCTGAAGGCCGCCAGCGGCATTCTGTACAACCACGAATCGCCGCGCAGAGGATTCGAGTTCGTCACGCGGAAGATCACTTCCGCCGTCGCGAGAATTAAACAGGGTAGTCAGAAGGAACTGAAGCTGGGAAATCTGGATGCCAAGCGCGACTGGGGCTACGCAAAAGAATACGTCCATGCGATGTGGCTCATCCTTCAGCAGGAGAATCCTTCCGATTTCGTGGTCTCGACCGGCGAAACACACAGCGTCCGCGATTTTGTCGACTATGCCTTCTCTTATGTCGGTCTCAAGTATGAAGACTATGTGACGATCGATCCCCGATTCTACCGCCCTGCGGAAGTCGATATTCTGCTCGGCGATCCTGCGAAGGCGCGCACCGAACTCGGATGGCAACCCGCCACCACGTTCAAAGAACTTGTCGAGCTCATGGTCGAAGCCGACCTCGAGCATTTTAAACGATAAACGGATTTCTCAACCGCAACAACGAGTTTTTTCCCATGAACATCCCTCTCCTCGATCTCAAGGCGCAGTACAGAACGCTCAAACAAGAACTGGATGCGGCAATTATCGAAGTAGCCGAAAGCCAGTATTTCATTCTCGGTCCG
>CAYPBB010000008.1:36688-112147 GCA_964408855.1 uncultured Ectothiorhodospiraceae bacterium
AGAAAATATTGCCGCGTATATCGGCACAAAGCACGCGATCGGCGTTTCCTCCGGAACGGACGCGCTTCTGTTGGCGATGATGGCTCTCAACATCGGCGCCGGCGACGGCGTGCTTGTTCCGACGTATTCCTTCTTTGCAACGGCGGGCGTCGTTTCCCGTCTCGGCGCGACCCCCATTTTTGTCGATGTCGATCCGGTGACGTACAACATCGATCCGGTCGCGATGAAAGCCGCCTACGAGAAGTACCGCAACAGCGGAATCGCAATCAAGGCGGTTTGCCCGGTTCACCTGTACGGTCAATCGGCCGATATGAATCCGATTCTGGAATTCGCGAAAGAGCATAACCTGTATGTGGTCGAAGATTGCGCGCAGGCGATCGGTGCGAAGTACACCGACGGAAAAGCGGCCGGTTCCATCGGCACGGTCGGATGTTTCTCGTTCTTCCCGAGCAAGAACCTCGGCGGATACGGCGACGGCGGTATCATTACCGTCAACGACGACGAACTGGCGCACCGTATCGAAATCATGCGCGTACACGGAGGCGAACCGAAGTACTACCACAAAGTGCTCGGCGGAAATTTCCGTATCGATGCCATTCAGGCCGCCGTGCTGAACGTGAAGCTCCCACACCTGAAGGAGTGGTCGGCCGGCCGTCGCACGAATGCCGCCCGTTACAATGCCATGTTTATGGCAAAGGGCTTGGCCACGGAAACCGGCAAAACGGCGTTCGATGCCGCCAATGCCGTGCTTCTCCCGAAAGCGGTGTACGAACCGGGTGCGGTCGATGCCAGGGAAGACGGGCACACCTACTTCCATATCTATAACCAGTACTGCATCCGTGTCGAGAAACGAGACGAGTTGATTCAGTATTTGAAAGACAACACCATCGGTTGCGAGATCTATTACCCGGTTCCGTTCCACAAGCAGGAATGTTTCGCGGATGTGCCGTCGAGCGCCGACCCGTTCCCCGTTTCCGACGCGGTTGCCGCCACGACGCTGGCGCTGCCGATCTATCCGGAACTCACGGAAGAAATGCAGCAATACGTCGTCGATACAATCGCGCGTTTCTTCGGGAAATAAACGCAAGTAACTACATTCGATCATTCAACGAGAAGTCTGATGAAAGGTGTTATCCTCGCAGGTGGGGCTGGGACGCGGTTGTATCCGCTTACGAAAGTTCTCAGCAAGCAATTGGTGCCGATTTACGACAAACCGATGATCTACTATCCCCTAACGACGTTGATGCTCGCGGGGATACGCGATATTCTCATCATCTCGACTCCAGCCGATCTGCCGAATTTCGAGCGGCTCCTCGGCGATGGTTCGCAATGGGGAATGTCGTTCTCTTACGCCGAACAGCCCAGTCCGGATGGACTCGCGCAGGCGTTCATCATCGGCGAGCAGTTTATCGGAGGCGATCCATCCTGCCTTATCCTCGGGGATAATCTTTTCTACGGATCAGATTTGACCAAAAAACTGCAACGTTCGGCAACCGTTACCGAAGGCGGATTGATCTTCGCCTACTATGTCCGCGATCCGGAGCGGTACGGTGTGGTGGAATTCGACAAGGATGGCAAAGCGATCTCCATCGAGGAAAAGCCCTCCGCTCCGAAATCCAATTACGCCGTACCGGGGCTGTATTTCTACGATGGAAATGCGTCCGCGTTTGCGCGCGCATTGAAACCGTCGCCGCGCGGCGAACTGGAGATCACTGACCTGAACAAAGTCTATCTGCAAAATGGAACGCTCAGCGTCGAAATTATGAGCAGGGGGACGGCATGGCTCGATACCGGCACGCACGAATCGCTTTTACAGGCGTCTTCATTCATTGAGACCATCGAGCAGCGCCAGGGTCTGAAGATCGGATGCCCGGAAGAAGTCGCCTTCCGCATGAACTATATCGGCAAGGATCAGGTGCTTGCGCTTGCGGAACCGATGAAGAACAACGGCTACGGCAAGTATCTCATTGAACTGGTTCACGAACGGTAATATCGGGCAGAAAATGAAGATAATTGAAACGGATATCCCTGGCGTCATGATTATTGAACCGCAGGTGTTCGGCGATCATCGCGGGTATTTCATGGAAACCTACCAGATCCGGGCGTTTGCCGAAGCGGGTATTCCGCACACGTTCGTGCAGGACAATCAATCGCGGTCGGTGAAAAACACCCTTCGCGGATTACACTACCAGGATCCCTACGCGCAGGGGAAGCTGGTTCGAGCGGTGGCGGGCGAAGTGTTCGATGTCGCCGTCGATATCCGGCGCGGTTCGCCGACATTCGGGAAATGGACGGGCGTGATTCTCAGCAGCGAGAATAAACGGTCGTTCTGGGTACCGCCCGGGTTTGCGCACGGCTTTTGCGTTCTGAGCGATTCCGCCGATTTCGTCTATAAATGCTCCGAGTATTATCACCCCGAAACCGAGCACACCATCCTCTGGAACGATCCGGATATCGGTATCGAATGGCCGGTCCGCGATGTGCTTCTTTCAAAAAAAGACGAGAACGGGAAACGGCTTCTTGAAACAACCGCGCTTCCTTCATACGACCAATATCAATAGTCTGGAATGAACGGTACGCCAATGAAACACTTTGCCATCACCGGCGTCGCCGGGTATATCGCGCCCAGACATCTGAAAGCGATTCAGGATACTGGGAATACTCTCATTGCCGCAGTCGACCCGCACGATTCGGTCGGAATACTCGACAGGTATTTTCCGGGAGTGAGCTTTTTCACGGAATTCGAACGGTTCGACCGGCATCTGGAAAAGCTCCGAAGAAGCGGCAGCGGGCGCGTGCATTACGTCAGCATCTGTTCCCCGAATCATTTACACGACGCCCATATCCGTTTCGCGCTCCGCATCGGCGCGACGGCGATCTGCGAAAAGCCTCTCGTGATGAATCCATGGAATCTGGATATGCTGGAAGAGCTGGAACAAGAGTCCGGCAGCCGGGTCTTCAACATTCTTCAATTGCGCGTTCATCCATCGTTGATCGCTCTCAAGGAAAAACTCGCTCTCGAAGCGCCCCGGAAGCGGAACGTTACGTTGACGTACATCACTTCGCGCGGACCGTGGTATAAGTACTCGTGGAAGGGCGATATTGAAAAATCGGGCGGAATTGCGACCAACATCGGTGTTCATTTCTTCGATCTGTTGATGTGGCTGTTCGGCGGGATGAAGGAGCAGTCGCTGTTTCTCTCCGAGCCGTCGAAAGCGAGCGGGTATATCGATCTCGAACACGCCGGAGTCCGGTGGTTCCTCTCCATCGACGGGAAGGATCTGCCGCGACAGGCTGCGGAGCAGGGAAAGACGACTTACCGGTCGATCGCCGTCGACGGCGAGGAAATTGAATTCACCGATGGCTTCACCGATCTTCATACCGTCGTCTATCAACGCACGCTCGAAGGCAATGGTTTCGGAATTCAGGATGTGCGGCCGAGCATTGAGCTTGTCCATGCAATCCGCACGATGAGTCTTGCCGCAGGCGACGAGCGCATACATCCTTATATGAACGAAATCAGGTAACAGGCACAATATGAACTATTTCAAACACGAGTCGGCGTATGTCGACGAGCCGTGCGTCATTGGCGATGGTACGAAAATCTGGCATTTTTGTCATGTCATGAAAAACGCCGTGATCGGCGCGAATTGTATTCTCGGGCAGAATGTCATGATCGCCAACGATGTGGTGCTTGGGAACAACATTAAAATCCAGAATAACGTCTCGATTTATACCGGTACGGTAATTGAAGACGATGTATTTCTCGGACCCTCATGCGTTTTGACCAACGTGACAAATCCGCGTTCGCAGGTTAATCGCCATCATTTATACGAGCAGACACTGTTGAGACGCGGCTGCAGTATCGGCGCAAACGCGACGATCGTTTGCGGTACGACCATCGGCAGGTACGCGTTTGTCGGAGCGGGCGCGGTCGTCGCCGCCGATGTTCCTGATTATGCTCTGATGCTCGGCGTTCCGGCGAGACGCAAAGGCTGGATGAGCCGGCACGGTCACCGCCTCGAAAATCCCGATGCGGACGGCATCTATGTCTGTGCCGAAAGCGGGCTACGTTACAAAGAGGCCGAGCCAGAACGGCTCGTGTGTCTCGATCTCGATGAAGATGCGCCGCTTCCCGCCGAGCTTTCGGTTGGGAAAGAATTATACGATGCGTACAAAAAGTAGCGGTAGCGCCAGCCGCAGGAATCACCGCAAAGCGTATTGAGCAATCTGCTAAACCAAATACGAGCGCGGCTCGCCGCAGTTGGGGATAGATGGATTATCGGGGGAACGGTAGCCTATTTTCTAACGATGACGCTTGCGCTTCCTTCGCCTGGTTTTCCAGGTGCGCCTGGTTTTCCATCCTGGTTATGTTATATCTGGGCGATGTTGCCGATGAGCATCGGATTGCTGAGGGCAACGCCTCCGGCAATCGTCAACGGTTTCGTGCTCGCTTCGCTTGTTCCGTATAACCACGTCTCGGTGACAATCGCCTTCGGTTTGGGAATAGCGCTCGGTGTCGCAACGCTTATCCGGTATCGTACAAGGTTGCGCGACCTCGCATTGACTGAGTTCAGAAAAAAGGGGTTCTATTTCCTTTTGGCGTTAGTGGCGTATGCCATGGTTCTCTGGGTCTCCCGGCTGGGAGACAGCACCGATTCATGGTCGTTCCTTGCGCTTGCATCGTCGTTGCTTACAGTACCGTTCGGTGTGTACAGCCTTTCGTACCTGGAATGGACCGGCGACGGTATCGTCCGGGCGCTTCGGCTCTTGACATACACCGGCATTGCGTTGGTAGTCGTCGCATTGCTGTTTCCCGCGCTGTCCGGCGATTTTACTCAGTATCCTCAGGCATTCTTCGTTGTATTCAAGACCATACGGTCGGTAATGCCGCTTCCATTCGAGATGCAATGGGTCGATCCTGATTTTAACCGCGTCAGTTTAACAAGCTCCCATTATTTTGCCGCCGTCATGCTGATTTTTTCCGGAGCGATGTCTGCAATGGCATTGAACACGAAGCGGTATATCAGATACGGCGCCGGCGCTGTCGCAGGGATCTTTTGTTTTGCGCTCGGCGAAAACGCGCACATTTTACCCGGCGCGGCAGTGGGGATCGTCGCAGTGGTTTTGGTCGCGCAATCGAGACGAGTGAACGCGCCGGCCGGAGCGGTATCCGGCATGGTCATTGCTTGCGCGGTATGCTGCATCGCGCTTGTCGTAAGCACTCTCTATTTTCACGGCGGCAGGTATTCGCTGAGCCAGAAAGGGGTGCTCTACGCGATGGTAAAGGAACGCGCGGAATCCGATCCGGTGCGGTTCCTGTTTGGAGAGGGACCGGCCGCATTCGCGAGCCGGGCGGCAAACAAACGAATGCCGCAGCAACGGATGGAAATAGAGTACGCCTTTCCCTTCGCAATACCTGAATTCGCAAGTCCCATGTTCATGGAGATGGTCGACCGTTCGGAGCATGCCGAACGGGGTTCGACAATGAAACGCCCGCTTTCAGGAGCGGCAGGTATACTAATGGAATGGGGTGTTTTCGGCAGCTTGCTGATAATCGTTATATTATTTCGTCTCATTAGGTCGGCGGTGAGAACTATCCGTTCCACGAAACGAAGCGAAATTCAGGCGGCGGCATATACCGCTGTGTTCGGATTGGTGATGATAACAGTCTCGCTATCCGTGCGTACCTATTTCGAATATCCGGAAATCACTTCGGTTGCCGCTTCGCTGCTCATGCTTGCAGTTGCGGCGGATCCCGGAGCGCGGTATCCGGATAGGGTCAACTCGAACATCTGGAAGAAAGCATAATGAAAACATATCTCGTTACCGGCGGCGCAGGATTCATTGGTTCGAATCTCGTCGAAGAATTGCTGAAACACGGCGACCGCGTCCGGATTCTCGACAATTTCTCGACAGGGAAACGGGAGAACATTCTCCCGTTCAGAGACGATATCGAAGTCTTCGAAGGCGATATCCGGTCGTATCATGTTGTGCACGAAGCCGTGCGCGGCGTCGATTTTATCCTTCACCAGGCGGCGCTACCTTCGGTTCCACGGTCTATCGCCGATCCGATTACCACGCACGAAGTGAATACAAACGGTACATTGAATGTGCTCAACGCCGCGAAGGACCTCGGGGTCCAGCGGGTGGTATTCGCATCCTCATCGTCGATCTACGGCAACAATCCCGAGTTACCGAAACACGAAGAAATGATGCCGATACCGCTTTCTCCGTATGCCGTATCGAAGCTTACCGGCGAAAAGTACATGAAGGTCTTCAATCAGCTTTACGGCCTCGAAACCGTAAGCCTCCGGTATTTCAACGTATTCGGACCCCGGCAGGATCCTTCATCGCAGTATTCGGCAGTGATACCCCGGTTTATTACCGCAATGCACCGAGGCGTTTCGCCGGTTGTATACGGCGACGGCGAGCAGTCGAGAGATTTTACATTCGTATCGAACGTTGTGCGCGCAAATCTCCTTGCGTGTACAGCCAACGATGCCGCCGGCGAGGAAATGAATATCGCCTGTCACGAACGCACTACATTGAATGAACTGGTGGCCGGCATCAATATTGTTCTCGGAGCGAATATCAAACCGCAATATGCCGAACCGCGGATGGGCGATGTGAAGCATTCGTATGCGGCAATCGAAAAAGCGCGGACGTTGATCGGTTATTCCCCTGAAGTGGGCTTCACCGACGGACTGAAGACGACCGCCGATTCATTTATCAAATAACCCGCTTCTCAGGCGCGACCATGTCGAAGAAAAAAGCATTGATAACCGGAATTACCGGTCAGGATGGTTCCTATCTCACGGAATTACTTCTCGAGAAAGGGTACGAAGTACACGGTATTATCCGCCGGAGCAGCTCGTTCAATACCGGCCGGATCGATCATCTTCACAATAATCCGGATATACTCGGACAATCGTTGTTCCTGTACTACGGCGATTTAACCGATTCGAGCAATTTGAACCGCATCCTCGAGAAGGTTGCTCCCGACGAGATTTATAATCTCGGAGCGCAAAGCCATGTAAAGGTATCGTTCGAAGTGCCGGAGTATACCGCCGAAGTGGACGCCATCGGGACGCTGCGTTTTCTCGACGCCATCAAGGAAATCGGTCTGAACACCCGGTTCTATCAGGCGTCGACGAGCGAACTCTACGGGAAGGTGCAGGAAGTGCCGCAGTCCGAAACGACGCCCTTCTACCCGCGGTCGCCGTACGCCGTCGCAAAAATCTACGGTTACTGGATTATCGTGAACTACCGCGAAGCGTATAACCTTTTCGCCTGCAACGGCATTCTGTTCAATCACGAATCGCCTCGGCGTGGGGAAACGTTCGTCACGCGGAAAATCACTCGCGCCGCGGCGCGGATTAAACACGGCATTCAGGACAAGCTGGTGCTGGGCAATCTGGATGCAAAGCGCGACTGGGGCTACGCTCCGGAATATGTGGACGCAATGTGGCGCATGCTGCAACTGGATACGCCCGAGGATTTCGTCATTGCTACCGGCGAAACCCATACCGTCCGCGAATTTGTTGAAGTGGCGTTCGGCGAACTCGGAATGCCGATTGAATGGGAAGGCAAAGAAGAGAACGAGACAGGACGCGATGCCAAGTCCGGCAACATTGTGGTACAGGTAAGCCCGCGCTATTACCGCCCTACCGAAGTCGATCTCCTGCTGGGCGATCCCTCCAAGGCGAAGCGGATGCTTGGCTGGTCGCCGACGGTCGCATTCGAGGAACTGGCGCGGCTGATGGCGCGCGCCGACGACGAGAAGGTGCGTCTGAGAGGGTATTGATCTCCCGGACGCGAACACGATACGAAATAACTACCGATGAATAGTAAGCAGACAAAATAGAGTGCAATGAGCGAACCGATCATTACCGTAATCAAGCCAAAAGTAGGATGGCAGGTCGTCGATTGGAAGGAATTACGCGACTACCGCGATCTGTTTTATTTCCTTGTCTGGCGCGACGTTAAAATTCAATACAAGCAGACCGTTCTGGGATTTCTCTGGGCTATCATTCAGCCTGTGTTTCAGATGGTGGTTATGACCGTCGTCTTTAGCAAGCTCGCGAATATCGAGTCGGATGGGTATCCCTATCCTATTTTCAATTTCGCCGGATTGTTGCCGTGGTTGTTTTTCCAGCAATCGGTCATGGCAGCCTCTCAAAGCCTGATCTCGAATTCGAGCATGATCACGAAGGTGTATTTTCCGCGCGTGGTAATTCCGATGGCTCCCGTGCTGGCAAAGCTCGTCGATTTTGGAATCGGGTTTGGCATTCTGATCGGTTTAATGATGTATTATCAGGTATATCCATCTTCTTCGGTGGTTGCGCTTCCGCTGTTGTTATTACTGTTGATGATGACTGCCGCGGGTATAGGGATGTGGTTGACGGCGCTCTCGATTCAATACCGCGATGTGAAACACCTCCTGAACTTCCTGCTTGAATTATTGAAGTTCGCCGCGCCTGTCATCTATCCTGTTTCTATCTTTACAAAAAAATTCGGGTATGAATTGACGCTGGTGTATGGCATCTATCCCATGGCCGGTATCGTCGATGGATTCCGCTGGGCGTTGCTCGGCAAACCGCTGGACTGGACGTTCCTCGGTATCAGCGCGGCAAGCACGCTGGTGTTGTTCGTCAGCGGGCTGTATTATTTCCGGCGCACCGAAAAAGTGTTTGCCGATGTGTCCTGATCCACGTATGGAGGTAGACCTATGAGTTCCTTCGCCGGTACGATCCGCCAATGGGGCATTGGAACATTTCAGCGTCTGGCGCCGAATCTTTTCCGCGACGTATTTACACGGTACCGGGGCGGTGCGCAGCCGGAGTTCAAACTTTTTCCCTACGTCTGCTCCACCACCGCGGCATCCGTCGATGTCGGCGCATCAACGGGAGTGTTTGTTCTTCATATGCACAAATATTCGGGGAAATGCTACGCCTTCGAACCCCGCCCCGACGCGGTCGAACTCATCCGACAACGGACGAAGGGAATCCGGCCTGCTGTGACCATCGAGCAAGCCGCCGTGTCGGATCACGCCGGCGAAATGGAAATGCGCGTCTGCGTCAACGACCTCGGACGCAGCACAATCGAAGCGGATAACCATATCGAAAACGAAGCGGAGGTCGAACGGATTACGGTTCCTGTCAGAACACTGGACAGCTATCCGTTCGGGGAGCGCATCGCGTTCATCAAAATCGATGTCGAAGGACACGAGGAATCGGTGATTCGCGGTGCATTGAATCTTCTCCGCAAAGACAAGCCCGCTCTGTTGATCGAGATCGAGGAGCGTCACAAACACGGCAGCATCGGTACGATTACCTCGCTGCTCGAAGAGCTTGGATATCGCGGTTACTATCTGCACCATACTACTTTATGCGATATTGGGACGTTCGATACCGTGCGGCATCAGAACATCGTGAACCTGAAGGATAAAGCAGAGTATATCAACGATTTTGTATTTATTCATCCCGAAGTCCATTCGCTGCCGGCGGTATTCGACCGATGACGGACCCGTGCAGACGGATTTTCCGAACTGGAAATGAACAACAAAGCAGATTATGAGCGATATAGCAATTGAAGTAAAGAATCTCAGCAAACGGTACCGTATCGGCGAGAAGGAAAACAAACACGATACGCTTGGCGGCGCAATCCTGTCGTGGTTCAAGTCGCCGTTATCCAATTTCAAGCGGATCCGGGCGCTGACATCGTTTCTTGAAGAAGAAGACGAAAGCGTTCTGTGGGCGCTGCGCGATATCAACTTCACGATCGAGCAAGGCGAGGTGGTCGGCATCATCGGCAGAAATGGCGCCGGTAAAAGCACGCTGTTGAAGATCCTTTCCCGCATCACCGATCCGACGTCCGGAGAAGTGCGCATACGCGGAAAAGTTTCGAGTCTACTTGAAGTCGGCACAGGCTTCCACCAGGAACTCACCGGCAGGGAAAACGTGTACCTGAACGGGACGATCCTTGGGATGACGAAGAAGGAAGTCGATAAAAAGTTCGACGCGATCGTCGACTTCTCCGAAGTGGAACGGTTTCTCGATACCCCGGTAAAGTATTATTCAAGCGGTATGCGCGTGCGTCTCGCCTTTTCCGTCGCCGCGCATCTCGAGCCGGAGATCTTCCTCGTCGACGAAGTACTGGCGGTAGGAGATCTGAATTTTCAGCAGAAGTGCCTCAATCATATGCGGTCGCTGACCGAGACCGGAATGACGATTCTGCTTGTCTCCCACAACATGATGGCGATCCAGACATCGTGTAATTACGCATATCTCCTCAACGAAGGGCAGATTGCCTCACAGGGAAAACCGCTGGACGTGATCGAAAAGTACCGCGATGTGCTTGCCTCACAAAAGGTGGGCGGTATGCTGACCCAGCATGGAGGAATGATATCGGACGATACCGGCTCCGGCGTGAAGATATTGAATTTCGAGATGTTCGGCGCGGACGGAATCGTGAAAAAACAATTCGATTTTAATGAACCGATACAAGTCCGTTTCGAAATTTTTGCTTCAAAACGAATCGAAAATCCCTTTATTAATTTCGGGATTGTACGCGGCGACCGTGTGATTATCACCAATTTCGGCAACTACTACGATAATTTCCATATCGATTATATCGAAGGATCGTGCGTCCTCACCGGGTGGCTGCCGCCTCTTCGGCTTGTTCCGAACTATTACGAAATCCACGTTGTCGTCTGGCCGTGGGGCGGAGCGCACATGGACGGCGACCTGACGCGGTCGATTCCGTATGCGCATAAGACCTTCGATCCGTTTCGCATCACCGGTCCCGGATTGAACACCGCGGACGGCGTCTACCAGGTGCCGGCAACCAAATGGGTATTCGAGCGGGAAGGGAGCACACAGGAGTATTCAGAAATGAACGAGCGCAGCGTGATCGATGCGCTCAGGGAATAACCGGACATTCCGGACATCAGTATGCATGAGAGAGGATAGTATGGTATCAACATTCGAAGCGTTTCGGCAGAAACGGGTTGTCGTTACAGGAGGCGCCGGTTTTGTCGGTTCCAACGTCGTGCGGAAGTTGGCGCAATTCGGCGCCCACGTCGTCGTACTCGACGACTTCTTTACCGGCCACCGAAGAAATCTACCGAAGGACGACACGATCGAGATCGTGGAAGGGAGCGTAACGGATCTTCCGCTATTGCTGGAAGTATTCAAGGGCGCCGACTATATACTGCACCTTGCGGCCCGGAATATCATCGTTTCGACGAGGAATCCGAAGGAAGATTACGAAGTGAATATCGGCGGCACGCTCAACGCGCTGCTTGCCGTCAAGGAATTGAATATTCCAAGAATCGTGTACACTTCGTCGGCATCGGTGTACGGCAATCCCCGGTATCTTCCAATCAACGAAGACGACAATATCAATCATCTCAGCCCGTATTCGGTCTCGAAATACGGCGGCGAAGGCTACTGCAAGTCTTTCTATGAAACCTACGGCCTGAGCGCGGCAATCGTCCGGTATTCAAACGTCTACGGACCGGGTCAGAGCCCGACGAATCCGTACTGCGGCGTTGTATCCAAATTCTTCGAATCAGTCATGAACGGCGTTCCGCCGAGAATTCACGGCGACGGCGAGCAGACCCGCGATTTTACTTTTGTCGAGGATGCCGTCGACGCGACGTTGCTGGCGGCGATCACGCCGAAAGCCGAAGGGCAGGTGTATAATGTTGCCACGGGCAGAGAAGTGACCATCAATCACCTGGCGCGCACGATCATCCATATCGTTGGGAAAGATTTCGAACCGGAGAGAATCGACAGACGGGACATCGATAACATCCGCCGCCGCGTGCTCAATATCGAGAAGATTCGCCGCGAGCTACGCTGGGTTCCTTCAGTCATTCTTGAAACAGGATTGCGCGCGACCTACGAATGGATTATTCAACACCAATCCGAAGTGCATTGACCTCTGTTCGCGTCCTGTTGACCGTGTCCGGCATTGTATCTCAACGTGACATGAGCGCATTTCTGTTCGGCGCTCCGATGCGCATCCCGGATCGTTCATGACTACGTTTCCCCTTGTCAGCGTGATTATTCCGAATTACAATCACGCCCGGTTTCTCCGCGAACGGATCGAGAGCGTTCTATCTCAGGAGTATCCGAACATCGAGATTCTGTATCTCGACGATGCGTCGACCGATAACAGCGCGGAAGTGTTCGCCGGTTACCGGGACGACAAACGAATCTCGGCGCATTGCAATGCCAGGAATACCGGCAATCCGTTTGTGCAATGGAATAAAGGGGTGCGCTTGGCGCGCGGAAAGTACATCTGGATTGCGGAAGCCGACGACTACTCCGCTCCGTCGTTTCTTCGGCGGCTTGTCGAGATATTAGAGGCGAATCCCCGCGCCGGTATCGCCTACAGTCAGAGCGATGTGGTCGGCGAGAACGGCGAATTCGTCGTCACGGGCGATGCATTTACGAATTCGCTCGATCCTGCCAGGTGGAAGGCTCCGTTTATCGCCGACGGAAGAAGCGAATGTGCGAATTACATGTACATCAAGAATACAATTCCCAATGCAAGCGCGGTTGTCTTCAGAAGAGATGTGTACGAAGCAGCCGGAGGCGCCGATGAATCGTACCGTCTGTGCGGAGACTGGCTGCTGTGGTGCCGGATGCTGCTGCAATCCGATATCGCATTCATCCCCGATCGTCTGAACTACTTCCGTCAGCATCGCGGCACGGTGCGCAGCGCCCAAACGAAGCAGGGCAGAAACTTCGACGAATTGCTGCTTGTGCGCGCTGAAATACAGCGTTCGATACAAATCGACAATGCGGCAATTCAAGCGGCGGCGCTCAGCGTCAGCAAGAAAATTGCCGTGTTATGGTGCAACGGCATCATTTCTCCCGTGTTGTTGTTAGCAATGATGAGGCATGGATTCCGGATGACATACCGGTTTCCGTTGATGATGACGATGTCTATTCTCCGTGAAACAGGGCAGCGGGTGAAACAGGTGATGGTGAAGTTGCTGCAGAAGAATCAGCCGGCGGCATAACGATGAGCATTCCGATTATCGGACAGGTCGTCAGCGACTGGAACAGCGTCTATAAGCATAACGGCGGCGCAGGCGCGCTGGTCCGAAGCGCGGTGGGCACGGCGAAAGTGATTCTCAGCCCCGGTTCCGACAACACGGATACCGCGGAAATCGAGGCGCTGACATTCTCCGTCGTCCCGAATCTGACGGCGATGTGGAGCCTTCTCGTCTCGCATGCGCTCTCCGGGATGAAGCACCGCATCATCGTCGGAGATTGCAGCGGAGGGTACCGGTCGAAGCGGGGTTCGAAGGAAACGGTATACGCGGTCTACAATTTTCTTCACGGAAGGAAACTCGACTATTTCATCCGCAATGTCTGCCGGGCAGAGTATGTGCTGATTTCCGACGACGACATCATGTGGGTCAGCGATGAACCGGTCCGGTATGCCCTCGGCGTGCTGAATGCGAATCCGAAATGCGCGGTGGTATCGCTGAAACCGCGATCGGAGCTATCCAGCGTGATGCGCGAGCGCGTCGATATTGCGATGGGCAGTTTTTGTCTGGTGATCCGCAGGAGCGTCTGGCTGAAAGAGCGTCTGTCGTTCAGAATCGCGCGTCCGCCCAGAGAAGGGAAGTACGATTGGTTTTACGATACCGCCGACAAGGCGAACATCCGTCTGATCGAGCTTGGATACGATATCGATATTGCGCCGGAATCGATCAGGAATACGCTCGTAACAATTGAAGGCGCCAGCACTTGGACGCTGAAAATTCACAAGCATAACGGGAACATCGCGCCGCTTATCGAAAACATCCCGGTACGGCAGGAGAAAGCGCTGCGCGTATTGTTGTTTCTCGACGCAGTCGGCAAACTGCTTGCCGCATATTACGGCGATGATTCATTTGTGCGCATCATAAAAAAGGATGCCTATACTATCGCCCTCAATGCCTGTAAAACGCATCTGGAAGGGCATACCATTCAACAGATCACGTATGAAGTGAACAATCAGGCGTTGATACTTGAGAAACAATTAACCGGAATCAAGCTCACAAATCGTATGTGAGATGTTATCTGTTCATGCCGTTAATGATATATACAACAAGCGATAGGGCGGATCGATGAAGGTGATGATAACCGGGGCGCATGGAATGCTTGCGCAGCGTATTGTTGCGCGGCTTATGGATGCCTCGGAATACACGCTGTTGTTGACCGATAAACAGGAAACAACGTTCTACGATACACAGAAATTTTCGTACCGGCCGTTGGATATTACTAACCGTACGGCTGTGCTGGAAACGTGCACCGAATTCCGACCGGAAGTTGTTTTCAACGCCGCCGCGTTCACGAATGTGGATTTATGCGAAACCGAACGGGCTGAATCGTGGGCGGTGAACGTTACCGGGGTCGGAAACCTGGTGCAGACAATTCTCCAGCTATCCGGTATTCATTTGATTCACATATCCACCGATTATGTATTCGATGGAGAAAGCGCGACCACGTATCACGAAGCGAGTCCGGTTCATCCGATCAATTTTTATGGCGCGTCGAAACTCGCCTCGGAAGCGCTGGCGCTGAATTCGGGTATATCAGCGACAATATTACGCACGCAAGGATTATACGGTACGGGATTCGACATTAAAAAGGACTATGTACGGTGGATCTTGTCGAAATTTGAAGAAGGGACGCCGTTCGATGCAATCGTTGATCAACGGCAAAACTGGACGTTTACCGACGATCTGGCTGGGATGTGTATTCGAGCAAGCGAAGTTCGATACACCGGAATCGTCCATGCGTGCGGTGCCGAATGTCTGTCTCGCCTTGAATTCGCTCGCGCCATCGCCAAGGTTTTTAATTACGATCCGCAGATGATCGGAGAAATAACGACAGCGTCGCTTCGGCAAGCCGCGAAACGACCGTCAAACAGCGAATTCAATCTGGAAAAACTCGCAACGGTACTGGATTATCGGTCGTTGTCTGTTCAGGAAGGGTTGAACTTGTACCGAAAACAGAGAGGACAGCGGTTGGAATATCTTCGTCCTGATCTTCAATAGCATAAGAGAGGCATGAATGGATACACAAAGCATTTTCGTGGCAGGTCATACCGGCATGGTTGGATCGGCATTTGTCCGGTATCTTCAGCGCGATGAGAAATATCATCTCATCACCAAGCCGAGAAGTGAACTTGATTTACTGCGCCAGGACGATACATATACTTTCCTGAAAGAAACGAAACCGGACTTTGTCGTCGTTGCCGCGGCAAAAGTAGGCGGCATTCATGCAAACAATACCTATCGAGCCGACTTTATTTTTCACAATCTCCAGATTGCGCTCAATATCATTCATGGAAGCTATCGAGCGGGAGTGCAAAAATTGTTGTACCTCGGAAGCAGTTGCATCTATCCGAAAATGGCGCCTCAGCCGATCAGGGAAGAGTACTTTATGACCGGCGAATTGGAACCGACGAATGAAGCTTATGCTATCGCAAAGATTGCGGGAATTAAAATGTGTCAGTTTTACCGGGATCAATACGACGCAAATTTCATCTGTGCCATGCCGACAAGCCTCTACGGTCCCAACGACAATTTCGATCTTGAGAACAGCCATGTTCTTCCCGCACTAATTCGGAAGTTTCATCTGCAGAAATTGATTGCACGAGGAGAGAAAGAGGGGGTGGTGAAAGATATGTCCGTTTTCGGGAATCAAAAAGATACATACGAGGAGAACCTCGCATATCTTCAAAAGAAAGGCGTTACGGAACGAGGAGTTGAAGTGTGGGGGACGGGATCGCCAAAACGCGAATTCATGCATGTCGACGACGTTGCATCCGCTGGGATGTGTCTGATCGAACAGTATAACGACCGCGACATCGTGAATATTGGTATCGGCGAGGATCAGTCTATCAGAGAAGTCGCCGAACTGGTTCGCGGCATCGTTAATCCGGAGTGCGAAATCCATTGGAATTCGAACTATCCGGATGGAACGCCGCGTAAATTGATGGATGTGTCGAAACTTGCATCGATGGGCTGGCAATGGAGCGTGGATGTCCGGAGCGGTGTTGAATCGATGTACGAGTGGTATCTGCAAAAGCTTCAACAGCAATAGTATTGGATAGCTGCGATAACGGTAACACTGTGGACCCGCGTTGCGTAGTTGTTGTTCCGGTGTACGCGGCAACGTTGACACCGGATGAAGAGCGTTCGATCGAGCATCTGAAACGGTTTCTCGGAGGTTTCGACATTTGCGTCGCCGCGCCGGAAGGCTTGCGGCTCGATGCGCTGCCGTTCCGGTACATGCACTTCGAAGCGGAACGGTTTGCCTCGCGCGACTCGTACAGCCGGATGCTTCTTTCGGAGGATTTTTACTCGGCGTTCGCGTCGTACAGCCACATGCTGATCTATCAGCTCGATTGTCTCGTGTTTTCCGATTCGCTCGGGACCTGGCTCGATGCAGGGTATGACTATATCGGAGCGCCGCTGTTTCACAACATGAACAATCCGGAAATGGGATTTTCCAGAGTCGGGAACGGCGGTTTGTCGTTGCGCAGAATCGAAGCGTTTCTACAGGTGATACAGTCGCGGCGGTACGATCGGAACTCACCCGCGCTCGCAGTCGAGTTATTCACCGTGCATCTGCCGGATCTCGGCTCCCGGGGTATGATCGGGAAACTAAAAAAGACCGCCGAAGTGCTGCGCTCTGCAAGGCGCGGTTCGCTGGCATACCGGATGAGTTATTCCCTGAACGAGGATTTGTTCTGGTCCGACAGGGCAAAATTATTTTATCCTGAGTTCAATATCGCGCCGGTGGAAAAAGGCCTGCAGTTTGCGTTCGAGATGCATCCGCGGTATTGCTATCGCCGGAACGGAGAAATGTTGCCGTTCGGCTGCCATGCATGGATAAAATGGGACAGAGACTTCTGGAATGCATTCATGCCGGACCTTTGATGTTTCACACACATGAAAATGATACCCTCTATGCCGACATATCCGCCCCCATTAAAACAAGGTAGAAAAGGCTGGCCGTGGCAGCCTGTCGAAACGGCGCATCCGGAACCCGAATCATATCCCAAAATCAGCATGATGGTTCCCTCGTATCTCCGAGGCGAATACATCGAAGAAACGCTGCGAAGCATTATCCTTCAGGGCTATCCGAATCTGGAACTGATTGTGATGGACGGAGGGAGCAACGATGGGACGGTTGATATATTACAATATTATGATTCGTACATCACGTACTGGGAGAGCAAGAAGGACAAGGGGCAAAGCAACGGCATCAATAAGGCGCTTGAACACTGTACCGGCGATATTATTACCTTCCAGAACAGCGACGATCTCTATCTTCCCGGCACATTTTTTCGTATCGCAGCGATGTATAACAAACAGCCGGATGCCGGCGTTTTCGCAGGCGGGTTCTACAATATGAATCCGGATTCAGAACGGATCAGCGAAGACATCCCGGCTTTTCTGACCACCGGCTCGCCGGTCGACTTGACGCTGGGTCCGCCGAACGCCTATCGAATTCATCAGAACGCAGTATTCTTTTCGAGGCACGCCGTCGACGCGGTCGGCAGATATGTGCGGGAGGACCTCGACTTTACCATGGACAGGGAATGGCTCTACCGTATTGTGAAGCGCTATTCAGTTGTGTTGTCTCCCGAAACTTTCGGCGCGTTCCGCAAACACCCGGAGAGCAAAAGCACGCACAGCATCCGGCCGTTCGCGGCGGAATGGGCTGCGCTGCACCGGGAATTCAAAAACGGCAATCGTCAGGAAGATATCCGCCGCGAAGCGATGGCTCGTTTCCGCCTCTATCGCGGCGAAATTCAATATGCAAAACTCACGGAGTCCCGCCGCGAACAACGGGGGGCGTTATTGCAGGCTCTGCGCTACAAACCATCCGCGTTGTTCGACCGGGCGTATCTGAGCCTTTGGTATAACATGATATTTCTAAAACGAAGATAGGTGCAGTAGTATGAGACAGATCTCCATCGGTGGGAAACCGGTCGGCGAAGGCAATCCGGTATATGTCGTAGCGGAAATCGGCATTAATCACAATGGTTCCGTCGAAATAGCCAAGCAGCTGATTGAAGGCGCGGCGGGCGCGGGATGCGACGCCGTGAAGTTCCAGAAACGGGAACCGGAAAAATGCGTGCCTCGCGATGAATGGGACATCATGCGCGATACCCCCTGGGGAAGAATGCGGTACATCGAATACCGTCACCGGATGGAATTCACCGCCGATCAGTACCGTGACATCGACGCCTACTGCAAGGAAAAGCATATCCACTGGTTTGCATCGTGCTGGGACGAGGAATCCGTGCGGTTTATGGAGCAATTCGATACTCCCGCATATAAAATACCGTCGGCATCATTGACCGACGATCCCCTCCTCGCTGCAACCCGCGCAACCGGAAAGCCCATTATTCTCTCAACAGGGATGTCGACGATGGAGGAAATCCGGAAGGCGGTTCAAACCCTTGGAACGGAAAACATGCTGCTGGCGCATGCGACCTCTACCTATCCCTGTCCGGTTGAGGAACTGAATTTGAATATGATACGGACTCTTCAGGAAGAATATCCCATGCTGCCGATCGGGTACTCCGGTCACGAAGTGGGGCTATCCACGACCTGGGCTGCGGTGGTGCTGGGCGCGAGCTTTGTCGAACGGCACATCACGCTGAACCGCGCGATGTGGGGTTCGGATCAGGCCGCCTCGATTGAAGTCGTCGGGTTCCAGCGGCTGGTATCCAACATTCGCACTATCGAAAAGGCGCTGGGCGACGGCGTGAAAAAAGTGTACGACAGCGAATTGCCGGCGCGCAAAAAACTCCGCAGGAAATAACCAGATGCTAACGCAGTATCGCATCGCAATGGAAGAGAATACATGGAAATTTTAGCCGTAATACCGGCGCGGGGCGGATCGAAAGCGGTTCCGAAGAAAAACATCCGGGATCTCGGAGGCAAGCCGCTCATCGCACACACCATCGAGCAGGCGCTTCAATGCCGCATGCTGACGGATGTTGTCGTTTCGAGCGACGACGAGCAGATCCGCGATGTATCGATGGCGTTGGGCGCCCGTGCGCCGTTCGTGCGTCCCGCCGAACTTTCGACGGATACCGCGCTCGCGCTGCCGACCATCCAGCATGCAGTCGTGGAGATGGAAAAGCTGGATGCAAAAACCTACGATTACGTCATCATGCTTCAGGCGACCTCCCCTTTCCGTAAAATTGAAGATATCGAAAAAGCGTTGACCATGATGATCGAATCGAAGGCCGACGCCGTCATCAGCGTCGTGAATGTCGAAGGGTGGCACCCGATGAAAATGAAACGGTTCGACGGCGATAAGCTTGTCGATTACCAGAGACCGCCGATTGAAAATCCTCCGCGTCAGATTTTGCCGCCGGTCTATATGATGAACGGCGCCATTTTTGCGACGAAACGCGACGTCATGATGAACCGCAATACGTTTCAGGGCGATTATTGCGTCGGCTACATCATGCCTCGCGAGCGTTCGTTCGATATCGACGACGAGTATGACTTTCTTTTCGCCGAACTATTGTTATCGCGGGATCAGAGGTACAATGCCAGGTAAAAAACCAGAACCACGTTCGATCGTTGTCATTATTCCCAGGGGCGAGGCGGTCCGGAATTTCGTGTATTCGGATTTTCTTCCCGAACTGAAAAAACAGGCGCGCGTAACCCTGCTATCGGTGGTCACCGATCCGTCGTTTCTTGCCCGCTATAAGGATTATGTGGACGAGATAGTTCCGCTGGAATACAAGAAGGAACACCCGCTCGTTCTTCTCCTGCGGCACTTCATTCACGAAGCGCATTTCCGTTGGATGGATACGATGGTTGCGCGCAATAAGTGGGAGGTCCGCGATGCCGAAACCGTCGGCGCGAAAGCGAAGATCAAGCGGTTTATCGAAAAGTGCATCATTCTGCCGCTTGCGAACCGTCCCGCGCTTCGGTTTTTTACAGTCATTGAAAACAAACTGACGCTGGCCCTCCGCCGGACGGACGAATTTCACGAACTGTACCGCCGCATCAAACCGGATGTGGTATTCAACGGTTCGCACATTCACGGCGACGCCAGTTTCCTGCCCGTCAGAGTCGCGCATTCCATGGACATTCCCACAGCCGGCTTTATCTTCAGCTGGGATAACCTGACGAACCGAAGCAGGATTTTCGAACCGTACGACCATTTTATCGTATGGAATCAGCGAATGAAGCAACAGCTGAAGGACCTGTACCCGAGGCTCTCGGATGAGGATGTGACGGTAACCGGCACGCCGCAATTCGACTTCCATTTCCATACGAAATATGTGCTCACCCGCGAAGAATTATGCCGCCGTATCGGCATCGATCCCGCCCGTAAGTTTATTCTCTATACGACGGGTATCGATAAGCATTTTCCGGATGAGCATCTCCACATCCGGGCCATCATCGGTATCCTTCACGAAATGGAGAAGAGCGAACGCCCCGTTCTTGTCGTTCGTACCTATGTGAAAGGTACAAGCCCCGAAATGAAGGCGCTCGCCGCCGAATCTATCGAGGATGTCGTTTTTCCCGAAGTGCAATGGGAAGAACGCTGGTTCACGCCGAAGTATGAAGATCTGGAAATCTATACAAGCTATATCCATCATGCGGCAATGTCGATCAATCCGGCATCGACTGTTTCGCTGGAATTTCTCATGCTTGATAAACCGGTGATGAATATCGGCTTCGATCCGCCGGGGAGCTCCATTCCATATGCGAAGCGATGGGAACGCCATATTCTTTTCGATCATTATCAACCGGTCGCCAAAAGCGGCGCAACGATGATCGCCTATTCCATCGACGACATGCGGAAAATGATCGGTAGAGGATTGTCGCTGCCGGACGAACTTCGCGGCGCGCGGAAGGCGTTCATCGCCGAAATGTTCGATTCCACGCTCGATGGAAGATCGGGCGAACGCATCGCGAACGTCCTCCTCTCGCTTACTGAAAGAACAACGCGGTAACGCATGTACAGGATGCTTGTCATATCGTCTGTTCTTCCGTTCCCTGGCGACGCCGGGCAACAGATGCGGGTGTTGAACAAGCTCAAAGCCTTCCGCGAGCGCTTCGACGTGACCTTCCTCACATTCGCTCCACAGGCGAAGGTCGAGGAAGTGCGCGCGCGTCTCGAGACGATTGTTCACCATGCCATCGTTCTCCCGTCTCTCTATAGTTCCTCCGCTGTTGCACGGCTGCGGTATAAAGCAGGCGGCATGCTCTTCGCGCTTCTCACATCGCTGAAGGAGTCGAACTATATCGTCGGCCGGGTGGAGCTCACAGGCGACCGTATTACAAAGGCGATAGCAGAGCGGCGTTACGACATTGCCGTGTACGAGTACTGGCATGCCGCCGAAAGCGTTCCGGCTGTTCGTCGAATGGGCGCGCGTTGCGTGCTCGATATGCACGATCTGTTGTGGCAGTCGTATAAACGCCATATTGCATCGAAACGGTGGATTCCGGAACCGTTCGGCAACCGAATGGTGGCGCGGTATAAAGCAACGGAGGAAGCCGCATGGAAAACCTTCGATGCGCTCATCGCCATCAATCGCGCCGAGCAGGATTATGTCCGTACGGAAATCGATTCCAATCTACGCACCTTTTATGCTCCTATGGGAACCGACTTGAATGATTGGCACTATTGCTGGTCTCCTTCGTCGACGGTGCGGCTTGCGTACTACGGCGGACTTGCAAATCCCTACAATCAGAAGGACGCTCTTATCTGCTACCGCGACATCATGCCGGCGGTGTGGAACAAACACCCGGATGCAGAGTTATGGCTCGTCGGCAGCAATCCCTCGCCGGAACTTATGGCGCTCGCCGATGGGAAGCGCGTATTTGTCCCGGGCTTTGTCGACCGCGTGCAGGACGTGCTCGGCACGATGTCGCTGGTGCTTTGTCCGTTCAGCGGCACGTTCGGTTTCAGGAGCAGGTTGATCGAGGTGATGGCGCTGGGCGTTCCGCTCGTCGTCTCGAAAGATGCAGCCTACGGCATGGACCTCCCGCACGGAGAGGGCATTTTCCACTGCGATACAGTCGACGAGATGACCGAAACCTCTCTCCGCCTCCTTGCCGATGCATCTGCGCTTCATGAGCAAAGTATAAAAGCGCGCGACGTGGTTGAACGGTTGTATGGATTTCATTCGAGTTACGGCCGTCTCGCCGATGAACTCCGCGATTATCTCTCCAGCGGGACGAACGGCGTATGAAACTCCTCGTGATCTCGCATAAACGGTGCTGGAGCGATACATCCAGCCCGAGCGGATATTCGACCTACGGCGGATTCCCGCTGCAGATGCGCGCTATTGCCTCGATGTTTTCCGAAACAGTATTGATGCTGCCGTTCATTCCGGGCGGCGCACCGGAAGGGAGCATCCCGCTCTCCGGTCACAATCTCAGCGTCCATCCTCTTCATTCGCCCGCTGCGGGCGGCATTCTCCGAAAAATCGGTATGCTATGGTGGATTCCACGGTTTGCACGCGGTATGTGGAAGAACATCTCCTGCGCCGATGCCGTTCATACGCCGATTCCAGGCGATATTGGGATGATCGGGATGATCATCGCGGTGATGCAGCGCAAACCGCTGTTCGTGCGCCATTGCGGCAATTGGCTGCACGACGAATCGCTGGTGCGTAAATGGATCCGATGGTTCATGGAACGCTATGCCGGCGGTCGATATGCGATGTTCGCCACCGGATACGCGGATATGTCTCCGTCGAAGAAGAATCCTGCAATTCAATGGATCTTTTCTTCCAGCGTTACAAGCGAGGAACTTGCATCGTTCGCGCGGGCGCGGACTCTCGAACATCCCGGCGAAGCGCGTCTTATCATCGTTTGCAGGCAGGACCCGGGGAAGAATGTCGATAAGCTGATACTTGCGGTCGCTGCATTACGGTCCTCGTTCCCCGGCCTCAGCCTATCGGTTGTCGGCGACGGTGAGCGGCTGGATTTCAATAAACATGTGGCGGAGAAAGCCGGAGTCGAAGCCGCCGTGACGTTTCACGGCAAACTCGATCACGACGGAGTGATGGAGCAACTGCGGATAGCAGACGTCTTCGTTTTTCCGACGGATTCCGAAGGATTCCCGAAATCCGTGCTCGAAGCATTGACGCACGGGCTGCCAGTGATCAGCACTGCTGAATCGGTGATCCCGTATCTGCTTTCAAATGGATCGGGCATGTTGCTCGAGAATAAAGAACCAGAGAGCATCGTACAAGCAGTGACCGCGTTGCTGAACGATGTCTCGGGGTATGCCCGGATGTCGGAATGCGCAATCGAACGGGCGAGGGACTATTCGCTCGAGCGTTGGCGCGATACATTGCACGACGCATTGAGCGCGGCATGGAAAACGCCTTTGGAACGAAGGGCATTTTAATGATCGTCATGAAGAACCATGGATATTACGAGCGAACTCCATAAACAAAGCATGTTTTCGCCACCGATGCTCGACGACGAGCGGTATCTGGAGGCTTACAAGCCGTCGAAGATCCTTCGGCTCGTGCTGTTTCACGCAATGCTTGGACCGGTATTCATGTCCTTGCCGGCGCTGGCGACTCTTCATGCCGCCGCGGTTGGATTGATATCGCTGTACATCGTTCTCAACGAGAAGCGCTCGCACCGGTTTATGCTGATGATGGGATATGTAGCCGGCTGCGAAGTGTTATGGCGGATGACGCACGCAACGATCCCCTGGATGTTCGCGGAATATCTGAGTTTGCTCATGATCGTGTTCGGTCTGATGCGCCTCCCCGGCACACGGAAAACGTTGTTCCTTCCATTGTATTATGTGTTGTCGCTAACGCCGTCCGTCATTCTGACCTTCTTCTCGAAAAGCATCGGCGAGGCACGCGAGGACGTTGTGTTCAACTTGCTCGGTCCTATCACGATCGGGTTCGGGATGTTCGCGGTCTCTCGTCTCCGGTTCGATGCCCGTTCGTTGAACAAGGCAATGCTGTTTTCGGCGTTCCCGGTCGCCGGCATCGTAATGATAACCATTGTGGCGGTCTACATTCAAGGCGTCTCGTACAATGCCGTCTCAGAATCCAATTCCGCTGCGGCCGGCGGGTATTCGCCGAATCAGGTGTCGTCGGCCATTTCCTTTGCTGCTACGATGCTTCTGCTGCTGACATTTCTGGCGCCGGAGTATAGCAAATCGAGAAAGCTGTTTGGTGCGATGATCGTCGTTTATGTCGTCCAGATGGTGCTGACGCTTTCGCGGGGCGGCGTCATGAACTTCCTCGTGTTTGCATTGATCGGACTCCCGTTTTTCATGCAAACCAAACAAGGCAGGGTCAGGCTTATCTTCGGGATAATTCTCGTCATCGTCCTGATGTGGACTGTGGTGTTGCCTGCGCTCGATACATTTACCGCAGGCGCAATATCTCGAAGGTATGAAGACCAGAGTACGACCCATAGAACGTCTATCATGGAAGAGGAACTCCAGGCGTTCTCGAAATCGCCGATTATCGGCGTGGGTCCGGGCGATGCCGACGTGTACCGGTTTGTGGAAGGAAACGTGACGGTTCAATCGCACACGGAGTACACACGCGTTCTTGCCGAACACGGTGCTGTCGGCGCAATCGGTCTATTATTGCTTGCCATTGCCTTCACCATCCTGTTTTTCCGGTCCGATACAATCGTTAAAAAGGGAGTGTCGCTTGGCGCCGCATCGTGGGTGTTTATCTACTTCAGCCACTCCGCCTCGAGAATCGTCGCGTTTGCCTATATCGGCTTATTTGCGGTTGCGTACGCAGGCACATACCGCCCAGAATCCGAATCTGAGTAGCGGGCAGAAAGAGTGCATTATTCAAAGTGAATCAGGCGTGTTCCGGGATCGAATAACGAAATGCCAAGTGAAATGAATACGCATGGGCCGCACGTGCTTCTCCTGACAGGCATGTACCCGAGTCCCGACCTGCCGCGAAACGGCGTCGCGGTGCAGCGCCAGATGGACTCGCTTCGGCGGGAAGGAGTGACGTTCGACCTCTTCCACCTGCGTTCCGCTGAACGCGGTTCATTCGTATCAACGCTTCGGCAATTCCGGCAAATGGCGCAACCGGGGATGTTCGATTTTGTGCATCTTCATTATGGCGTGAAAACCACGATCCTGGCACAGTTTTCATCGATACCTGTAATAGCGACGTACCATGGCACCGATGTAAACGGATGGAACTGGACAGGGGGGCAGCCTTTTTTCAAGCCCATCGCATTCAATCTTGCCGCTGCAATCGTCCGCTGTCTTTCGCGGAAATTTGCCCGGGTAATTGTGATGACGATGGAAATGAAGCAGCGGCTTCCCGCATCGGTCCGGAACCGGACTCATATCATTCCGATGGGCGTCGATACGGAACTCTTCAGACCGATGGCTAAGCCGGAAGCCCGGCAGCGGCTCGGCTGGGGCAATGAACGGGTCGTTCTTTTCTCCAACAACAACTCGGAAATGATCAAACGGCAGGACCTGGCCGAGGCAGCCGTAATGCACCTCCAGACCGTTGAACGTGAAACCCGGCTGGTTGTGCTTCAGGGAACATCTCCGGAAGATGTGCCGGTATATATGGCGGCGGCTGACTGCCTTCTCGTTACTTCGGATAAGGAAGGGGCGCCCAATATCGTGCGCGAGGCGCTTTGTTGCCGGCTGCCGGTTGTGTCGGTTCCGGTCGGCGATATACCGGCAGTGCTTGCGGCGTTTCCCGGAACGGGTATTATCGTCGATCGCGCCCCTGTCGCGATTGCCGAGGGAATTCGTAATGCATTTTCGCTGTCTTTTCCCGATGATCATATGCGGATTGTTGCCGAATTATCACTTCAGGCGGCGGCTACAAAGGTGCTCGATGTCTATCGATCGATGTTGAAGAGGTCAAATGTTTGAGTCGACGATGCGAATAGGGTGGGTCGGGTTTCACAGCGAAGGGATACCCGGGTTTTCCTGGCTGCTGGCGACTGGAACCAAACCGGTGGTGTTTGTAACTCTGCGCGAAGAAGAAGCCGAGAAACGCAGCGCACAGGCGCGCGCGGAGTATCTGCGTCTTTGTGCCGCGCACGCCGTGCCGGTGCATGAGACGTCTCATATCAATGCTCCCGAGACGGTGGCGCTTCTTCGCAACGCGGAACTGGATATCCTGATCGTTCTTGGATGGAGTCAGATACTCGATGCCGCTGTGTTGAATGCCGCGCGTTTCGGCGCAATTGGAGCGCACGCATCACTGTTGCCGCATAACCGCGGCAGCGCACCCGTAAATTGGGCGATTATCAACGGCGAGGTGAAAACGGGGAATACGTTCATCTGGCTGGCCGAGAATGTCGACGATGGAGATATCGTCGATCAAGTGTCCTTTCCGATATCGTTGTACGATACATGCGCCACAATTTACGACAAGGTTGCGCAATCGAACCGCGAGATGCTTGAACGATTGCTTGCTCATCTTTCGCAGGGCGAGATCCCGCGCCGTCCGCAACCGCATACCGGTGAGCCGCTGCTGCCCAGGCGGCGGCCGAAGGATGGTTTGATATCGTGGGGCGCAACGGCAAGAGAAGTGTACGATTTCGTACGGGCGCTTACAATTCCCTATCCGGGCGCGTTTACCTATCTGGACGGAATAAAATATCTGGTTTGGAAGGCGGCGCTTTTACCGGATCTCAATCCCGGGAGGCGTCCCGGAAGTATACTAGGCCCGGTTGTTTCCCCCGATCCTTCGGCATGCGGACTTGCCGTTGCCTGCGGAACGGGCGCGGTACTACTTCTCGCCATCGAAGATGAAACGGGGTGCGCGGTTACAGGCCGCGCGCTTTGCGAAATGAACTGGAACGGAAAGGAGTTTTCGAATGAATAAACGGATTCTCGTCATCGCGGCGCATCCCGACGATGAGTTGCTCGGATGCGGGGGGACGGTTGCCTTGCATGCGAAAAACGGCGGCATCGTGAAGAGCGTCATTGTTTGCGAGGGCGAATCGCACCGGTACACCGACGGCGAGGTAGACCAGAAACGGCATACCAAGGAAGCCGCCGGGATACTCGGCGTCGAAGAGGTCTTTACACTCGATTTCCCTGATCAGCAACTGGATCGTTTTACGCTGACGGAAATCATTGCACCTATCGAAGAAATCGCAAGATCGTTCAAGCCGGAAATTGTGTACTGTCAATACGGCGGCGATGTCAACCGGGATCATGAGTTGTTATTCAAGGCAATCCTCGTCGCAACGAGACCCACGGAAGAATATATCGCTTCCGTGCTGGCATTCGATACGGCAAGCAGTACGGAATGGGCCTTTCCGCGGTCATTTGTTCCCGATACATGGGTAGATATTTCGGCGACGCTTCACACGAAACTGGAAGCAATGAAACGCTACGAAAGCGAACTTCGCGAGTACCCCCATCCGAGATCCATCAAGGGTCTCGAAAACAAGGCGTTTGCATGGGGCAACCAGTGTTGTATGCATGCCGCCGAGGTATTTATGACCGTACGAAACGTGTACCGTTCCGGGAGAACTCCGTGACCGGAAAACATGAAAATGATTTACCCTTCGTATCCATCATTATTCCAGTCCGTAATGAGAAGACCTATATCCGAAAGGTGATGGAGGATTGCTTCGAGCAGGATTATCCAAACAACAAGATGGAAATCATTATCGCCGACGGTATGTCGGAGGATGGAACACGGGAAGAACTGGCGGCATTTCTCGAGGAACGAAAAGGAACGGATATACCGGATGTCCACATCATCGATAACCCCGGCCGGATCGTACCGACCGGCCTTAACAAGGCGGTTGAAGCGGCGAGCGGAGAAATTATTGCCAGGTTGGACGCACATGCGTTATTCGAGCGCGATTACATCCGGAAATCGGTTGAGGTGTTGCAGCGTACAAAGGCCGATAATGTCGGCGGACCTACCAAGGCGTTGGCCACCGGCTATATTGCCCGGGTTGTGGCGGCAGCGTATAATTCTCCGTTTTCGGTAGGCGGTTCCAGCTTCCATAACCTGCGATATGAAGGCTTAACGGATAGTATTCCGTTTGGTATGTGGCGCCGCGATGTTTTATTGAAGTATGGGTGCTTCGACGAGGAATTTGTACGCAATCAGGACGACGAGTTTAACCTCCGTATCATTCTTGCCGGCGGCAAAGTCTATCAGTCGCCCGAGATTAAAAGCTACTACTATCCACGGGATTCGTTCGGAACGCTCTTCAAGCAGCAGTTCCAGTACGGCTATTGGAAAGTGCGGGTGATACAGAAACACCTCAGGCCTGCGTCGTTCCGGCATTTGGTTCCCGTGGTTTTTACGGCGGGGTTACTAGCCGGACCGTTCCTTGGTCTTGCTCATCCCCTGTTCATGTATGCATATGCGGGTTCTATCGCGCTCTATCTCCTGTTGTCGTTCAGTTATTCGCTCGGCGCTGCCGCGAAAAACGGTATCGAGCTGCTGCCGCTCATTCCGTTTGTATTCTTTGTCTATCATTTCGCATACGGAATGGGTTTTGGTGTCGGGTTATATGATTTTGTGTTGCTGAAACGGCATACCAAACCCGGCGCCGAACGAAGCTTTTTCAGGTCAATCTCCAGGTAAGGATGGCAGTAGGATGACACAACAGACGGATTCTGAAGTCGAACGCATCAGGCGCGTCTATGCGGGATACTCTGCCAGCAAGGCAAAGCGGAATGCCTGGTCGGCGGAACGGCGCGGAAACAGACGGCTCGCCAAAGACAAGGAAGACACCATGCGCGCCCTGCTTGCGGCAGAAGGGATGACGAATCTCGAGGGTATGAAGATCCTTGAGATCGGCTGCGGCGATGGAAAGAATCTGGCTTTTATGGAATCGCTCGGTGCATTGCGCCGGGATTTAACGGGGATCGATTTGCTTCCAGACCGGATCGAGGAGGCAAAAGCGGCGTATCCCGGGATGACCTTCCTTGTATCGAATGCCGAAGGTCTGGATTTTCCGGATGAATCGTTCGATATCGTTATGGTCTACGTCGTGTTCTCATCGATTCTCGACGATCGAATGACGCAAAATATCGCGGGCGAGATGCACCGGATATTGAAACCCGGAGGTTGGGTACTATGGGACGATTTACGCTACGATAATCCCCGCAACAAAAATGTGCGCGCCATCCACGGTCCCGAGCTGGCCCGTCTGTTTCCTGGTTATCGAATCCGGATGAAATCGACCGCGCTGCTGCCGCCTCTGGCGGTCAGACTTGGCGCGCTGTCTCCTCTGTTATATCCGCTCCTGCATTTGGCGCCGTTTCTTCGGTCGCATATTATGGCGGTATTGAACAAACCTGAAAACGGGGCAAACGCATGACGGTTGCCCATATCATCGGCGCTCGACCTCAATTTGTGAAAGCCGCCGTTGTCAGCAGGGCATTGCGGAAGGCCGGCATTACCGAGCTGCTGATTCACACCGGTCAGCATTACGATGCAATGATGTCGGAGGTGTTTTTCGAGGAACTTGGACTCCCCGAACCGGACGAGCATCTTGGCATTGGACCGGCGCCGCTGAATGTACAGCTTGCAGGAATGTTGAGCGCGCTGGAAGAATCGTTCGCGCGTTCAACGCCGGATATCGTATTGGTTCACGGCGACACGACCACAACACTCGCCGGGGCGCTTGCCGCATCGAACCGCGGAATTCCGCTGGCGCACAACGAAGCAGGCCTCCGCTCGAATAACCGCGCAATGCCGGAAGAACGGAACAGAATCATCGCCGATCATTGCGCTGATCTGTTGTTTTGCCCGACCGAATCGTCTGTTCGCCGTCTCCACCGGGAAGGATTGACGCAGGGGATTCATTTCACCGGCGACGCAATGTACGATGCAGCGCTCCTGTTCGGCGGCGCGGATTCGGACACAGAAGTCCCGCCTGCGCCGTATGCGCTGGCAACTGTACACCGCAATTACACCGCCGATGTCCCGGACCGGCTGAAACGGCTCATGGAGCTGTTCGGCGCGTTGCCCTACAGTGTCGTATTTCCGGTGCATCCGCGGACAGCGGCAAAGATATCGGAATACGATATCGAACCTCCCGCGAACGTACAACTCCGCGATCCGGTAGGATACAGAGATATGCTTCGGCTCGAGCGTCACGCGGCATTGATTCTGACTGATAGCGGCGGCGTCCAGAAGGAGGCATATTTTTTCGGTGTGCCGTGTATCACATTGCGCCCTGAAACAGAGTGGATCGAAACAGTCGAATCGGGTTGGAATGTCGCCGCCGATCTGGATCATACTGCCGTCGATGCCGCGATCCGCGCATTCGATCGTTCGCGTCCGCGCCCGGATGTGTTCGGCGACGGCGGCGCATCGGAACGGATCGCCCAAATCCTCTTGAATTTCTTGGAAGGATAACCAAACGAACGCTATGCAAGTACCCTTTTTCAGGTTCGAATATGACGAAGCCGCGCTGCGCGGTATCGAAGAATGCCTCCGTTCGGGATGGCTGACGACAGGCGCGAAAACGAAGGAATTCGAGCGATTGTTCGTCGAACAATTGCATTACAGCGGCGAGTTGCACGCTGTCGCGGTGAATTCGTGTACCGCTGCGCTTCATTTGGCGCTTGAAGCGGCAGGATTACGCAAAGGCGAGATCGTGATCGTACCGACGATGACGTTTGCAGCCACCGCGGAAGTGGTTAGATACTTCGATGCATTTCCTGTGTTCGTGGATACTGACCCGGAAACCCTTAACCTTTCTACGGTGCATCTCGAACAGGTGATACGGGCGATCCGGGCGAATAAGAAATTGCCAGGTGTACATGCTCCGTACGGACCCATCCGCGCAATTATTCCGGTACACTACGGCGGTCAGCCCTGCGCAATGGGCGAGATCCGCCGGCTTGCAGCGAACTACGGAATCGACATCATCGAAGATGCCGCCCATGCGTTTCCAGCAGGCTGGATCGACGGAGAGCGCGTACACTTTGTCGGCGCCGGGACCTCCCGCGTGACCTGCTTTTCATTCTACGCGAATAAGACAATTACGACAGGCGAAGGAGGAATGGCCGTCACGGCAGAACCCGAACTCGCGGAACGAATGCGCATTATGTCGCTTCATGGAATGAACCGCGATGCATGGAAACGCTTTACCGCGTCAGGATCGTGGGACTATCAGCTTGTCGCGCCCGGTTTCAAGTACAACCTCACAGATATCGCCGCTGCCATTGGAATAGCCCAGCTTGCCAACGCGGAAGAATACCGGCTCAATCGGCAGTCGATCAGCATGCGGTATAACGTCGGATTCCGCGGTGTTGAAGGGATCGAACTTCTGCACAGGGATCCGGGGTTGCTCCACTCGTTTCATCTTTACATTATCAAGCTGCAGCTTGATAAGCTTCGGATCAACCGCGCAGAATTCATCGAACAACTCAAGTCCCGCGGCGTGATGTGTTCGGTTCATTGGCGTCCGCTTCATATGCATCCGTATTATGTCGAAACGTTCGGATACCGGCGCGAAGATTTCCCGATGGCGGCATCGGTCTGGGAACGAATCGTTTCTCTGCCGCTTTTTCCGTCGATGACCAACGAAGAGCAGGAATACGTCATTGCAACGGTGCAGGAAGTCTGCAACGAATTCAAGGCTTGAACGGAGTGCAATCCATATTTCAGGAGGCGTTGTCATGAATGTTCGTCGCTTGCTCGCTGCCGCCATGCTGTTCTTCTGCCCGATCGCCGGAGCAGTGTTCGGTCAGTCGGTTTCCGTACCCGTTCGTCATCCGGTGTACGACTATCTCGACCGCATCGAGACGAAATACGGAATGCAATTGATTCAATTTTCTCGCCCGTTTCCGAGAATGGAAATCGCCTCGGCGCTTGTGCGTGTATATACCTCCGCCAGGCGCCTTACTCCCTACGACAAGCGAGAACTGGAGTTTTATTTCCGCGAATTTTCCGAAGAAATCTCGCGGACCGGCATTGCCGATTCAACGCTTGCCGGCAAGACCGATCCTCGCTGGAATCTGCTCCGCGTTTCGGGTACGAAGCCGTTCAAATCGTTTTTCACCGCCGATATTGTGCTGCGCGGAGAATATGAAATCAGAGACGGAGATTACCAGCTCGTGTCGGGATCCACCGCTGCTGCCGAGAATGTGTTCCAGCGTTCGAACGGCGTTACGGCCTTCGGCTACGCCGGAGACCATATCGGCGCGACGATGACGTGGATGGATAACGGACTGAAAGGCATTCCCTACGACAAAAACGCGTTGAGGACAATGCGTCAGGGTGTTGTCCGCGGGCCGAGCACCGCTTCCAGGGACTACGAATACGAAATCGCAGAAGGGCAATTCACATACTCGGCTGAGGGTTTTCGGATCGCAGTCGAAAAAATGGACTACTGGTGGGGAAGCGGACGAACGGGCGCTATCATTCTTTCCGATCATGCGCCGTCGTTTCCGCGAATCGGATTTCATGTGAAACTCACCGACTGGCTGCAATTCGAATATTTTCATGCATTCCTGTTCTCCGATTCTCTCGACAACGTCAGGACGGTTCTCCCGGAAGGAAATGTCGGGCTGCTCAAGTTTTACGAATCGAAATACTATGCATCCCATGCCATTTCCGCCCGTCCGGTGAAAAACCTTGAAGTGACGCTTGGCGAGTCCATTATTTACGGTGGCGGGGATGTCAATGTCCTGTTTCTGATCCCGGTGATATCGTTTCGCGCTGCCGACCGCTGGACCCGCGCAACGTCAGGAAACTCCCAGTTCTTCGCGGATGTACGGTACAATCCTATTCCCGGACTGACAGTGTACGGAACCGGTTTCATCGATGAAATGGATCTTTCCAAAATCCTGGGGAGCGAAGCGCTCAATAAGGACTACAATATCGCGTACACATTGGGCGCGTATGCTACCGATCTATATTACGGAATCGTCCCGATGCCGAGCGAAACGCGTCTGGAGTTCTCGCGGACATATCCATATACCTATTCCAATAACAATCCGCTGCAGCAGTATGCGAGCCATCAGGTGCAAATGGGGCACTGGATGGGCGCCAATTCCGACGCGGTATCGTTTTCGCACCGGATTCACCCTCACCGGTCGTTAACGCTGGAGATCGGCGGATTGTATGCGCGGTTTGCCGACCAGAGTCATCCGTTGCCGCCTCCGCCCCGGTATCAGCCCGCGTTTCTGGCGAAACACGAATACAGCATGGCCGACGCGTGGGGGAGGGTGGAATGGACTCCGTTTCACGGCGTGCGCGTTTGGGGGCGCGGCGGGTTAACGCAAATCGACGTCGTTTCCCTACAACGGAATACCCCGTATCCCGAAGGCGTCTATATCGGAGGCGGGATTTCTTATGGTATTTACTAATCGCTGCGATGCAAACCTGCTCGAACAATAGTTGTAGCTTTTAGGCGCGCGATTCGCTATTTTCTTGGTGCCCGTCTCTCCGAAGAAGTATGAGTGTTCTGCGTCCGAGTGACTCCAATATGCAGCGAAGAGGCAATTCGTGTTGCGTTGTGTAACGATGAAGACAGTACCTACCAGAGGAGTCTGTGAAAGACTATCTTAAAAGCCTGACGAATCTGCGCAACCGCCATTATCTTTTCTTCGATATCGTGGCGATGTGTACGATTCCGCTGTTTGCGCTGTATATCCGCCTGGATAACGCGCTTATTTGGGAAGTGTACCGCAACTCCCTCGGCGTCTATATCGGTATATCCCTGATCATCAAGATTCCTGTGTTTTACAAATGCGGTTTGTACAAACACCTGTGGCGTTACGCCAGCATCGAAGAGGTATCGGTCATTCTCTATGCCGTACTCATTGCTTCGTTGATGTTTAACCTGATATTCCTGTTTCTATTGCCGATTTTCCCCGCCATCCCATCGAATATTCCCCGGTCGGTGCCGGCCATCGATTTCCTTCTTTCGATTACCGCCCACGGCGGCGTGCGTCTGTTGAGCCGGATCTTTACGACGGAACTCAGCAAACGCGAGAAATCGAGCGAGCACCGCAAACTGGTCCGCGTTCTCATCGTCGGCGCAGGGAACTCCGGAACAATGATCGCCAAGGAAATGCTCCGCAGCCCGTCCAACGGGTTGCTTCCGGTTGCTTTCATCGACGACGATCCGCGCAAGCAGGGACATCTGATTTACGGCATTCCCGTTCTCGGCGGAAGAAATCTTATCCCCGATATCTCCCGGACGATGTCGATCGAGCAAGCCCTTATCGCCATGCCGTCGGCATCCGGGAAGTCGATCCGCGCCATCCTGAAAATTCTTGAACCGTTGAAAATCAAAACGCGCACACTTCCCAGTGTCAGCGAAATGGTGAAAGAAGATATTAAGCTGGAGCAATTCAGAGAAATTCGTATCGACGACCTTCTGCGGCGCGAAACCGTAAAAACCGATATGACGCCGGTCATGAAACTGCTCAAGGACCAGATCGTTCTGGTCACAGGCGCGGGCGGCTCAATCGGATCGGAAATATGCCGGTTGGTCGCTCAGTGCGACCCCGCGCAGATCCTGATGCTCGGTCACGGCGAAAACTCGATTCACACCATTCAGCGCGAACTGCAGGAGCATTTCCCCGAAATTCCCAACGTTCCCGTCATTGCTGACATACGCGACGAACCCCGGATCGAGCAGGTGCTGGATGAATTTCAGCCGACAGTGATTTACCATGCCGCAGCCCATAAACATGTGCCCCTCATGGAAGAAAACGTTGTCGACGCATTGACGAACAACGTACTCGGCACCATTACGCTGCTGAAAGCTGCCAAAAAATATGGCGTCCGCAATTTCACGATGATCTCGACCGATAAAGCGGTGGACCCGTCGAGCATCATGGGCGCCACCAAACGGATGGCGGAAATTTCGATGCAGCTGGCGTCGAAGGAAAATGGATTCGAATGCGCCGTCGTCAGGTTTGGGAACGTCCTCGGAAGCAGGGGCAGCGTGGTTCCGATATTCATGGATCAGATTGCAAAGGGAAAACCTGTCACAATCACGCATCCTGAAATGCGGCGCTACTTCATGACCATCCCCGAAGCCGTACAACTGGTATTGCAGGCTTCAGCCATTCGGGATACGGGAAAAATCTACGTGCTCGATATGGGCGAACCTGAAAAAATCCTCGACCTTGCGCTGGACCTTATTCAGCTTTCGGGACTTACTCCATATAAGGACGTCAGGATCGAGTTTACCGGTTTACGTCCCGGAGAGAAACTGACTGAGGAATTGTTCCGCGAAGGCGAAATATTTACGCGGTCGCAGCACGAAAAAATCTTCATGATTGTGGACTCCGGAAATGGGAACGGACGCCAGAGCAGCGCGGTAGCCCGGCAATTCGAATCTCTCGAAGGGTTCGAACGCTTTGTTCACGCCGAAATACTCTCGCTCGGACACAGCCCAAAGGAGCGCTATCTGGAGAAAATCCGGGAGGTGGTTCCGGAATTCGATTACCGCAGCTATTTAGGCGCCGGTCAGTATACACCGGTCACGTAAATCTTGCGCGGCTGGATGCCCCGAAGCGGCCTTCGCCCACCCTGACAGAAGAAACTGCGTCGGCGCCGGTCTGACGAACCGTCTCCTTCTTCTCTTCTTTTACAACGGACAGTCATGTCCGTTGTTACCTTTTTGTTCATTACCCACTCTATCAATCGAAGCGTTATGTGCGGTATCGCTGCTATAATAAACTATGCACCGGGACAGGAGCCGGTGGATGCCGGTGAATTGCGCCGGATGACTGATTCCATGTCGCGGCGAGGTCCGGACGGAGAAGGCTTTTGGTTTTCGCCAGGCCGTTCGGCCGGTCTGGGTCACCGGCGGCTGTCGATCATCGATCTGAGCGAACACGGCACGCAACCGCTGACGATATTCAATGAAAGGTACGCAATCACGTTCAACGGCGAAATCTATAATTACAGGGAGCTACGCGCTCAGTTAGCGGCGGAAGGCGCATCGTTCCATTCTCACAGCGATACCGAGGTATTGCTGCATCTCTACGCGAGAGATGGCGAACGCATGCTCTCCAGGCTTCGCGGGATGTTCGCATTCTGTATATGGGACAACGAGCGACGTTCCGCATTCTGCGCACGCGATCCGTATGGAATCAAGCCTCTGTACTATTCCATCGACGGTACGACCATCCGTCTTGCTTCGCAGGTGAAGGCCATTCTTGCCGGAGGGTGCGTCTCGCGAGCCGTTGATCCGGCCGGGAAGGCTGGATTTTACCTTACCGGCAGTGTGCCGGAACCGTTCACCTTCTATTCGGCGGTGAAGGCGCTTCCTGCGGGAAGCTGGATAAAGATAGAAAACGGAACAGTTGCCGGTCCGGTACAGTGGTTTTCTATTCCGGCAGTGTTTGCCGAGGCCGGGAAGCATCCGGACGATGCCGGGGAAAGCGGATACTTTCCTCTTGTCCGCGAATCGCTTCTTGAATCGGTTCGGTACCACATGGAAGCAGACGTTCCGGTCGGCGCATTTCTTTCCGCCGGAATCGATTCCACGTCTCTTGTCGGATTGATGCGCGACGCAGGCGTAGAAGACATTCGTACCATAACGCTTGCGTTCGACGAGTTCAGGGGGAAGGACGCCGACGAAGCGCCGCTCGCGGGCGAAGTAGCGCAACTCTACAACACAAGCCATAGGCTCCGCTACCTCGCGTCGGAGGAATTCAGAAACGATGTGCCCGATGTCCTGGTTTCGATGGACCAGCCTTCCATCGATGGAATCAATACGTACTTCGTCAGTAAGGCGGCGGCGGAAGGGGGCTTGAAAGTCGTCCTTTCCGGGCTAGGCAGCGACGAATTATTCGCCGGATATAACACCTTCGACGACGTACCTTCGTGGGTATCCCGGTTCAGACTGCCCGCGTCGATTCCTTTTGCAGGGAAAGCGTTCCGCGAGGCGTACCGATTGTTCATTGCCGGATCGTCGTCGAGGAGTCCGAAAGTAGCCGGCGCTCTCGAGTACGGCGGGTCGTACGCAGGGGCGTATTATCTTCGCCGGGGCGTGTTCATGCCCTGGGAACTGCCGGAGGTAATGCCGAAAGACGAAGCGGAAGAAGGATTGGGACGGCTGGAGTTATTGGACCGGATGAATGCATCGCTCGAACCGGATCCCGGAACTCCGTACAGCCGTGTTGCGGCGCTCGAAGCGTCGTGGTACATGCGGAATCAATTGCTCCGCGATACCGACTGGGCAGGCATGGCGCATTCGCTCGAAGTCCGCGTTCCATTTGTCGATGCTGCACTGTTGCAGCGTCTCGCGCCCGCGCTTGTCCGGTATGCGGCGCAGTATAAAAAAGCGCCGGTGATGGAAAGCCCCCTCGTGCCGTTGCCCGAACGCGTCAGGAAAAAGCCGAAGACGGGATTTTTCGTGCCGATTCCGAACTGGCTCGAAACAGAAACGTCGATCGGACTGTGGCGGGGGAATCCCTCGCTCGTAAAGGACAATACACCGTGGGCGCGCAGGTGGGCATATACGCTCGTTACCATCGCCGAGCAAACGCAATGAACCGGATACTGCGGCATCGGCGCCGTGCAACTAACGGCCGGCAGTTACGTCTTTATTGATTTGAAGAAAAAAATCGCAATATTACCGTAATCTCGCTCACAACCTGACATCCCCAGGAATGCTCTACTCGCTGATATCGTTTTTTACCGTTCTTGTTGGAATGCCGTTTTGTATCAGAATGGCGTACCGGCACGGGCTATGCGATACACCCGACGGGTTCAGAAAGAACCATTCGGGCAGTATTCCGCATACCGGCGGTTTTGCCATACTAATCGCGTTCGCTGCCGGGGTGTTGGCGTTCAACGTGTTCGGTGATATCCCGGTCGCCCGCGAGCATCGAGAACTCGTCTCGATGGCTGTATATATTGTCGAAGCGACGATCATTATAGTATTACTCGGTATTTTCGACGATATCTACGATCTGAAATACTCGACGAAGTTCATCTATCAGTTTATCGCCGCCTCGCTGATTATCCTTGGCGCGATTAAAGTGAGTCTGTTTCCGTCCGTCTTCAATATCGTCGACTCGGATGCCTTCGTATACACTCTCGGCGCGATCATTTCGATGATCTGGTTCGTGGGGATGACAAACGCCGTGAATATGATCGACGGAATGGACGGGTTTGCGGGCGGCAGTACGCTGCTGAGTTCGCTTGCATTCGGCGCAACGGCGCTCTTTTGGGATAATCCCCATATCGCTGCCATCATGTTCATTCTCGGCGGTACGCTGCTCGGATTCATGATCTACAACTTTCATCCGGCGAAGGTGTTCATGGGGGATACCGGAAGCATGTTTCTCGGATTTCTCCTTTCAGTATTTGGGTGGATCCTTGTCGACAGCGGGCCGCTTTCAACCTCGTCGGTACTGGTGCCGATTCTGATACTCGGCATGCCGATTTCCGACACGCTTCTCGCATTCTTCCGCCGCGTAATCAAGGGGAAAAATCCTTTCAGCGCCGACTTGTTTCATATACATCATATGTTGAAGCTCCGCTTCAATCTATCGGTTCGTCAGACCGTGCTCGCGCTCTACGTAATAACTGCTGTGTATTGCGGCGCGGGAATTGCCGTGGCATTATTGCCGGAGTCGACGGGATGGATGGTCTTCGGAAGCGTCTTTTTCGCAAAAGTCGTTTTTCTTCATTTCCTGGGATATACACGGCTTATCTTCCCTCTGCGGGAATCCGATCCTCTCACATCCATCATCAGGTCTGTTTCAAACGGCGCCGTATCAACCGCGGTTACCGCACACGCAAACGGCAACGGTCATTCGAACGGCAACGGCCATTCAAATGGCAACGGCCATTCAAATGGCAACGGCCATGCCAACGTTCACGCGAACGGCAACGGCCATTCAAATGGCAACGGCCATGCCAACGTTCACGCGAACGGCAACGGCGGAATCGGAGCCGCTGTCGCGGCGACGAAGCGCAACGGCGCGCACATTCCCCAGCCGACCACGAATATTCCCGAATAAATATTTCGTATGACGGTATGGTACCGAATTTTGGTAGTGCATTGCTCGCCGGGATTCGTTATTTTTATCACGATTGAAGTAGCAAATTGGAACGTCGACGATTCGACGGACGACGTTCCGCTGATCCATCACTTTTAAAACAAAGAGTTCCTATGCCGTACAAGATTGCTGTGATTGGAACAGGGTATGTCGGACTTGTGTCCGGTACATGTTTCGCCGAAAATGGTAACCAGGTGATTTGTGTCGATAACGACCAGGAAAAACTCGCCACCATGCGCAGCGGAAAGGTCCCGATATACGAACCGGGCCTGCAGCCGCTGTTCACCCGGAACTTCAACGAGAAGCGCCTTCAGTTTACCGACGATTTGAAATATGCCGTGCTGGAATCCCAGATTATCTTTCTCTGTCTTCCCACGCCGCCGAACGAAGACGGTTCCGCCGATCTTCAGTACGTACTGAAGGTTGCCGACGATATCGGGCATATTCTCGCCGAAAACGGTTCGAACGAGTTCAAGGTCATCATCGATAAGAGCACCGTTCCAATAGGAACCTCGGAGCTTGTCACGAATACCATTGCGCAGCATTATAAAGGCGATTTCACGGTTGCCTCGAATCCCGAATTCCTTCGCGAAGGTTTTGCCGTGGAAGACAGCCTCCGCCCTGACCGCGTTGTGATCGGTACCAGCGACGCGCGCGCCGAAAAAATTCTCACCGATTTGTATGAACCCTTTGTGCTTTCCGGCAACCCGATCATTGTCATGGATGAGAAGAGCGCCGAAATCACCAAGTACGCAGCCAACAGTTTTCTGGCGATGCGTATCAGTTTCATGAACGACCTTGCCAATCTGTGCGAAATCCTGGGTTCGAATATCGATAACGTCCGGAAAGGCATCGGCTCCGATACCAGGATCGGGAAGAAATTCCTCTTTGCCGGCGTCGGGTACGGCGGTTCCTGCTTCCCGAAAGATGTGAAGGCATTGCTGAAATCTTCCAAGAACGCCGAACACCCGCTTCGGATTGTGCAGGCGGTGGAAGATGTGAACTACGACCAGCCACGCATCTACTTCAACAAGGTGAAGAAGTATTTCAACGGCGATCTGAAAGGAAAACGGTTCGGAATGTGGGGACTCGCATTCAAGCCGAATACGGACGATGTCCGGGAAGCGCCCGCTTACATCATTATCGATGCGTTGCTCGAAGCCGGAGCGGAGGTCGTCGCTTTCGATCCCGAAGCGATGGAAAACACGAAAAAGCGTTACGGCAATAACATCCAATACGCCGAAAACAGCTACGCGGCGCTGAAGGATGCCAGCGCCCTTCTTCTCGTCACCGAATGGAACGAGTTCCGCAAACCCGAGTGGTCGAAGGTGAAGTCGCTCCTGAAAGAGCAGGTAATATTCGACGGACGCAACATTTACGATCCGGAGGATATGAAGGAATTCGGATTCGATTACTTCTCCATCGGCCGCCCCTCGGTGCTTGCCCGGAAATAATCTGTCTCGGATAGTGTAAAAGCGTTACGGTGCGGAATTGCATCGTAACGCTTTTTGTTATGCTGGTGACGAAACGTACCTGTTGAGGAATACATATGCACACAATAATAAAAATGTTCGCCGCTTTCACGCTCTTTTGCCTTCTGTCCCCGGTTACTGCGCCGGCGCAAGGGACGGGATCGATTCACGGATTGGTGTACGACGTTGTGACCCGCGAACCTTTGATCGGAGCGAATGTGGTTCTCATGGAGACGCCGCTCGGCAGCGCAGCGGATCTCGATGGCAACTTCAAAATCATGAACATCGCTCCGGGCACATACCGGCTTCAAGTATCCATGATAGGATATAAATCGAGGATTCTTACGGACATCATTGTTGCAGCAGGGAAAATGACTGAGCTACAGATACCGCTCGAAGCCATGACGATCGGCATCGGAGAAGTTGTGGTCGAAGCCGACTACTTCTATACGAACGCCGACGCGCCGGTGAGCGTCCAGACGCTATCGAGCGAAGAAATACGCCGCGCTCCGGGCGGTCTCGAAGACGTTGTCCGCGCCATCGCAGTTCTTCCCGGCGTCGCTCAGCCCTCCTCGGGAAGGAACGATCTGATCGTCCGCGGAGGGGCAGCGTCCGAAAACCTCTATGTTGTCGACAATCTCGAAGTCCCGAACATCAACCATTTCGGAACCCAGGGCGCGACCGGCGGTCCCCTGAGCTTTATTAATGTCGATTATGTGCGGGAGGTCACCTTCTCGACCGGAGGATTCGGCCCACGCTATGGCGATAAGCTCTCGTCGGTAACAAGCATTGAACTCGCGCAGGGACGCAGCGATCGTATCGGAGGGAAAGCAACGATTTCGGCGACTCAATTTGGATTGAATACGGAAGGACCCATCGGCGAAGGCGGATCGTTCCTGTTCTCCGCACGCCGCAGCTACCTCGATTTCATCTTCAAGGCTGCCGGCTTTGGATTTGTTCCTGAATACTGGGATTTTCTCGGGAAAGCGACCTTTTCTCTCGACAAGGAGAACTCGTTCAGCGTCCTTACCATCGGCGTCCTCGACGATGTCGAGTTTTTCAACGACACCGAGGAACAGCGGTACAGCAACAGCAGGGTGCTCGGCAACGCGCAGAACCAGTATTTCACCGGATTTTCGTGGCGCAGGCTGTTGGATCATGGATACATCACGACCACGCTTGGCCGTACCTTCGTCGATTACGATTTTCTTCAGAGCGATTCCCTCCTGAATCCGGTATTCAGAAGCAAGTCGAAGGAAGGCGAAACCAGTCTCCGCGCGGATGGAGTGTTTCTTCTCGACCACAGTTACGAGCTATCGTTCGGCGCGTCAGGTAAATACATTCGTCTGGAGGGCGACTATCTCTTTCCGGAGGGCGCGGCAATTCCATTCACACAACCGGTTATCCGCTCGAACGCCTGGGACACCGCCGCGTACAAGATTTCCGCGTATGCGCAGATTTCAAAAGAGATTCTACCCCGGCTCGACCTGACGCTGGGCGGGAGGTTCGATTATTTTAACATGATCGACCGTCCGGCTGTCTTCAGTCCGCGCGCATCGGTCCGTTATGGCGTATCCCAGCCGACGACGCTGACCCTGAGCGGCGGCGTGTATCATCAGGCGCCGAGCTATATCTGGCTGCTGTCCAACCCGCTGAACACAAGGCTGAATCATATCGAAGTGCGTCAGGTTGTTGCGGGAATCGAACATCTTCTTCGCGATGATTTACGCATCCGGCTCGAAGGGTATGTGAAGCAGTACGCCGACTACCCTGCGAGCGAAACCCGGCGCTATCTTGTGCTTGCGAATACGGGCGCCGGTTTCGGCGGTTCGGACGACGATTTCGCCAGTTTCGGACTTGATCCGCTCATCAGCGGCGGCGAAGGTCAGACGCGGGGCGTCGAGCTGCTATTGCAAAAACGGCTTTCGGACGTCCCCCTCTACGGAGTGTTGAGTGTCAGCTACAACCAGGCAATGTTTACCGCTCTCGACGGCGTCGAGCGCGCCGGCGCGTTCGACCAGCGCGTCATCCTGAATTTGAGCGGAGGCTGGAAAATCGACGAGAACTGGGAAGCGAGCGCAAAATTCCGTTTCGGTACGGGAATGCCCTACTCGCCCTACAATGAAGACGGGTCGAAAAACATCGCCGAATACAACGGCGAACGTCTTCCGTCTGTCCATGCGCTCGATCTCCGCGTCGACCGCCGCTGGAGCTTCACGAACTGGAATCTTATCGCGTTTATCGATGTGCAGAACGTGTATAACAGGAAGAACACCCAGGGCTATCAGTGGGATTTCCGGAACCGCGTTCCCAAGGCGACGGGGAACTCCATCGGTATTCTTCCTGCGATCGGCGTGAGCGCCGAGTTTTAGCCGTTCCACATCTGGGCAAAATTCCGTAACATAGGCTGATGATTTATCAGCAAATTCCGACGATACGGCTGGCGCATGCAGCCAGAAAACTCAACTACGACGGTGCGTGGCATCCGTTCGGAGACGACGGCAGGACGTTTTACAGGATCGTAAAGAACGTCATGCAACGCGTTCGCCTGGAAGAAGACGAAGATCTGGAATTGCTTGCGCTATTCAACGATATCAAACCGCTGCCTTCGAAAGCGGCGCGCGGAGGATTCAAGGAGGAAATCAGAATAAGAATCGAAGACGACGCCTACGTCCTTTGCAATCAATGGATACGGGCGTATTTAGGCTGGGAATTGTTGATGGAGGCGGTGGAGCATTCGGGAGGGGCGCTGATATTCAGAGGAGCGAACAGCCTCGAATTCAGGTATGGCATGGCATCGTTTACGATGAGCGAGTTCCGCCGCGCGCTGCTGCTTGGGAAAGCCGTCTCGATTGTCGCGCCACAACTCGCAACCGATGCGGTACAAGGGGTGCCCCATACCAAAGCGGAGGTCAGGGGACTTCTGCATTCGGCATATTCGGTTCTTGCGGAAGAGATCGGCGTGAAATCTTCCGAAGAAGAAAAATATGGCGGGCACAGCCAGCAATCGCTTTTCTAGCAATTGAAATGACGAAAGCATTCGAAACACATATTCTTGATCAGGGGAGTGCGGATGCAATTTCCCTCGCAGCCGAATCGCTTCTCGCGGGCGAATTGGTTGCGTTTCCGACCGAAACCGTCTACGGATTGGGCGCGAATATCTACGACGAGGAAGCAGTCCGCCGTATTTTTTCGGTGAAAGGCAGACCCGCCGACAACCCGTTGATCGTTCATATTGCAGCCGCGGCGGAAGCCGAGGAACTCGCGATGGATGTGCCGGACACGTTTTACGAGCTGGCGGAGCGGTTCTTTCCAGGTCCGTTGACAATGGTGTTGAAACGGAACGCCGCCGTCCTCGATATTGTCACCGCCGGATTGGAAACCGTTGCCGTCAGGATGCCGGCCCACCCGGCGGCGCTCGATTTGATCCGTGCGGCAGGAGTGCCGCTCGCCGCCCCTTCGGCGAACGTATCCGGCAAGGCGAGTCCCGTGACAGCGAGGCAGGTATTCGACGATCTTTCGGGAAAAATACGGTACATACTCGACGGCGGCGCATGCGCCGTCGGGATTGAATCCACAGTGATCGATCTGACAAGCGCCATTCCGGCGATGCTGAGACCCGGCATGATTTCGCGCGAGGATATCGAGGAAACCCTGGACATGGAAATAGCCGATTCCGGCGGAGTGGTGGACGCTCCGCGCTCGCCTGGGATGAAATACCGCCACTACGAACCCAATGTGCCGATGATACTGATACCATATTCGCCCGTGCAGGAACGTAGACTGGAGGACGCATTGCGCTTGCGCGCTGAACAGGGCAAACGGATCGCACTGCTTGCTCCGGACGGATACCGGAAACTGACTGCCCACGGTTTTTATTCGTTCGGGGAAGGAACCCCGGTGGAATATGCGCGGGGATTGTATTCGGCATTGCGGCAATTTCAGCCGGGAGAGGTAGATTATCTGTACTGTCTTGGTATCGCCGAAGAGGGTCCGGGAATGGCGGTTATGAACAGGTTGCGTAAAGCGGCGGCGGAGGTGATGGAATAATGAGGACGTTTTTCGCGCTCTATCCGGATGAAGCCGGATTGCGCTCGCTTATGGAGATTATTGAAGAATTGCGGGACGAACCGTATCCGGTTAAATGGGAAAAGGCTTCGCAGTTGCATATCACGATGAAGTTTATCGCCGAAATACATCCGGATGCATTGCGCCGGATCGCTGGCGACGTTCGATCGGCTTTCGAAGGTACCGGCGCTATTTCGATGACGCTCGACACGCTCGACGCTTTTCCAAATCCGCGCAAACCCCGAATCATATGGATCGGAGGGCGGAGTATGTCGTCACGAATAAACGAAATTCAGGCAGGAATTGAGGACGTCGCATCGAAAAACGGAATACCCCGCGAGCGTAACAAATTCACCCCGCACTTCACGATCGGGCGCGTAAAAACGTACGGCGAACCGCCGGATTTGAAAAATGCGTTGAATTCTGTTAGCTTTATGTCTTTCAAAACGGAGTTCAGGGAAATACGGATTATGGAAAGTGCGCTGACGCCAAAAGGCGCAATTCATACGGAAGTCGACAGGATACCGTTAGACACGAACTCACAGTGAATGTGAACCACTCGAATGCAGGAGAACAGAATGGCTGAGAACAACGACGGCAAAGTTAAAGCGCTCGAAAACGCCATCGACAATATCAACAAGGCGTACGGCAAAGGCGCAATCATGAAACTTGGCGATGGAACCATCGCGAAGGTGGAAACAATTTCGACCGGCTCTATTTCGCTCGACGCAGCTCTTGGAATCGGCGGCGTCCCGCGCGGAAGAGTGATCGAAATCTACGGTCCCGAATCTTCGGGGAAAACCACCATCTGTCTGCACATCGTTGCCGAAGCCCAGCGGCAGGGAGGAATGGCTGCGTTTATCGACGCCGAACATGCGCTCGATATCGGGTACGCGAAAAAAATCGGGGTCGATGTGGCGAACCTGCTCGTTTCCCAGCCGGAATACGGAGAACAGGCGCTTGAAATTGTCGAAACGCTTGTCAGAAGTAACGCTTTGGACGTTATCATTGTCGATTCTGTAGCGGCATTGGTGCCGCGGTCGGAAATCGAAGGCGAAATGGGCGATCCCTCGATGGGAACCCAGGCGCGTCTGATGTCGCAGGCGTTACGGAAACTGACGGGGTTCATCAATAAAAGCCGGACAACCGTCATGTTCACCAACCAGCTGCGTTCTAAAATCGGTGTGATGTTTGGCAATCCCGAGACCACGACAGGCGGCAACGCGCTGAAGTTCTATGCTTCCGTGCGCATGGATATCCGGAGGAAAGACGTTATCCGTGACGGCGCGGATATCGTCGGAAACCGCGTAAAAGTGAAGGTCGCGAAGAATAAGCTGGCTCCGCCGTTCAAGGAAGTGGAATTCGATATCATGTACAACGAAGGTATCTCGAGAATCGGCGATTTGCTGGATGTCGGCGTGGAAGCAGGCATTATTCAGAAAAGCGGATCGTGGTATTCGTTCAACGATGAACGGCTCGGACAGGGCAGAGAAGGCGTGAAGAAGGTATTGACGGAAAACCCCGAATTGCTTCGCGCGGTCGAATCGAAAGTTAAGAATGAACTCGGGTTCGGCGAGACGGTGTTCGTAGAACCGCCGGACACGCCGCAGACCGAGGAATCCCCGAAAACGAAAAAAGCGAAGTAATCGAGTGAGCAGAACCATCGCATTTATGGTATTCCCCCTGTTGCTGTTATCGGCGATGGGATGCAGCGACGAATTCAATCCGAAAACGGATTTCCGCGAAGAACTGGTCGTATTCTGCGTGCTGAATACATCCGATTCGGTTCATTTTGTACGGCTTGAAACGACCTACGACGCCGAATTGGGCAATATATCGGGGTACAGCGGACGGAGAGTGGAATCGGCGAAAGTGGAAATCCGCGAGGGATCAAACCTGTACACATTCCGTGACACCCTTGTCCGCCTCGCCGACGGATCGATGAAAAAGGTCTGGTATCATCCCAATCTTCGTCCGAAAGCGAACAAAAAATACACACTGAAAGTCGAATCCGAAGGATTTCCCGTCGCTACATCGGTGGCGACGGTGCCCAGCACGGCCATGGTCGATTTTAAGATATGGCAGACCCGGTTGGCAATCGATTCGCTGATGGTGCTAAGCCGTGCGTTGTATTATGTCGTCGAGCCGAAAGGGTACATGTACAAGCTCGATCTGGTGTACCGCGATACCGTCGACGGTCAATACGTCGAACGGCGAGTGCATGTTCCTATCGGCGAAGTACCGGGAACCAAGGAATGGTCATATCCGGGAATCACGCGCGAAACGTTTCAGATTTACACCAAAGCCAATCTTCTGAAAGCCGTCCTCACGTTCGGTCTTGATAAGATGAAGTGGTTGAATATCGGCGCGGTTGCCTATATGAGCAACATCGACACGGATTTTTACAACTACTATAAACTCGTACGCGGCTTCGACGACCCGCGTTCGGTGCGCCTCGATCAGCCCGACTATACGAATATTACCGGAGCGCGTGGTATATTCGGTTCTATCAATGTGGACTCGGTCGAAACCGATTTACTCCGATACTACCGGCTCCAGTAATACATTCACCGGGCAACATGGAAAAGCATTGTGTTCCCGGCCGCATGATTCCGCGATGGAACCGTGGGGATTTATTTTAATAACAGCGTATATGTCCAAACTCTACACATACTCGATTGGTTTTCTGTTCGTATCTATCCTGATGATTGCCGGATGCGATAATTCGTTCGATCCGAAGTCGGAATTCAAGGAGCAACTCGTTGTCTATGCGATACTCACGAAGTCGCAATCGGAACAGGTGGTGCGTCTCGAAAGCACGTACGATGCCGAACTGACGAATCCTAAAAATGCAAAGGAAAAGCGTATCATCAGCGATGCCGATGTGTACATTTCCGACGGACGCGCCGAATATAAATTCGAAAAGCGCACAATTACCGGCTCCGACGGTAGAGAAAAGTATGTCTGGGTGAATTCGGAGATGATTCCTACCGAAATCCGGAATTATAAAATGCGGATTGTTTCGAACAAGAAGACACTCGCCACGGCGGAAATGCAGGTTCCGAGCCGTCCCTATCTGGTCATGAATCTGCAGTCCCCCGGTTCGGGTTTGACGGGAGGAGTACTTGTGCGCGCAGGAAGCGTCAGCGCCGCCGCGCCGCCGAAGGGATTCTATTTCCGGCTGTACGTTACCGGCGAAGCGGTCATCGGTTCGGAGACGACGATTGTCCGCGAAGAGGTTCCCTACGCTTACAATCCGGAAGTAGCCGCCAATGAAGGATATGTTTTTCCGTCTCCTTCGCGCAATTCGGAAATCGTCTTTCCGCCAGACTACGTGAACCGGGTGAAGGATCATTTGCTGAGCACCTACGGCGCCCAGAATCTCCGCTTAGTGGCGATAGGCATCTCCATGGACGCTAATTTCTATAATTATTACAAGGTTGTCCGCGGCTTCGACGATCCCGTATCGGTCAGGCAGGATATGCCGAACATCACCAACATCAGCGGCGGATTGGGTGTGTTCGGTGCGATGACGATCGATACGGTCCAGAAAGCATACAGCGAGGTTATCCACTGATCGATCAGGAGGAATGGAGCCGTTGCCGAAGATTACGCAAATAGTCAGACAGGAGCGGCGGAAGAACCGGGTATCGGTATTTATCGACGGCGAGTTTGCCTTCGGAGTTGAAGAAGAGCAGATTTATGCGTTTCGCCTGCACATCGGCGAGGAAATGACAAAGGAGCGCCTTTTCGAAATCGAACAGGGCGCTCTTCTCACTTCTGCGAAAGCCGCCGCGCAGCGCGCGCTGTCGCGGAGCATGCGGAGCGAAAACGAGATCCGCAAACGGCTGATCGAGAAGGAGTTCCCGCAACATATCATCGATCAGACGCTTTCCTGGTTGCGGGAATACCGGTTCGTCGACGATGCCGAGTTCGCTCGATCGTACATCAGAACGCGGCAGGCGTTGCGACCCGCGTCCCGGATGAAGTTGGCCGCCGATCTGGCGAAAAAAGGCATCCCTTCCGACATTATCCGCAAGACGCTCGATGAACTCACCGGCTTTGCCGAAGACAGGAGTACCGCCGAAAAACTGGCGAAATCGTACATTTCGAAAAACCGGGCGCTCGATAAAAAAACCATCCAGCGAAGGCTTGCCGGGTATCTTCAACGCCGGGGATTCAGCTTGTCGATTGTGTTCAGCATCCTCGAACAGGCAACCGGTTATAGGGAAGACCCTGAATAGGGCCGGCATTTGGTCTGAGGCGTCCCCTCTTCCTATTTTTACCGTGAAGCAGGTGCGAGAATCGCCGCCCGCCGAACAGCCACCTATATCCGCGAAAGGAAGCAGTCAGTGAAATTCCTCTCCCCAGAACCGGAAGTGTTTCTCGAAAAGGCGTTCACGACTCCTTTCAAAAACGTGATCGCGACTGCGCGCACATGTTATTCCGGCAAGGGTATCGTCCGCGATGCGGATGTCGATCTCGACCGCTTTATCCCGCTCGCGAAGAGTATTTTCGAGGCCGGACATCATACCACCTTCCAGCACGCACAGTTCCAGTTCAGGCTTTCGAATATTTCCCGCCAGTTTATATGGTCATTCCTGCACAGCCACCAGTTCTATAACTCGGAACAAGTCAGCCAGAGATATGTGGAGGTCAAACCTGGCAGCTACGCAGTTCCGCCTCTCGAAGGAATGGCGTTGCAGGTCTACGTCGACACGACCGAGCAGTTGTTTCAGCGGTACCGGACATTGACATCGACGCTTCAGGGACCGGCGGGGTCTGAGTTTTACCGGCTTTTCCCGGCTCGCTCGAAGTATGGCGAGCGTTACAGCGGTCCGATTAAAAAGAAGGCGATGGAGGTGGCGCGGTACGTCCTTCCTGTTTCGATGTTTGCGTACATGTATCATACCGTCAGCGGTATCACGCTGTTGAGGTATTACCGGATGGCGAACCAGAGCGATACGCCGTTCGAACAGCGGATCGTGCTTCAGAAAATGATCGACGCGCTGTTGGAATGCGACAGCGGATATCTGGCGGTACTCCAACAACCGCTCGATGAGCAAGCCTTTCCCGAACGGAATTTCGAAGCCGCTACCGGCGGCTCCGGCGGCGCGGATTTTATTCGGGAATTCGACGCCGGTCTCGGGGGATATACCTCGAAACTTGTCGACTACAAGGTGAACGCGGAACGCATCCTTGCTTCGGCTGTACGCGAAGTGCTTGGCGCCCTCGAGTCGCAGATGACCGATGCTGAAGCGATCGATTTGGTGATGAATCCTGCCCGAAACGCAATTCTCGGCGAATCGATGGTGCTGACCACGCACGCAAAGCTTTCGCGGGCGATGCATCATGTGCAATACACGTTCCGCAGAAAGATCAGTCACACTGCCGACTCGCAGGATCAGCGTCACCGGATGGCGCCCGGTTCGCGGCCGGTTCTTGCCAATCATATGACGGACGAGCCCGATTTCATCACGCCAGAGCTTGTCCGGCAGGACGAGTCCATTCATCAGTATTACAACGAAAGCATGGAAATCGCCTGGGACGGGTACCGGAAGCTGATCGAGGAAGGTGTTCCGAAGGAATTTGCCATGTATCTCCTCCCGAACGCGCTCGCTGTGAGGTATACCGAGTCATCCGACCTCTTGCACCTTCATCACAAGCATGCGATGCGTTTATGCTATAACGCACAGGAAGAGATCTGGCGCGCATCCGTGGAAGAAGCCCGGCAGATTGGCGAAATACACCCCGGAATCGGGAAATACTTGATTCCTCCGTGTTCGATCCGGGAAAACGCGGGTATACGTCCCGTCTGTCCCGAAGGAGCGCGGTTTTGCGGCGTCAAGGTATGGAAGATGAATCCTGAGGAGTATTCGCGGATTCTGTAGCGGCATTCCGCTGTTTCTCCCGAAAATCGTATTTTGGGAGCGACTTGAACAATCATTGCGAAACGGCGAAGAAATGAATCTACATGAAATATTAAGAGATGCAGGGGTTGTGGGAGCCGGTGGCGCAGGATTTCCGACGTATGTGAAATCCCGTTCGGAAGTGGAATTCCTCCTCGGCAACGGCGCCGAGTGCGAACCGCTGCTTCATAAAGATGCCCGCCTGATGGAGCGCTACGCCGGCAAGGTTGTGCGCGGTATGCTGATCATGGCCGAAGCGATTAAAGCCCGCACGCTGGTCATCGGAATCAAGTCGAAAAACACCGGAGCTATCGCCGCGATACGAAAGGCGGCTGAAGGAACGCCGGTAACCGTCCACGAACTGCAGGATTACTACCCTGCGGGCGATGAATACGAACTGGTGCATGAAATAACCGGACGGCTGATTCCGCCCAAAGGCATCCCCCTCGAAGTCGGTTGCGTTACGAACAATGTGGAAACCTTCTATAACATCGCGCGCGCGGTCGACGACCGGGCGCCGGTAACGCACAAATTTCTGACAATTACCGGCGCTGTCGCCAACCCGGTCTCAGCGCTTGTCCCGGTCGGCGTAACGTACCGAGAATGCATCGAACTTGCCGGCGGAGCGACGCTCGGCGAATTCCAGATGTCCGTCGATGGTATCATGATGGGCAAATGGGAAACGGACACCGGTAAACGGGTCACGAAGACGACCGGAGGCATTATCGTTTTACCGCCCGATCATCACCTGATGATTCGCAGGGGCCGCGAAACCTCGAAAATGCACCGTATCGGGAAATCGGCGTGCGACCAGTGTACGTTTTGCACGGAACTCTGTCCCCGGTACCTTCTCGGCTACGATGTCCAGCCGCATAAAGTCATGCGGAGTCTCGGTTTTACGCTCGCTGGAGAAGGAATGTGGAATAAATTCGCGGATTTGTGCTGTTCCTGTGGTTTGTGTACGCTGTATTCATGCCCTGAAGACTTGTATCCCAAGGAAGCCTGCGATCGCGCGAAAGACGATTTGCGCGCTACAGGGCAAAAATGGGAAGGTTCGCGCGATGTATCCGCGCATGCGATGAAGGAATCGCGCAAAGTACCCGTCAAGAGCCTGATGAAACGTCTGAAGATACTCAAGTACGATCATCATGCTCCGTTGACGGATATTGAAATGAATCCCACCGAAGTACGGATCCCACTCAAAATGCACGTCGGAGCGCCTGCCGTGGCATCTGTGAGGGTTGGCGACTCGGTCACCGCCGGACAGGTCATCGCAAGCCCGCCGGAAGATGCGCTTGGCGTTGCGATTCATGCCAGCATTTCCGGAACGGTCGCCGAGGTTAATGGAGAGATAGTGATCCGCCGCTGAAATCGCATTGGCCATTTGCTTGCTGGAGAAATCCTGCCTATCTTTGAAGACGTTTAAAAGGACCAAGTCCTTCGCAATGCCGCCATACTCAACCCCGCCAGGTCCGGAAGGAAGCAACGGCCAGTATAGGTGCATGTGACGGAGGGTAGCTTGGTCCATTTAATGGAAAACGGTCAGCCCAAGGCTGACCGTTTTCTATAGTTTCCGCCGAAGAGGGGGGGGGCTTACTTCAGCAGCACAATTCGTTGCATCGCGGTGACTCCTTCGGATTCCAGCCGCACGTAATACACGCCGTTCGTCAAACCCTTTGCATCGAAAATCAGCGAATATTCACCGGGCGCTTTATGTCCATTGAAAAGCTCTTGTATTTGGCGTCCCGCTGCGTCGAACACCGAAAGCGCAACCTTGCCTTCTTTACCAATGGTATAGCGGATCACGGTTTCGGGATTGAACGGATTAGGCGAGTTGGGCAACAGGGAGGTCTTCAGGAGCTGTCCGTTGGTATGGAAGAGCGTACGTTCGCAAAATCCGTTAATGGTAATCAGTCCGTTGTCGGCGGTTGATTCGGTACACGGTTGATGAATGTTCATCGGCGTTAGCGCCAGGGCAGACTTGCTGCTGATGTTGGCGTCCTGCGCTTTGAACGAAAGCGTCAGGATCGCTCCTGTATCGACGATTGCAGTATTTCCTTTCAGCGTTACTTTCGCTCCGGCTACTGTCGGGACGAACGCCGCCGTATAGCCGTCCGACAACGGCGTCGTCGCGACGGTGGTCAGTTCAAGCAACTGACTGTCGAATGCGATATCGAACTCAAAATCCGTAGCCGGGCGGTTATCGGTGATACGGGTCAGGGTCAACGGAACTGTTATCTCCGCTCCGGCATCGACGATATAGTTTTCGTTCATCATGATGTCGACATAGGAATATGTCGACGGATCGGTAGGAAGCACGTACGACGCGGTTGCCTGCGCTTTGCGGGATCCCTGGGACACCTCGAGCACTACCTGCACCGTCGAGCCGTTCAGGCAGTCGTGATTCGCCGTATAGGTAAGTTCGCAGTTACCCGACGGCATCAACTCCTGACTGATTGCATGATAGATATCCTCGAGTTCCTGGGCGGTGGGCGCTTCGTAGTACTTGCCGCCGGTTCTCTCCGCGACCGTTTGCAGGATATACTCCTGAATTCCCGACCCCAGTCCGATAGTGAACGTTCGAACCGATGACGCGATGAGACGCGTGATGACCTCCGTGTGCGTGTATTCGTTGTAGCTGTCCTCCCCGTCGGTGAGGAGGATCATGACTCGTTTTTTTCCGTTGTTGATGAAATCGTCTTTCGCCGTAAGGACGCAGTCCCACATTGGCGTTCCGCCACATGGATCCTCTATTGCGTCGATAGATTGCTTCAACAGCACCTTATCGGATGTCCAGGGGCGTTCGCGCGATACCCTGCGTCCGTCGCAGAACCATGCGCTTGGGTTGCCTCCAAAGCTATAAACCGAGAACTCATCGTCGTTACTGGATGCGTCGATAAAACTCTTGGCTGCAGTCCGGACGGTCGGAAATACCATATCGATACTTCCACTTCGGTCGAGCAGCATCATAATCGAAGATTCAAACACCGTTATCGAGTCTTCGCATCCGCCATCGAGCGGTCCTTGAATTTTCCCGTTCTCGGTAACCAGAAAGTTTGACCGGGTGAGTCCGCCGACTGCCTGCGCACCATCGAGGACGCGGAAAACGATCCGGATTTCCGGAAAGTGTGAAGCGTCAAGGGTATCGATGATGACCCTGAACTGCGCCTGCGTATGCGAATACGGAAGAAAAAGTCCGGCAATAACGCACAATACCGGAATCAGTGTTGAACTCCGTGGCCGAATCTTCATAGCATCACCTCGTTTCCCTCTATTCTGCTGAAATGTTGAATTATTCTACTCTAGTATACTGTGCCGATAAGACACCTGCAAGTCCAAAAAGTTATCCTCGGAGGAAAAAAGCGTTGCAGGGGTTCAGCATGGGAAAGACACCGTAAATGGAAATTTGTTTCGTGCGATGCCTGTGGCCGGCATTCCTTCGCCGGTGCGCAAACGGTCGCTTCTGAGAAGCTCTCAGAAGCAAGTCTGTCGTAAGCAGGGCGGCGTATGCAAACATCCGGGCAAGCGGTGCATTGGGAGCCGGCACGATTCGAGATATTATTCGCGATCGAGGCGATGTAAGCCGAAGCCGCCCGGTCAGCGTACACTGATCAATTCATGCGCCGGTCATAGATACTACATATGCGTAGCCGTTTGGCTGCGTGCAATATACGGCGTTCACGAGTAGATGAATGTTGGTTATTCAACGTTCGATTCGTTTGATGTTGTGTACCGGCGCGGAGTATGTAATGATGCGGTCCGTGATATTTCTTTGCTGGTTATCGGTCGTACGCGTACATCATCAGGTTTCTGGATGATCAAAAATTGTTATACGTAATGCGGCGTTATCACCGGCGGCGCACTGTGAACGGTCAGTTTTCAAGCGCACGATATTCGATGAAGCCTTTTTGCGGTCCGCCGCTCCGTCGAATAATACCGCCGGTGTTACGATAAAGAATCGGCAAGCGAATTTACCACGCGGAACGGCAATCGAATTGTGTATGAACAATGGACGTACATTCAGTATTTCGGCAATCGCGAAGGGAGTCGCACTACGAGTGAATGCGAGGCAACGGCGGCAGCTTGAACATCCGGTCGATATCAACAATGACGGAATTGCTATGCAGGAAGCGAAACACCGCAGCAGCGGAAAGCCGTTTTGCCGCTCAGGCAAACAATATCAGTAGATGCTCATGTACACGCCGGTTCGCGCATTCCTGTGGAATAGAGAGGGAATATATTGTATTATACCGCCGCTACATAGATCGCACGGTTGTGTTTTCATCGCAAAGATATAGGCGGCGGTATGATCCGGAAAAATGTAAAAATTGCAGTATTGATTGCAGTTGCAGTGTGCTCGTATTCCACTGCAAGTGTCGGCCAGAACGCGGGCTCGCTTATTACATCAACACATGGTATGGTCGTTTCTGCGAGCAAGGAAGCGAGCGAAGCAGGGTTGAAGGTGCTGCAACGCGGCGGAAACGCAGTCGATGCTGCGGTTGCCACCGGATTCGCTCTTGCGGTTACCTATCCTTCGGCGGGGAATATCGGCGGCGGATCGTTTATACTTATCCGCATGGCGGATGGGAGAACGGCGGCAATCGATGCCCGCGAGACGGCGCCCGCCGCCGCCGCGCGCGATATGTTTCTGGATTCCGCCGGTAGTGTTATTGAAGGAAAATCCCTTACCGGTCCGATCTCCGCGGGCGTTCCTGGCGCGGTCGATGGATTAATGAAAGCGCTGGAATTATTTGGAACACAATCCAGGCAGGATCTGATTGCGCCCGCCGTGGTATTGGCGAGCGAAGGTTTTCCGCTGCATCCGAGAGCCGCGGCGCTGTTCGAAATATATGAAAAGGAATTACGCGCATTTCCCGGATCGGCAGCATGTTTTTTCCCGGGCGCCAAGTCGTTATACAAAGCCGGAGAAATTTGGCGGCAGCCTGCGCTGGCAAGGGCGCTGCAGCGTATCGCAGACCGGGGCGCCGATGGATTTTATAAAGGCGAAACCGCCGAGTGTATTGTTCGGCAAATGCAGCGCGGAGGCGGGATTATTACCTACGAAGACCTTGCGCAATACCGGTGCGTGGTCAGGGAGCCTGTCCGCGGCGAGTATAGAGGGTATACCGTTTTATCGATGCCTCCGCCCAGCTCGGGAGGCATTGTATTGCTTGAAATATTGAATACTCTCGCTTCATTCGGCGAGGCATATACATCGGCCGATTCGTTGCAGAGAATACACTTATGCATCGAATCGATGAAACAACCCTACGCCGATAGAGCGCGGTATATGGGGGATCCGGCGTATTGCACCATCCCTGAAGCGAATCTGCTTTCCAATGAATATGCATCCGAAATGGCGCGGCGAATCCGTCCGGACCGGGCATTGCGTTCGAACGAATTGAACGGAACCGCCGCTCCGGCGCGGGAAGGCAGCAACACAACGCATTATTGTGTGATCGACAGATGGGGTAATTCCGTTTCGGTAACGACGACGATTAATAGCGTATTCGGATCCAAATGCGTTGTCGAAGGAGCGGGATTCCTGCTAAACAATGAAATGGATGATTTTAGCGTTAAACCCGGCGCGCCGAATCAATTCGGTTTGACGGGAAATACCGCGAACGAAATTCAGCCCGGGAAACGAATGTTAAGCTCCATGACCCCGGTGATTGTCGAACGCGGCGGCGCACCGTTTCTCATCACCGGAAGTCCCGGAGGTTCGACAATCATCACGACCGTACTTCATGTATTGTTGAATGTTATCGACGGCGGAATGGAAATAGACCGGGCGATATCATCGAAACGGTTCCATCATCAATGGCTGCCCGATGAGGTTGTATACGAGGAGGGCGCGTTTTCACGCTCCATGCAGGATGCATTAACGAGGCTCGGACATTCGCTCCGCGGTATTACTTCGATAGGGAGAGCCGAAGGTATTTATATTCCTTCAGGCGGAGGCGTGATACACGGCTGTTCCGATCCGCGCGGATATGGCGCCGCTCTTGGGTATTAATGCAGTTAGAATTCCGGCGCCGGGTATAATAGGAACGAAAATGAGATCAGAGAGTGTTGTACTATTTGCAGTTGGCGCAATTTTATTCATGTAGATTATTGCATTACGTTACATAAATGATTTAACTTTGTAGTAGTAATATGGAATTATAGAAAGCGTTGTATCCCTGCGCCTGCGAGTCGAACGGATACGTCTATATGTTCCGCAATAATCTCCCTCATCCCTTATAAGGAGTACCATGGACGCTGTAACTGAACTCAAGCAAAAAATCGGCGAACTCGAAAAGCAGATTTCGTTGCGCCAGATCGCTCTGCAAAGCGGAGTGAATTATATCACTCTGCGCAATATCAAATTCGGCAAATCGACGCGGGTAACCGATGGCGTCATGCAGCGCCTGACCCAGTTCCACGCGACATTCAGCCCGGATCAAGCCGTTGCGGATGCGCCGAAAAAGCGCGGAAGAAAACCCGGAAGCAAAAATGCGCCGAAGGCCGCCCCGAAGACCGCCGCCAAGAAACCGGGAAGACCGCCGAAAGCCGCGCCCGCTCCGGCCCCGATGGCGCAGCCCATGCCGGCAATGCCGATGCTCGACGTATCCGATGCAGTCGTGAAAGCCTTCCAGGAACAAATCGCCGCAGCCGAAGCGAAGATCGTTTTCCTCAGCAAATTGCGCGACGATTATTTGAAAGGAATCGCGTAAGCGGATGGCGGTTCTTCTGCCCCATTAACGCATCGCGCCGTACGTTACGGACGCACTCTCGGATTTGCGCATCCCTGTCCGTGTAGACGCCGGCGGCGCCGCTTTTGCATACCCTTCTTTTTCATCGTTTGTTTGGAAAAGAAGGGTATTGCATATTGGGACGGTATGGCAAACCATCTGCGAAGAGCCAATGAGTTACGAGAAACACGATAACATCCGCTGCTCGTTTTGCGGGCGCTCATCGAAGGAAGTGGAAAGCATTATTGCAGGACCCAACGTCTACATCTGCAACTACTGCGTGTTGAATTCCATCGAAATCCTGAAATCGAACAACGCCGCCTATACCGCGAGGAAGCAGGAGGAACGGAAGGGGTACATACCGACCGAGATTAAACGGCTGCTGGACGATTATGTCATCGGACAGGATGCGACCAAGAAAGCCCTCGCCGTTGCGGTGTACAACCACTATAAACGCATCGATTCAAAGCACTTTATTTCCGACGACGATGTCGAAATCGAGAAGAGCAATATTCTTCTGATTGGTCCGACGGGCGTCGGTAAAACGCTTTTCGCGCATACGCTCGCCCGGATTCTCGATGTCCCGTTCGCTATTGCAGATGCCACGACGCTGACCGAAGCAGGTTATGTCGGAGACGACGTGGAAACGGTGCTTGTGCATCTTCTCCAGAACGCGGAGTACAACGTACAGCGCGCCGAACGCGGCATTGTCTATATCGATGAGATCGATAAAATATCGCGTAAAAGCGAAAACGTGTCGATCACCCGCGATGTCTCCGGCGAAGGAGTCCAGCAGGCGTTACTCAAGATCCTCGAAGGATCGATCGTCGGCGTGCCTCCGAAAGGCGGCCGGAAACACCCCGAACAACCGTTGATCAATATCAATACCAAGGACATTCTGTTCATTTGCGGCGGCGCGTTCAGCGGTCTCGAAGAAATCGTCTCGCGGCGCATCGGGAAAAACCCGGTCGGATTCCACGCCGACGACGTTCTTCCCAAACAGAAAGAATATGCTCTATCCGACGTGGAGCCCGAAGACCTTCAGAAATACGGTCTGATACCGGAACTCATCGGTAGATTGCCGGTGGTATCGGTGCTTCATCCGCTCTCGAAGGAAGCGCTTGTCAACGTCCTCACGCAACCGAAAAATGCGATCATCAAGCAATTCAAGAAGTTGTTCGAGATGGAAGGCGTATCGCTGGAATTCGAACACGAAGCGTATGAAGCGATGGTCGAAAAAGCCCTGGAACGGGGAACCGGAGCGCGCGCATTGCGCAGCATTTTGGAGCGCACGATGCTCGAAATCATGTACCATTTGCCGACCGTGGATAACGTCGTCCGCTGCTTTGTTACTCGCGATACGGTGAAGGAAGGCGCCGAGCCGACCTACACCTACAAGAAGCAGCAGAAAAAGTCGGCATAGCGCCGGCCAACAGAAATACAAACAGCCCGGCAACTGCCGGGCTGTTCTCTTTATGCTCTTCGCTTATCCTTCCGCTTTATCGTCCTGCCGCTGTTTCGATTTGCCGGATTTGCGCTTTCTCGGTTTGCTCCGCTTTTTCGACTCTTCATCCGGCGTTTCCTTATACTGCGGATTCTTTTCCGAATCCATCACCGGCACCGGCGGCGTATGAATAAGACTCAGATACTCTTTGTCGAGCAGCAGCGCGAGCAGGTACCTCGATTCCTCGTTTTCTGAAAGCATCGACGCACTGGGAAGGAAGCGTTCGAGCCGTTCGCGTTCCATGATCGCCAGCTCGCTGAGTTTTTCCTCGAGATGGACGGTCAGGCGTTCCGCGACCCTGGCTTCAACTTCTTCGGTGGTCGGCAGTTCCCAGGCATCGAGCGTGAAATGATATTGCCGCGCGATGGCCTTGAGTTTCGGTTCCTCGAATTTCTCGCACAGCGTAATCGCGATTCCGGTATTTCCCGCGCGAGCGGTTCTTCCCGACCGGTGGACGTACACCTCGGTATGTTCCGGTATTTCGTACATGAACACATGGCTCAGATCGCTGATATCGATGCCGCGCGCCACGACGTCGGTGGCGACGAGGAAACGCAGGTTTCCTTCGCGGAGTTTATCCATCGCTCTGTCGCGTTTCTTCTGCGTCAGGTCGCCGGTAATATGCTGCGCCGGATAGCCGTAGTTCTTGAGCACCTGCACAAGATATTCCACCGAACGCTTGGTGTTGCAGAAAATGATGGACGACGTGGGATTCTCCATCTCGATGAGGCGGATGAGCATGCGTTCCTTCTGGAGCGCCGGGACAAGGTAGTAACGGTGCTCCAGCGTCGAGACCGATTCGCTTCCTTTGCTGAGGCTTAACCGTTCATGCTCGCGCATGAACTCGGACGCAAGGCGGTCGACATGGTAAGGGATGGTCGCCGAGAAGAGGAAGGTATTCCGTTGATCGGGAAGCTGTCCTTTCAAGCGGCGCATGGCGGGATAGAATCCCATACTCAGCATTTCGTCTGCTTCGTCGAGAATCAGGTTCTCGACGCGCTGGACGGAAAAAGTTCCTTTATAGACGTGGTCGAGGACGCGCCCAGGCGTTCCGACGACGATCTGCGCGCCGGCTTTCAATGCCCGGATTTGCTCGCCATACCCGACTCCGCCGTACAACGTCGCAAACTGGATGCCGCTTCCTTCCGTAAGGCCCTTTAGGACGCTGGAGACCTGCCGCGCGAGTTCGCGCGTCGGCACAAGGATTAGCGACTGACACCATTTATCGCCTTCGCGGAGCATCTCGATCAGCGGAAGGAGGTAGGCCGCAGTTTTACCGCTGCCGGTGCGCGCCTGAATGGTAATGTTGCGGTGAGCAAGGATGTACGGAACGGCCTTCCTCTGAACGGGCGTGGGTGTTTCCCAGCCTAACGCGGCGACGCGTTGCTTTAACGCCTCCGGCAGCATCCCGAACGAGTAGTCGGGTAGGGGATTGTCAGGTTCGAAAAAAACGGTTGCGTCTATTTCGTGAGCTTCTGAAATCATCGGTTCGATCAAATCGTGTAACCTTCGTTATTCAAATAATGTACAATAATGTAGCGAAAGGTACGTTCTATAGCATTATAGCGGCCGGAGGATTATTAGCCGGAATGTTGACCCGCTGCGGCGTATTCTGCCCGCAACCGCTGCATCCCGGCGCTGAAACCCACCGGAACAATGCCTGTGGCGTTTTTGAGTTTATTCGTTAGGAGCGAAGTATCGTCGATTTGGCCCAACTCTCTGGCGCGTTCCAGCCGTGCCGGTTCAATACAATCGCCTCGTTCGCCGAATTGTTCCGCGAACTGTTTTCCGATTTCAACGCGGTTCATCCGGTTGGGGCCCGCGGCATGGTAAATACCGCGATGCGTTCCTGTCAGCAGCGCTTCGGCAATTCTCGGTATGTCGCCTGCATACAGCGCCGTTCGGTACTGATTTTCGTAGAGCGAGAGTGTTTTTCCTTCGAGAAGACTTCGGAACGTCCACCGAAGGAAACCGCCGAACCCGTCGAAGGTCATCCCGTAGACAAGCGCGAGCCGCACTACCGCCGCGCGTTCGCAGATACCCAGAGCTTCCTGTTCGCCGAGCAGTTTTGTTTCGCCGTAATAGGTTGGCGGGTTTGGGAGGTCTTCTTCGCTGTACCACCCCCTGCGTCCGTCGAAGACGAGATCGGTTGAAATATAGATCAGCGGGATTTTCAGGCGTTCCGCGGCTTCGGCTACTCTGGACGTTGCGTCGACGTTTATTCGGAAAGCGCGGACGCGGTCGTGCTCGCACTCGGCGATTCCCGGCATTGCCGCGCAGTGAATAACCGCCGCAGGACGTTCGTCCCCGATGCGGCGCGCGACGCCGTTCGATTCCAGCGGTAGTTGCATCCAACGGCATGCAACAGCGGTTTCCGGAAGCCGGGCGTTGTAGGTACCGGTAACAGTTTTTCCCTTGCCCGCGAAATACCGCAGGATGTTCCAGCCGACGAATCCTGAAGCGCCGGTGACCAGTATTGTGCCGGAATTCATACCGGCAACATACTCTCTTCGCGCAATGAATTCAACATCCAAAGCGAATTCGTATATTACTTTGTTATTCAAATACCTTACGCAGAAAGGAAGAATCATGGCGTCATTTCAGCTTGTGTCGGATTATCAACCGACCGGCGATCAACCGGAAGCGATCCGCGAACTGGTTGAAGGGATTCAGCGAGGAGACAAATTTCAGACATTGTTAGGCGTTACCGGATCGGGGAAAACGTTTTCCATCTCCAACGTCATTCAGAAAGTCCAAAAGCCGGCGCTTGTTATATCGCACAATAAAACGCTCGCTGCGCAGCTTTATGCCGAGATCAAGGCATTTTTCCCGCACAACGCCGTGGAATTCTTCATCTCGTATTACGATTACTACCAACCGGAAGCCTACATCCCTGCCACGGATACGTTCATCGAAAAGGACCTTTCCATCAACGATGAAATCGACAGGCTGAGACTCAAAGCGACAAGCGCGCTCGTCGAAGGCAGGTCCGACGTCATCGTTGTCGCGTCCGTCTCGTGCATCTACGGTATCGGCTCGCCCGCGCAGTTCCGCGATCAGATTCTGCCCGTACAAAAAGGTCAGCGCATCGACCGGAACGATTTTCTGCGGCAGTTGACGAATATCCATTATGTGCGGAACGATATCGAGTTCGTTCGAGGCACGTTCCGCGTGCGCGGCGATGTCATCGAAATCATGCAGGCATTCGAAGACGACGAGGCGGTGCGCGTTGAGTTTTTCGATGACGAGATCGACAGTATCACGCTTCGCGATAGGCTTACCGGCGAACTCCGCGAACGCGTCGAGGAGGTCATCATCTTTCCCGCCAAGCACTTCCTCACTACCGAGGAGGAGTTGAACCGCGCCATCGGCGATATCGAGGCGGAGCTTGCTCAGCGGCTCGAATACTATCGTTCATGCGGCAAATTCCTCGAAGCGCAGCGTTTGGAGCAGCGCACGCGGTACGATATCGAGATGATGCGCGAAATCGGCTATTGCGCGGGCATCGAAAATTATTCCCGCCATATCGACGGCAGATCGCCGGGCGAACGGCCGAAGGTGCTGATCGACTATTTCCCGAAGGATTTCCTCCTCATCATCGATGAATCGCATCAGACGCTGCCGCAGGTGCGCGCGATGTACAACGGCGACAGGGCGCGCAAGGAAACGCTCATAGAACACGGATTCCGTCTGCAGTCGGCGCTCGATAACCGTCCGTTGAAATTCGACGAATTCGAATCGATGATTCATCAATGCATCTTCGTCAGCGCGACGCCCGCCGACTACGAGCTTCAACAATCGAACGGCGTCGTCGTCGAGCAGATCATCCGCCCGACGGGCTTGCTCGATCCTCCGGTGGAGGTCCGCCCCGTGCGCAATCAAATCGACGATCTGATAGGCGAGATCCGCGACCGCGTCGCGCGAACGGAACGCGTGCTCGTTACCACGCTCACCAAACGCATGGCGGAAGACTTGTCGGAATATCTCGAGAATATCAACATCCGCGTCAGGTACATTCACTCGGATATCGACGCGCTGGAACGCGTTGAAATTCTGCGCGATCTCCGCCTGGGCAATTTCGACGTGCTTATCGGAGTGAACCTGTTGAGGGAAGGCCTCGATCTGCCGGAAGTGACGCTGGTCGCTATTTTGGATGCGGATAAAGAAGGGTTTTTAAGAAGCGAACGTTCCCTCATGCAGATCGCCGGCAGAACGGCGCGAAATGCAAGCGGAATGGTGGTGCTCTATGCCGACCGCGTGACGGACTCCATGCGCAAGGTACTCGACGAAACCAGCCGCCGCCGCCAACTGCAGATGGAGTACAATTCCCGGCACAATATCACGCCGAAAACCATCACAAAAACGATGGAGGAGATTCTAAGCGCCACCGCCATCGCCGACGTCAAGGCGCGGCACGACGCGCGCACCGCGGAAAAGCAAAAACCGCAGCTTGTCGCCGAACCGGTGCTCAAGTATATGACTCCGAAACAGAAGGAAGAATTGCTCGAACAGCTTGAATTGGAAATGCGCAACGCGGCGAAAGACCTTGAATTCGAACGCGCAGCGCAGCTCCGCGACGAGATTGCGCGCATTAAGGGGAGCGTAAAGTCCTGACGGGAAGGCGCGGTATCGTCTGATTACTTGCAAAGGAGAAAGACCGTCCAGTCGACAAAATGCCGTTGGAACCGGAGATACGATTCCTGCTCGTCGCTGAGCCAGGCCTCGAGATCCGGACAAACGGGATTGTCCGGCTGTTTCCGGATGAATCGCCGCACGGTATTCCATTGCATACCCATGTACTGATCCCATTCCTCTATGCTGCTGCGGCGGGCGTAATGGATATGCAGGTCGTATTCCTCCATCACCAGTAATAACTCCTCTTCCGTCGGGAGCATCCATTCCATGTCTTCGAGGTAAGTGCGGTATTCGGACGGAATATCTTCCCGCACCGTCGCTTCGCCCATCAACAGGAATCCATCCTTCTTAAGACCGGGAAGGAATTGTTGGACGGTATCTGCGAATCCGCCGTAGATAGGCGAATTGCCGAGGCAGACGATCATGTCGAATCCTTCCGGTTCGATGCGGAAGTCGCGCGCGTCGCAGGTCTGAATGGATGTCCTGTGGATGAGATTATTGCGCACGAACAGCGCGCGCGCGTAATCGGTCCACTTTACGGAATAATCCACCTGCGTCGAATGCGCGCCGCAGTGCATGGCAAGAGCGAGCGCCGTGTAGCCCTTGCCGCTACCGATATCCAGCACCCGCGAAGCGGAATGGAGTCCGGCAAGATCGGCGAACATCGCGAACGCATGCTCGGGAATGGGATTCATGATCCGCATCGCGTCGTAGGCGATTTCATAATACTGTTCGTAAGAGATGGATGATTCCATAACGATGAATGCTTCCTGTGTGCGTATTTTGTTATGTAATATTCAGAGCTTTTACACCGAATGCAACCCGGCGCGAATTCTTTCAATACATTACCGCTTCAGAAGATAGCGGAATCCATCATGCAGTTTTTTACGCCGGGTATGCGGCATATGCTTATCTCGGCGTTCGCCTTCAGCATCATGGGACTGCTGGTCAGGTTGCTCCACGCGTTACCGTTCATGGAAATCATCATGGCGCGGTCGATGATCAGTCTCGCGATCTGTATCGTATATCTGCGGCGGCTGCATCTTTCTCTTCTGGGCGAACATCGCATGCTGTTGTTTCTGCGCGGTCTGTTCGGATTCATTGCGCTCTCGGTGTATTTCTACACTCTGCAGCATCTTCCCCTTGCGGAAGCGGTGACGATTCAGTATATGAATCCGCTGTTTACCTCGTTCCTGGCTCCGTTGATGCTGAAAGAGAAGGGGAACGGCAGGGAATGGATCGCGAGCCTGATCGCCTTCGCCGGTGTATGGATACTCGCGAAGCCGGAATCCCTTTCGCAGATCCTTCCGGTTGCGGCAGGAGTGTTCGGTGCAATATGCAGCGCCGTCGCGTACAATATCGTCCGGAAACTGGGACTGAAAGGAGAAGACCCGATGCGTATTGTGTTGTATTTTCCGTTGGTCGCCTTTGTCCTGGGGACGCCGCTGGCAATCCCGTCGTTTGTCGTCCCCGGCGCAGTGGAATTACTGCTGCTCGCCGGAATCGGTCTCGCTACACAGGTTGGCCAGGTGTCGTTGACGAAAGGGCTCCGCGCCGAACGCGCGGCAAAGGCAACGGTCGTCAATTATCTTGTTATTGCGCTTGGGACGCTGTATTCCATTATTCTCGGAGAATCGCTAACATTGACGACGTTTGCCGGCATGGCATTGATTGTCGCGGCAATTGCAATTGTGAATGCAGCAGGCGCGAAGGGCGCAGCCCAGGTTCTCCATGCGGTACCCGCGCCCAACAAGACCAATCCGTGAGGATGCATGCATATTTCCTGGAAAACACTCACTGAAGAACTCATCGCCGCCAATCCGTGGTGGAAATATTTCAAGGATACCTTCGTTACCAGGACCGGGTATACAGGCGAATACCACTACGTCCACACCGGAGGCTCCGTCATGATCATTCCTGTTCATTCCGATGGGAGCGTGCAGCTTGTCAGGCAATACAGGTACCTTCATCAGCGTCCCAGCCTGGAATTTCCGGGAGGTGGAATAAAGGACGGAGCAACCCCAGAGGAAATGGCGGCAATCGAACTTCGCGAGGAGACCGGGTTCGGCGCATCCTCGCTGAAGTATGCCGGGTATTTCAATCCATATAACGGCGTGACCGATGAGTTATGCCATATCTTTCATGCGGAGGGATTGACGCATATCGGCGCGGAGCCGGAGGAGACCGAAGAAATCGAGTTGGTTCGTCTTTCCGTCGACGAATTTCAACGGCTGATTGCAGCCGGAGAGATTTGGGACGGCATGACGCTCGCGGCATGGTTGCGTTTCACCGCAGGAAAGACGCTATGACGGTAAAGGCAGCCGGTATATTCATTCTCGCGATTCCCCTTATGGCGTTTGGTCAGCAGGGGCCGCGCGTGCGCCTCGGTATCGAAACGCTCGTCACCGATTCGGCGGGGATGCTCGCAGGCAAGCGGATCGGTCTCGTGTGCAATCATACGTCGGTATTTCCGGACGGAAAGCACATCGCCGATTCGCTGAGGCGGTTTCCCGGCGTCCGGCTGGCGGCGGTGTTCGCTCCTGAACACGGCTTTCGCGGTCTCGCTTCCGCGGGCGAGCGCGTCGATTCATCCGGTTATGCCGATATTCCTGTGTATTCGCTCTACGGGAAAACGCGCAAACCCACGAGCGATATGCTGCGGAGTATCGATCTGCTGATATTCGATATTCAGGATGTCGGCGCGCGGTTTTACACGTACATCTCGACGATGGGTCTCTGTATCGAAGCGGCAGCCGCAGCCGGTATTCCTGTCGTTGTCTGCGACCGCCCAAATCCAATTCGAGGCGATATCGTGGAGGGGCCGGTACTCCGCATCAGACATCGCAGTTTTGTCGGCATGTATCCGATCCCGATTCGTCACGGCTTGACGGTTTGCGAGTTGGCGCGAATGGCGGTCGCAAAGAAGTGGCTGAAGTGCCCAGGCGTCGATTTGCGCTGCGTTCCCATGACGGGCTGGAGCCGTTCGATGTGGTTCGATGAAACCGGTTTGCCCTGGACCCCGCCGTCTCCGAATATCCCGACCCTGGAAACCGCAATCGCATATCCGGGAATGTGTCTTATCGAGGGCAGCAATCTTTCCGAAGGACGGGGAACGGAGGCGCCGTTTCTGCAGACTGGCGCGCCGTTCATCGGCGGCGAAGATTTGCGCAACGCGCTCGAAGAGTACGGGATCGAGGGCGCCGAAATCCGCGAGGTGCAATTTACCCCGGAGGCGAAACCCGGCGCCGCGGCCCCCAAATACGAACGGCGAAGGTGCGGCGGAATCCGCCTGTCAATAGTGCATCGCGATCATTTTAATCCTATCTTTGCCGGGTTGGCGGTGCTTGCCGCCGCTGCGGAGACGGCGCCCGATTCCCTGCAACTGAAACCGTATCTGGCACAACTGGCCGGGACGGATCTTCCTCCAAAGAGATCCCTGAAACGGGGTTCGATCGGCAGGCTGGATGCAAAGTGGAACAAGGAGGCCGCCGCCTTCAGGAAAGCACGAACATCTTATTTACTCTATCGATAATCATGAAACGTCATCCAAGTATCCTACTCGTACTCGCCGTCGCGATGACGGTATTCTTCGCCTGCAACAGCAAGCAGGCATCCAAAGACGGCAACGCCGGCGATCAGCAACTCAGCGCGGAAGACAGCGCTACTGCGATCGAACAGGTAGATCCCTCGAAGCTTCGCGGGAAAGGAGAGGAATTCGATATCTCCCTTCAATTCAAAAAAGGCGATGTATTCGGTTTTTCGATCAAGACAGTGGAAGACGTGAAGTTCTCGCGCGATTCTGTGACCGAGCACAACAAACAGACGATTCAATTCGACTACAAGTTTGAAGTGATCGAGCCGCTGCCCGACGGCGGCGCGCGCCTGAAGGCGACATGCCTCGCAGTGAAGTTCGACGGCAACTATCAGGGCGAACAGGGCAACCGTTCCATGTCGTACGACTCGAAAATCAAGTACGACCGCGACAAGGAAAAAACCTTTGCTCAGTATAATGCGCCCGTGAATACCCCCTATGAGGCGGTCATTACCGGCGAGGGAAAGGTGACCGAAGTCAGCAACGTCGATAACATCCTCAAGCGGCTTCTCCTCGACGATTACAAGACCACCAAGCTTGAAGCGAAACAAATGCTGGAGCGCGAATACGGAGAGAACTCGCTGAAGAACATCATTCAGCTTGCGTTTCAGAAGTTCGACCGGAAACCGGTGAAGGTAGACAGCAACTGGAACATCATCTGGTCGGGGAAGATCGGATTCATGCAGGTGCGCAACACCGCGACCTACACGCTGATGGGATATGAAGCCGCCGCCGGCGGACGGATTGCGCATATCCGCGCAAAGCTGAAATCCGAGTATCTCGGACAGAAAACCTTCGATACCGGGCAGGGGTTGGCGACGGTGGAAGGTTTCAGCATCGGCGGTCAGGGCGTGTCCACGTTCAATCTCGATTCCGGAAAGCCGGTAACGCGAAAGATGAAGCAGAAACTGTACGCGAAGTTCTTCATCCAGCCGCCCGAGGAATTGAAGAAAATGGCGCCCGATCAGGCGAAGGATTTTTATATGATACAGGATGCCGTGATTGAAAATGAAGTGACGCCGCTGGTATTCTAAAATAAAATCTTATATTGAACCCCCGTCTATGCTCTGGATGGGGGATTGCGGATCAACAGAGGCATCGCGCGTTTTCATGCTCATCATTCCATCTCTGACAATTCAAGGTACGTTATGCGCTTCGCTCCCGGTCGGCGAAGAAGGGACTCAGGGCAGATACCCATGTCATCCTGTAGCGGCTGCGAAAATGTGGAGAGGCGAGAACGCGAAGGCGATCCACATCGAAGACAACGACGGAGCGCGTCTCGGAACGCTTGGAAATAAAGCGCTGATTCGAGAGATTACCGCATCGCTCGATATTGCAGTACAACTCGCGGGCGGCGTGGAATCCTTCGCCGACGCAAAGGAGGCTTTGACCGCCCTCGGTATCTACAGAGTTGTCGTTGGGCCTGCGGTAGCGGGGAATCCCGAATTATTGAAAGCGCTTGTCGAGGAATTCGGCCCGCGGAAAATCGTGGTTCCGCTTCTCCTCGATGACGAATCTGGCTGGAATGAAAACGCGTCCGAACAGGTGAACGACGCTGTCGCCAGAGCGGGCGAGTATAAAAAATGTGGAATCGAACGTCTGCTCGTGCGCGATTTGATCGCCGAGCGATCGTGCGGCGGACCGCGGTATGAAACCCTTGTAGATATTGCCGATCGCAGCGGTCTCTGCATCACCGTGAGCGGAACCGTGCGGAACTACCAGGACTTGAAGAAACTGCAATTATTGCGTCCATCGAAAATCGATTCTTTGATTCTTGGAGAACCTTTATATATTAATGCGTTTCCCTGCCAGCGTATCTGGCGTCTGGCCGAAAAAGAACTGATCCATCGAGACAAGTTCTATTAGTATTTCAGCGCTTACCGGCGCAGCGCCGCGAGGCGCGAAATAGCACCCGAAATTGTCGTATTTTTTGCTGGTGCATCATTTTGTGCATTGACATTCGGGCTATTTTTAGTATATTCAACTGTGAAAAATTTTCACTTCCCTTCGCTCTTGGAGGACATCTTCATTGCTCTAAGTCTTCAAAGGCGTTTCGATTCCCAGTTGAAGAAGTGACGATCTACAAGCCGGCGTTCGCATCGGCTTCGCATAACTTGACTAATGGTTTATCATCGAATATTGATATCAGGTGAACTTATGAACTCTGCTTTCATGCGATTTAGTTTAGCGATCGCTGTTTTATTGGTTTCGTGCAGCACCGCATTCGCGCAATGGCGCTCCGAAAGCATTGCCATGAATTCCGGGTACACTGCTCCCCGCTATTCAGCGCCCCCTATTGGCGAGAACATTTTCAGCCCCGACCGCGCGCGTATCTACGTGAGCGGTTTTATAGGATTGAACAACAACATGAACATGGGCAATTTCAGCTTCGACTGCGACTGTGCATGGGAAGGCGGTTATGCCATCGATAATCTCGGCGGAATGGCCGGCGTTGACATCACCTACCAATGGGCGCCGAGCTGGGCTGTTATCGGAAAATTGTACTACGATAACAAGTCCACATCCGAAACCTATGAACGCGCGCTGACGACGCCGATCAAGCTGACGTCGTCTGTGATTGTGCAGGAAGTGAACTACGAGGAAATCGCCAACGTGTCGCTCAGCTATGCCACGTTCGGTCTGTTCCTGCGCTGGCAGCCGCGCCTCGAGCGCTGGTACGTCTTTGCCGGTCCGACCGTCGCGTATCCGCTTGCAAGCAGTATTGAACATAAACAGAAGATCGTCACATCGGAACTTACCTTTAGAGAAATCCTCGACACCGAGCGCATCTCCAAGGACGATTCCTTCGAGGCGATCAGCACTAGGTTGGAAGGAATGGTTGGAGTCGGCTACGACTACATCATCAGACCGCGCTGGTACATCAATCCCGAAATCCGCATCGGATTCCCGGTGACCAAAATCTCCGACGATGCGAATGTCATTACGCAGCCGGCGAAATTCGGCGATACCTGGAACGACTGGAAAGTCGCATCATTCCAGATCAGCATCGGCTTGAAGTACGAAGCATTCTAATCCACCAGCCGACCTAGAATTCAGCGTTCTGTTCATCTATTTGGAATCGAAATACATGCATACTATGTACAAAGCCCTCGCGTTAGGCATCTTCTGCGCCGCACTTTTCGTCGGCTGCTCCGGATCCGGACCGGCTGATATCGCTGTATTGACCGGCGGAAAAATTGAAAACATCGGTGAGAACGTCAACTCGGCGTGGGACGACTACGCCCCGGCTGTAACCGCGAATGGAAATCTCTTCTTTACATCGCGCCGTCCGAATCCGAATCGTCAGGACTACGGCGACGATATCTATAGAGTCAATCATATCGGTATGGATTGGGAAAAACCCCAGTACCTGTCCGAAACAATCAATACCGTCGAATCCCAGGGCGCGATTTCCATCAGCCCCGATGGAAACACGTTGTACCTTGCGCTGTGCTCCGAGCCGGACGGATTCGGTTCCTGCGATATCTATGTCGCGGAATGGAATGAGAAAGGCACGGAATGGACCCGCGGCCGCAACCTCAATAACATGGAAGGCGCCGACCGCCGTATGTTGAAACAGGTCGATAACTTCGATCAGATCAACACCAGCTATTGGGAATCCCAGCCGTCGATCTCCCCCGATGGAAGAACCCTCTACTTCTCCTCCGATCGTCCGGGTGGCTACGGCGGCACGGATGTCTGGATGGCGATGAAGAACGACGACGGCACATGGGGACGCCCCATCAACCTCGGTCCGGACGTCAACACGAAGGGCAACGAACGCACTCCGTCCATTGCCTTCGATGGAAAAACCATGTATTACGCTTCCGACGGTTACCCCGACGGCGAAACCGGCAAGGCGGCAGGCGGCTTCGATATTTACGTCACCCGCTACCGCGGAACCCGCTGGTCGCGTCCGATGAACCTCGGTTATCCGATCAACTCGTCGTCCGACGATGCGTTTATTTCCTCGACTCTCTCCGGCGATACGCTGTACTTCGCATCCAACCGCGATGGCGGGTACGGCGGTTTCGACCTGTTCATTCTTCTCGATCCTCCTCAGCCGCCCGATGCAGTCGTGATTATCAAGGGCGTCGTGACCGACGTTGAAACCGGCCAGCCGCTGGCATCCACCCCGATCACCGTTGAAGACAAAGGAACGGGCGAAGTCGTCGCGAAGTATCAGAGCCTCGAATCCGGTCAGTACCTGTTCACGGTTCCCGCCGGACATGAGTACCGTATCAGCGCCGAACAGAAGGGATACATCTTCAAATCCGAATTCTTCGACGTTCCCGAACTGACCACCTACCGTCAGATTGTGAAGGATATCGCGCTGGATCCGATTCCGCCGATAATCTCCATTCCGCCAAAAACGAACCTTACTGTATTGTTTGATTTTGATAAAGCCACACTGCGTCCCGAGTCCAAGCCCGAATTGGAGCGCGCCATCCGCTTCATTCTGCAGAACCCCGGACGCAAATTCGAAATCTCCGCTCATACCGACGCCCTCGGTACCGAAGAGTACAACCTTGATCTGAGCGAACGCCGCGCCGCCGAAGTGCGCAAATATTTGATCGAGCACGGTGTTCCGGCTGATATCATTGTTTCCAAGGGGTATGGGGAAGCACAACCGATCGATTCCAATGATACTCCGCAAGGTAGACAACGCAACAGACGTGTTGAGTTGAAAGTTATTGAGTGACACGCGTATGTACACCGCGCGAATGGATGAAACAGAATCGTTAATGGTATTTTGATTTAAACCATAGGTTGGCTTATGAACTACCGAAGTGTTCTATTATTGGTCTTGCTGCTTGCCGGGTTTGCTCCGCGGGAGGCGGATGCCCAGTTGAGCGGCAGCATGCAGGCATCGGCGCCCCGCCTGATCTGCAATCTGACGGTCAGCAGCAATCAGCTGTTCTTCGTTGACAACGATTACTCGCCGAACAGCATTATTGTTACCGTAACGGTGCGTAATGAAGGTAATGAAGATGCTGACAGTGTTTACGTGAATCTCGCAAAAGACGACCGGTTCGTGCTCGCCGCAGGTCAAACAGCACGGCAACAGTTGAGTAAATTCCCAACTCTCCCAGTGGGTGAAACCGGTACAGCAACTTATATACTCGATATCGCAACCGCAGCGCCGACGAATATGAATCTTGATATTCGCGCTGTTGTGACCTCGACCCGCGGCCCGAACGATCCCACTGATCCCAACGATCATTGCTTCGAAAGCGTCTGGGTGGAGCGTGAAAAACTTCCGAACATCGTCTGCGCAGCGGAGATGGTAACGGATCCTATTACGTTCAGCGATCTATTGAACAAGTATCAGCCGGAACCGTGTACCTACCGTATTACGTACTACAATAACGGGGACGCGCCGTTACTCGGCGCGGAAATTTCGATGATTGTCGATCCGGGCTTGTCTCCCTCCGGCCCGAACGTTAAAACGCTCGGAGATATCGCTCCCGGAGCCCCTGTCGAGGTATTTTTCGATTTCATCCCGGTAAACAGGACAACCGACGCCTGGTTGCCGATTAATTTCCGGATACGCGGACGCGGCGGCTACCGCGATTACCAGCCGCCACATGAGATTCCGTGGCGTGAATATACATGCGGCGATACGGTGTTTGTCCCGAAAGCGAACCAGCCGCAGTACGATATCGATTGCTGGGTCGAACCTGATACAATCTGGTTTATCGATCACGACTATAGACCGCGCACGTTCGATGTTGTCGCGATAGCAAGAAACCTCGGTACCTCCGACGGCATTTTACCGAAAGCGACAATTTCATTGCCGCCGGGATTGAGGCTTGATGAAACCAAACATCCGAAGGAACAGGATGTTATCAGTTCCGTCAGCGGTCAAAAGATGCTTGAAAAAACGCAGGAGTGGTCGGATACTTTGCGCTGGACGGTGATTCCGGATATGGACAAGCGTTTCTCGGCTAAATGGAGAACGCAGGATATCACCGTCATCATCCGCGATACATACGGTTACACGGGTACTTGCACCTCTACTATCAACATCGACTCCATCCGTCAGGCGATGTTTGAAGGTTTCTGCGATTGTCCCGATTCCATCGGAGTCGATACGATCATCGGCAGGTACGACAACGACGGCGTATTCAATGTTTCCTTCACTGTATCGAACGTCGGGAGCGATTACGCGGATAGCGTCGTAGCCAATCTCGCCTACGATCTTTCCGCCGATCTCGATCTCGTCGCAGGCCCCGCGATTTATCCGATCGATAGTCTCCCAGGCCGGAATCTGCTTCCGGGAAGAAGAGATACCCTTTCCGCGAATAATACGGTGGTGTTCACATGGCAGATGAAAGCGCGTCCGCGCGCCGCCAGCGGCTATGTCACGCTGACCTTCACCGTAAAGGACAGATTCGGAAGCGAGCACGTTTGCACGTGTACGATCTTTATTCCGAAACTGGATCCGCCCGATCTGCGCGGCGATTGCCGGATAAACAATATTCAGTATTTCGATTCGCTGCACATCGATCCGCTTACGGGTGGGTATGCGCCTCCAACAATTGTGTATTGTGCCATAATCAGAAACTACGGCGGCACGAGAGCGGAAAACGTACGCGCGGTGATAAACGTATCTGGTCCGGTAATCAATCAAGCGGCGCCCGAGCAGTCAATTCCATACATCAATCCGGGCGATTCGGTGGTGTTCTGTTGGACCTTCATTCCTCTTGCGCGCACCGAGTTTGGTGCAGACACCGATTTCAGAGTCGATATTACGAGCGATAATCAAATCGGTATTCCTCCGCTGGTATTCTGTCAGGTATTCATCCCTCGTATGCCGATTACCGCCGCTCTGGTCGTTTCGTGCGACAACGTCACGTATTTCGGCGCGGCAAGCGTCGCGATTCCGGTTTCTGTCGACAATTGCGACGGCAAGGATATCAAGAACCTCGACTTAAATCTCCGCTACGATCCTATGGTAGCCGAGTTTCTCAACAAGGCGGAACCCGCGCGCAGCCGCGACGGCGGTATCTATCCCGATAACTGGTCGTCGATTACCGCTACGACGGTTGCTCCGGGCGAGCTTCGCCTGCAGTTTAACGGTCCGCAGGAATTGTCCGGATTTGGTAAGCTCTTCTATCTGTTCTTCAAACCGGTCTTCGGCTCCGGCGCGGATAAACTGAATTCGACAACGACCGTAATCGGTTGGCCTCCGGTAAACATGGTCGACTCTCTTATTCAGATTAACGAAGGATCGATCAAGCCGATACTTACGCCAGGCTGCTTGTATGTGTCCGGCGATTGTATCCGGCCGGTGAACGCGACGGATAAATACATTATTACTCAGAACCGTCCCAACCCGTTCAATCCGACGACAACGATCGATTACTACGTACCGGAAGCGTCCCGCGTCCGTATCGAAGTGCTGGATATTCTCGGCCGGACAGTTCGGGTGCTTGTCGATGAAGTGAAGCCGGAAGGCAATCATTCCGTGCAGTTCAACTCCACTGGGCTTCCCAGCGGTATGTACTACTACAGAATGGATGCGCCCGGCTATTCGAAAGTGATGAAGATGATGGTCTCCAAGTAGATCGTCGATCCGCGATACTGGAATGAGGCTGAACGGCTGTTCAGCCTCATTCCTATATAAACTGCAAACAAGTTCGAATATGCTTAAAAAGATTTTTTTAACGTTTGCAAAAAGTGTTTATCGGTGGTTTATAGTATGTTGCTAGGTTTTCTATCTTTTGATTGCTACGTGCATGTTTGCTTTATTTTGCTCTTTTACGTAAAACATTGATGATTCTTCCCAGGAAGCAATTGTGAAGGCGCGTTGTTCCCCAATGTCGAATGCTTCAAAAGAAATATTTCTTTGGCAACCAAAAGCTGTAACTTCGGTCATGTTAGTGTGTTAATACCGTAATGATATATGCGAAACCATGATTTTCATTTCCCAGTAGACCGGGAGGTAACTATGTTCTCGGAAAAATGGTACAAAAGTCTCTTGAAGTACCTGTTGTTATTTGCGCTGTTCGGTATGCTCTACCCAGCGGGGACGGCATCCGCGCAGCCATCGCTGAATTTCAAGCGTATCGTGAACAACTGGCCGACGATTGAGTTGTATTTTTCGGTGGGCTGTAACGGCACGCCGGCGTACAATTTCAACAAGGAACAGAATTTCAAAGTGTACGAAAACGGGATCGAAGTCGGGGAGTTCACGCTCTGGTGCCCCGATCCCCGCGTTCGATGCGCGATTTCCGTTTCGCTGGTCTTCGACGCCAGCGGTAGTATGTACGGCGCCGGTAATGCGGGGGCAATCGCCGCCGGCAATGCCTTTGTCGACCTTATGGATGGATTAGTCGACGAAGCATGTATCGTGTTCTTCGAGAGCTCGGTGAACGTCCGCCTCGGTATGACGACGAACCTGACCGACCTTCACGACGCGGTGAATAGCTTACCTGTCCTCGGAGCAACTGCCTGTTGGGACGGTATTTATGTCGGCGTATCCGAGTTGATCAACAGCGGTAACAACCCGTGTCGCGCAGTTA
>CAYPBB010000009.1:0-27717 GCA_964408855.1 uncultured Ectothiorhodospiraceae bacterium
CGATTTGTTCAACCGCACTTCGCTCAGTTTCAACTGCACTTTCAGAAGATCGTTTTTCAAAACGATACCCGAGGCGTACGCGTCCTGAACCTTCTTTTCCAGATTGAGGAGCAGCGATTCATACGCGAGAACCGTATTCATTTTTTCGTTCAGCGAAACCAACAGCCAATACTGCTGTTCGGTGTGCAACAACGCTTCGTCCACAGCCAGTTTGCGTTTTGCGTCGCTCACATCCACGCCCAGCGCCGCAAGCCGGTTCCCGTTGATTATCCGTCCGCCCATGAACACCGGTTGTACCGCCGTTACCGCGCCCGTGTAGAGTTCGCCCAGGAGCGCGATATTCGCGCCGGGGAAATACGCGAACTCCGTCGCCGTGCGAAGATGCGCCGGATTGCCGTCGTACACCGGGAGGTTGCCGCCGGGCATGTGATACTTCAGCATTTCATCTTTCGCCATCACCGCCGCGCCCGTGGCGCTGACATTCGGGAAGTACTTTGTGAAGACATCGCGACGCACCTGCGCCGCCGCGTCGCGTTCGAGCGCGGCATTTTTCACTTCGACGCTGTTTTCCAGGGCGTATTTCTTCGCTTCGTCGAGCGTCAGGAGATGTTGCGCGTTCGCTGCGCTCTGAGAATACACTGCCGCTGCGACGGCGATAACCACGAGGATGGTATTCGTTTTCATACTATTCCTCCTTCGGGAAAAACGGCGTCGTGTTTCGGGCCGTAGAGGCTGTACAACACGGGCAGGATGACAAGCGTCAGAACCATTGCGAAGAGTAATCCGAAGCAGACCACCGTTCCGAGGGGGCCCCACAACGGCGACCGGCTGAGGATCATCGGAATCACGCCCACAGCCGCGGCGGCAGCCGTCAGGAAGATGGGCCGCATTCTTCGCCGCCCGGCGGAGATCGCGGCCTCGCGCAGATCCATGCCTTTCTCCTTTCGCAGGTATTCGGCATAGTCGATATAGATAATGCCGTTGCGGACTACCATACCGCACAGACTGATGACGCCGACAAAGGCCGTCATTCCGAACGGATAGCTCAACAGGAACAATCCCAGCACCGCGCCGAACGCGCTGAGGGGAATGGTGCTCATAATCAGCAGCGATAACCGTATCGTGCTGAACTGGAAGAGGAGGATAAAAAAGATCACGACGATGCTCGTGGCAAGCGAAATTGCCAGCGGCACGTAGTTCTCGATTTCGCTTTCATGTTCGCCTCCGTATGAGATGGCGACGCCTGCGGGGAGCTTCAGGCGTTCGATGGCCGGCGTGACGTCGTTGAAGGCATTGTACGCATAGTACCCGCGTTCCACATCGGCACGGACGGTGATGGTACGGACGCCGTTGCGCCGGATAATCGCGCCTTCCGTCCAGTCGGGTTCGGGCGTCATCACATTGCGCGCGCGCACCGACGAGAATCCCATCGGCGAGGTCACGTACATATTGTCGATATCCTTGATGCTTCCCTTCCCGGATTGTTCCTGACGCAATACTACGTCGACAGGGTAGTCGCCTTCCCACACCGTGGCAAGAGGGAATCCTTTCATGCCCGCCGCAATCGTGTAGGCAATCATCGCCTTGGTGAAGCCCAGCCGGTTGGCTTCGTCTTCGTTCACCGCAAGCCGGACGCCGTGAAGCGGATCTTCGTAATCGGTGCGCACCCACGTCACACCCTCTGTTCGTCTGAGAAGCGTCGACACAGAATCGGCAATTCCCTTGATGGCGGGAATTTCATCCCCGGAAATCCTCACCTCGACCGGCGCCTTCGACGTGGAAAACTCGATCTGCTTCCATCGAATGCGCGCGTCGGGATTTGGAGAAACGTAGTTGGCGGAGAAATAGTCGAGGAGTTCAAGCGTGGCATCGTTCGAAACGGTGTTCACAATAAGCTGCGCATAGCTTTTCGAAGGGATGTTGGGCGCATACAGCGTATGGAACCGCGGTGAGCTTGTCCCCACGAATGCGGTGACATGCTCCACCCGTTTGTCCTGCATCAGCCGTTTCTGGAGATGGTTCACCGTCTCGGCCGTTCTATCGAGCGAACTTCCTTTCGGCAGATAGATTTCCACGGCGAATTGCGCGCGGTCGATCTTCGGAAGCAGCATGCTCGGAAGTTGAAGTGCAAAGACGACGGTGAGTGCGATAATTGCCAGCGCACCGAAAATGACCGCCCGCCGATGCTTGAATGCCTTCACGATAACCGCATCGTAGGACGATTGGACGCGGTCGAGGAAAGAACGCTTTCCTTCTTTTTTTCCATCGGCGAGTCCCTTCTTGATCAGCGTGTAGGTCATGATGGGCACAAGTAACACCGCGACGAGCAGCGAAACGCCCAGCGCGACAGAGATGGTGGATGGGAATGTTTCGACGAACTCCTGCCCTAATCCGGTCAGGAAGTACGCCATCGGCACGAAAGCGGCGATGATTGCCAGCGTCGCGCTGACAACCGGCACAAAGAGATCCGTCGCGCTTTTCCACGCCGCCGTCCAGGGATCGATTCCCATATCGAGTTCTTCCACATAATTGTCGATGATGACGATAGCGTTATCGACAACCATGCCAAGCACGACAATCAGCGCCGCGAGCGATACGGTGTGAAGTTCGATTCCCACGACGTAGATGATTCCGAGCGTGATCATGATCGACACCGGAATCGTCACCGCCGCGATCGACGAAACACGGAACGGAAGCAGCAGCATCGTCACCGCAATCACCGCGATGATCGCGATGATGAATTCCCGCATGAACGAATTGATGGAGCCGTCTACCGCCTGCGGCATATCGGCTATTTTCGCGATCTGCACATCGGACGGGAGACGCTTCGATACATCGGCAATAACCTCGTCGACGTCGCTCCCGAATGATACGATGTTGTTTCCGCGCTGCATCTCCATGGAGACGATCACGCATCGGTTGCCATCGCTCTGAATATAGGAATCGGGCTCTTCGTACTCGCGGACGACGCGCGCCACATCCTTGAGTCTGATGGCGATACCGCGGGGGTCGGTGTAGATAATCTGTTCCGCGAGACTGGCTTCAGTCCGGTACCGGGGTTCGAGATGCACCGGCATGCTGAGTCTGCCGTTATCGACTTCGCCGGCATATGTAACCGAACCTTCCGTTTTGAGGATTGCCAGCACCGTCACAGGATTGATCCCGTAAAAGGCGAGCTTTTCGTTATCGATATAAATATTGATTTTCTCTTTCTGCAGACCGAAATGTTTGATTTTCGATGCCGCAGGAAGTGCGCGTAGCTCGTTTTCCAACAGTTTCAGATATGCTTCAAGCTCTTTGTAGCTGCGCGATTTCGACTGGACGGTGAGGATCATCGCCGATGTATCGCCGAAATCGTTCGTGGCGATGAGAGCAAGAACCTCCTGGGGCAGCGACAGCTTCAAATCGTTCAGTCCGTGACGCAGTTTCGCCCAGAACAGGTCGGGATTTTTCACGTCGGCGCAAAGCTCGACGAAGATGTACATCCTTCCCTCTTCGGAAATGGAATACGTCTTGCTCTTATCTACTTCGTTGAAACCGAACAGATAGTTCTCGACCTTCGTTGTCAACTGGTCTTCAACCTTTTGCGATTGCGCGCCGGGGAACACTCCGACAATGATTCCCTGCCGGATGGTAAACTCGGGAAACTCCTGACGCGGCATGACGGCAAGCGCGTACACTCCGAAGAGTATCAATACGCCCGTAATCAGGAGAACGATTTGCCGGTGGCGCATCGCCCTCTGTGTGAGATGCTGGATGGATTTCATCGCCGATCCCCATCGGCTACGTGCGCCCCTTCATTTTTTACGATCACACGAGCGCCGTCGTAGAGTTTATTCTGTCCTCCGGTAATAACGAGGGCATCGGGGGGTACGCCGCCGCGGATGCAAATGCCCTCGTCGACAAACGCGCCACGCTCGACCGGCGTCTTCACCGCCGCGCCCGACGACCTATCGGCGATATAGACGTATGCATTTCCGTCGTTATCGATCAATACCGCTTCCGCTGGAACGATATGCACCTCCTGCCTGCCCGACTGCTTCATCGAGACATTGCAAATCATCCCCGGTCTGAGCTGCCCGTTCTTGTTGGCAATGGAGATCGTCACAGTATACGTATGCGAAAGCGGATCGGCGAGGATGCCGATATCGTCCACCGATCCGGTATATGCTGCATTATCGAGCGCCGGCACCACAACGGTGGCCGGACTGCCTTTTGTAATGGCGGCGATTTCGCTTTCATGCACGGAAATCTTCGCGTAGACGCGCTGCACCTGGACGATGGTGATGGAGTTCACGCCGGGCAGAATGGACATCCCCGGCTCGATAGACCGTTTCCCGACGATGCCGCTCTCGGTTGCTTTTAGTACGCAGTCGTCGACGTTCTTTTTCGATATCTCGTACGACGCCTGTGCCTGCTGAAGCGATGTCTCGACCTCGACCATTTTGATTTCCGGCAAACTGCCGTTCTCATACATCGGTTTCAGGCGCGCAACCGCGTCCTGCGCCCGCTTCAGCGTGGCTTCCGCCATGCTGAGCGCATTTTTATAGGTTTCATCGTTCAACACGGCAAGCGTTTGCGCTTTCCGTACCGCCTGCCCTTCATCGACATACACCGCCTTTACGGTCCCGACAGTGGAAAAACTCAACGGAATGGTTACCGATTCGCGGATCGTGCCGCTGTATCGGATTTCCCGCTGTTCGCTGAGCGCTTCAACCTGCCGTACTTCGACGATAACGGGTTTGCTGTTCTCGTTGCCTGCGTTCGATTTCGGCCCGCATCCGGTAATCAGCGCCTGAGAAAGGATCAATCCGATCGAGGCTGCTATCCAGGTATGTGCTTTCATTTCTGCTCCATTATATACTATTCGACGATTTTCGTTTTTCGGTCGAATCACCGGCAAAAAAATTTAGCCGCTGATTCCGCGAATCAGGAGATCCGCAACCAGGTTGACTCTTCTTCCTTCTTCGGGCACATCTTGTTCGACGACGAATTCGAACAGCGCGCTGCGTAGCATTGTGCTGATGATGTAGGTCTGCGTTTCCAGCTCTTCGTCGCTGTGAGGCACGAACTCCCCGTTTTCAATACCCGCCCGGACAATATTCCTAAGGAGTTCGGTCCCCATGTAATCGAATTTTCTCAATTGCGTCCCGATAATCCCGTTATCTTCGCGAATCTCCATGATGATGGCGTTGTACATGTTCTTCATATTCCGTACTTCGTTATAGTACGTAACAAAAAACGTCTTCAGCTTCCCGGCGGCTGTATCCACCGTGCCTATCGCCTTAGTGGCGATGTGGAGGATATCGTCTGTTTCGCGCTTTATTACCGCATTGAACACTTCGTCCTTGCTCTTGAAATAATAGTACAGCGTTGCCTTTCCTTTCCCGGCTTCCCGGGCGATGTCTTCCATCGTCGTTTTCCTGAATCCCCATTTTTTAAATACTTGCTGGGCTGCTGCGAGGATCTGTTCAAATACGTCGTTGTCGTTTGCCATGTTCACCGTTTCGACTATTTTCGTTTTCTGGTCGAAAACTAGCAAACATCCACACGAATGTCAAGCCCTTTCCGCTTTTTTTCTGTGAATTGATTTTTACCGCATTGACGCCGGGTGGAAATAACTGTAACTTTCAATGTCCTGAAGTGTTTATCGCAAGAGCTTTGGAGGGTTTTCCCTCTTATCCATTTCTGTGAGGTGTGAGATGCGCCGCGTGAGTGTATCCTCTGTAGCCGCCCTGGCGTGCCTGCTTGCAATCGCCTGTGCGAATACGTCCGTTTTCGCACAGCATGGACCTGTCCTCAAATTCTCCCCGATCATCAATAAATGGCCGACGGTTGAGCTGCACTATGCTATCGGGTGCGACAGTATTCAGCCCGGCGCAATCGGCAAGGACCAAATTCACATCAGGGAAAACGGTCTCGATGTCGATGAATTTGTGGTTACATGTGCCGATACCGTTCATAACGGACTTTCGGTTGCGCTGGTATTCGACGCCAGCTACAGCATGATGAATCCGAGGAATAAAACCGTCAAGGCTGCCGGCAACAAATTCGTCGATCTCATGCATCCCCTTTTCGACGAAGCGGCGGTGGTGTATTTCTCCGACAGCGTCACGCTGCGCCTGCCGATGACCTCGGATACCGATTCGCTGCACGATGCCGTAAACGGTCTGCCTATACATGGCGGAACCGCCCTCTGGGACGGAGTCATGCTCGGCGTGGATGAAGTGGTGCGGGGAGCGGTCAACCATTCCACGGCGGTTATCGTAGTAACGGATGGTTTCGATAATATGAGCAAGCATACGATGCGCGAAGTGTGCGATTACGCATTGGATAAAAATGTTCGCGTGTTCACCATCGGCATCGGCAACAGTCTTGAACTCGATAGCCTCAAATACATCGCCGATAAAACCGGCGGGCATTTTTACTACGAGGACTTGGCGCAGATGAATTCGGTGTATGAAGATATTTTTCTTCGCACCAACATCGGATTCACGGTCTGCTCCCTGTCCTACCAGTCGCAATGCGCCGACGGCGGCCTGCGCATCGTGGAACTTACGATCGATAGCATTTGCGGCGGATCGGCGACACGCTCGAGATCGTACATTGCCCCTGTGGACACCGGCGGACGGGAACCGCTTCCTATTGCCATCGGTTCGGCGAAGGTCCTTCCCGGCGAATCCTGGCTGGTACCCGTTCATCTCCGGTATCCCGGCACAAGGTTGTTCCGGTTCGAAACGTTCAGCGCGTGCGTGAAATACGACACCGCCGTCTGTTCGTTCGGAATGCCCTGGACGAAGGGAACGCAACTGGCAAATACGCAAGTATTCGCGAGCACCCGCAATGATTCCGTGTTCATCACATCCTACCAGCGGACCATTCTCGGCTCGGATAATAAAACGCCGCTGCTCTATCTCCGCTTCGCGGCGAAAAACAGACCGCTGACAAAACACAGCTCGATTATCGATTTGGGTCCCTGGGTATTCGACTACGGATGCAAGGTCGCGGACATCGCGCCCGGTACGTTCGAGGTCGTCGATTCCAACAATCCCACAGTGTTGTTCATACAGGGCGGAAACGCGTGCGAGGGCGATACCGTCACGCTGCGGGTCAGCGTTGAACCTGCGACCTACCGGTGGAGCACCGGAGCGACGAGTCCCACCATCAAGGTCTCGCGCAGCGGCGATTACTGGTACGATGCAACGTTGATAGGCGGGCAAACTGTCCGCTCCGACACGCTGCATCTTCAACTTGTGCCCGCGCCTAAGCCGAACATCACTCCGATGGGCTCGCCGGCATTCTGCGAAGGCGATTCAGTGATCCTATTTACGCAGGGCAAATGGGTCGCCTATGAGTGGTCGACGGGCGAGACCACGCCGGTCATCGCTGCGCGCAAATCCGGTTTCTACAGCGTCCGGGTCATGAATGCCGGGGGATGCTGGGGCGGATCGGAGCCGTTCCAGGTGATCGTGAATCCAAAACCGCATCCGGACATCAAGGGCGCCAGCGTCGTGTGCAATTCCGATACGGTCTTCACCTACCGGGTAAGCAGGATGTACAATTGCCGGTACGACTGGACGACCACCGCCGGAAGCGTAGTGGGCGAACCTGCGGATAGTATCCAGATACGCTGGGATAGCAACGGCATGCATATACTGACAATCGTTCAAACCGATACGATGTCGGGCTGCTCGACGATGGACAGCATATCCATCAACGTCGGAGCGGTGCAGGCTGTACTGAATTACGGCGGCGACTATCTCCTCTGCCCCGGAGACACAATCACGCTGAAACTACAGGAAAAATACGACAGTTATTTATGGAGTAACGGCGCAACCGCTCCGGAAATCCGCGTCACCAAACCCGGCAACTACTTCTGCACCGTCGGTTTCGGTCCGTGCAACGGCGTTTCGAGTTTGTTGCGGGTTGTGCTATTCGATTCGTCGGCCATTCAAATCGAGGGTCCGAACGGACCGTGCACGAACGATATCGCCATTTATTCGATCCTCGAACAGCAAGGCATTACCTACGAGTGGTCGGTGGAGCGAGGAACGCTGATGGGAAGAAACGACCGCGCGTCGATTGCCGTACAGTGGGATAGCGGCGCCGGAAACGGTATGGTTACTGTGCTCGCGCGTCATCGCGATTGCTCCGCCCATGCCGAGCGCGCGATACATATATTCGAGGGCATCCCGCCGCAGATAACATCCAGCGGCGATACGGTGTTCTGCCAGGGCGATACCATCACGCTCGAAGCTGAAGAAGGGTACACCGATTATGTGTGGTCGACGGGCGCTCGTGAAAGGCGGATTGCTGTCATCGATTCCGGACTGTATTCGGTTACAGCCACCAGTCCCCAGGGCTGCCGGTTGAAATCGCGCGAAATTCTGATTCATTCCGTACCCCCGCCTCCGGTACCTTCCGTATTGGTACGGGGCGACACCCTGTATTGCAGGTCGGAAGGCATGCACTACCAGTGGTTGAAAAACGGCGTTCCGATTCCCGGCGCTACGGCCCAGTGGTATCTGCCTACCGAAGACGGCGAGTATAGCGTGATCATTACCGACGAACATGGATGCTCCTCCATATCCGGAATTACCCGGGTAGAAAACGGTGTGGGGATAGAGAACCCTGTTTCCATTGTCCGCCGGTTCGATGTAGCGCCCAATCCGGGAACCGGGGTGTTCGCCGTTGCGCTGGATTTCGAGACGCCGGCTTCATTTGAGCTTACCGTCACCGATCTGCGCGGAAGAGTGATTTCCCGTTCGCAGTCCAGCGGCATGGTCAAATCATATCTCGGGAAGATCGATCTTCGAGGAATGCCGGCGGGCGCATATTTCATTTCCGTACAGACGCAATCCGGATCGCAGCGCAAGAAGCTGGTCGTCCAGTAACCGCGCATCGACGGTATTGCCGCTACACTCTCCATGTCCTCAGGGCGGATGAATAGTCCGCCCTTTGTTTGACTCCTCCCAATACTCGATCCTGGAAAATTTGACTCTCGTATCAATCCAGTCCTCACCCCGGGCCCCGACTCGGGGTCTCAAGCTCATCGGAACGCGGCTCCGTACGCCCTTCCGAATCCCGCTTTGTTCTTCAATCGTGAAATTGGTAACTTGTTTTTCGGAATTTCCTGTATTTATTGGGGGATTCCGGGCAAACTGCGGTATCGCAGTCCATCGCTTTTCAAGCACGTATCACTTATCACGCTACAATCACTCTGGAGACAGCCATGAAAATTTTAGTGCCGGACGGAATTTCAGATGCCGGAGCAAAGATTCTCTCCGATGCAGGACATGAGGTTATTCAAGAAAAGTGCACCCCCGAAGAACTCGTCGCGAAAATCAGCAACTACGATGCAATCATCGTGCGTTCCGCCTCCAAAGTGACCAAAGAGGTCATCGATGCCGGTAATCTGAAGGTTATCGCGCGCGGCGGCGTCGGATTGGATAATATCGACGTAGCGTATGCGAAGGAAAAAGGCATTCCGGTACTCAACACGCCGGGTGCATCCTCCATCTCCGTCGCCGAACTCGCCATTGCGCATATGTTCGCGGTATGCCGGTTCCTGCAACTCAGCAACACCGAAATGCGCCAGGGCAAATGGCCGAAGAAGGAATACAGCAAGGGCATCGAACTCACCGGTAAAACCCTCGGTCTTGTCGGTATCGGCAACATCGGCAAGGAAGTTGCAAAACGCGCCATCGGTCTCGGAATGACCGTCATCGCGCACGATCCGTATGTCCAGAGCATCGATCTGAACGTCGTGCTGGTTTCGAAGGAAGAAGTCATCGCCAAATCCGACATCATCTCCATGCATATGCCGCTGATCAAAGGACAGGGTCCCGCAATCGGCGAAGCGGAAATCGCAGCCATGAAGAACGGCGTCATCATCATCAACTGCGCGCGCGGCGGAGTGGTCAGCGAAAAAGCGCTGCTCGACGGATTGAATTCCGGCAAGGTGTACGCCGCAGGTGTCGATGTGTTTGAAAACGAACCGGCGACCGAAGCGCAGACCGCGCTCATCAATCATCCCCGCGTCTCCGTCACTCCGCACATCGGCGCCAGCACCGAAGAAGCGCAGGACAGAGTCGGCACAGAGATCGCCGAAAAAGTCGTAGCAGCCCTGAAAAACGCATAATCACCAGAGGACACAGAATAGAGCATGGCAACGTTTCGACCGTTCAAAGCTTTCAGACCGAAACCTGAATTCGCCGCCGAAGTCGCGGCAAAACCGTACGATGTACTGAACTCCGACGAAGCTCGCGAGGAAGTGAAAGGGCATCCCCTCAGCTTTCTCCATGTCGGGAAGCCGGAAGTGGATCTCGATCCTTCCGTCGATCTGCACGATCCACAAGTCTATGCAAAAGGCAGGGAAAACCTGATGAAGCTCATCAGCGACGGCGTTCTTGTCGAAGATCCGGAGCCGTATGTCTACCTCTATGCGCAGACCATGGGCGACCATACCCAGTATGGACTCGTCGGATGCGCTTCGGTGGAAGAATACTGGAACGATATCATCAAGAAACACGAACATACGCGCAAGGACAAGGAAGAGGACCGGTGCGAACATGTCCGCGTGACGAACGCGCATTCGGGACCGATCTTCCTCACCTATCCCGATAATCCGGAAATCGACGCCATCGTCGACGAAATCAAGGCAACGACGCCCGAAAACAACCTCGTCGCCGCCGACGGTATCCGCCATCAGAGCTGGGTTATCCGCGACCGCGCGAAGATCGACCTACTTCAGAAGCTTTTCTCAGGCATTCCGTATCTGTACGTCGCCGATGGACATCACCGTTCCGCCGCCGCGTCCATCGTCGGGCGCGAACGCGCAAAAGCGAATCCGGATCACAAGGGCGATGAAGAGTACAACTTCTTCCTTGCCGTGTACTTCCCCGCCGGTCAGTTGAAGATTCTCGATTACAACCGTGTCGTGAAAGACCTCAACGGCAAAACGCCGGAAGAATTCCTGCTCGCGCTCGGGAAGGAATTCACCGTTGTTGAAACGGAGCGGCAGGTGCGTCCCTCGAAAAAGGGCGAATTCGGCATGTACCTCGGCGGAGTGTGGTACACATTGAACGCCACGAAAGAACTCCTCAACAATCCCGATCCCGTGGAATCGCTCGACGTTGCCATTCTTCAAAACTACGTCCTCGACGCGCTGCTGGCAATCAAAGATCCCCGCACGGATAAGCGGATCGATTTCGTCGGCGGTATCCGCGGTCTCGACGAACTCGAACGCCGCGTGGATAACGGCGAAATGAAGGTCGCCTTCAGTATGTACCCGACCTCGATTCACGAACTCATCTCCATCGCAGACGCGGGCAAAATCATGCCGCCGAAAAGCACATGGTTCGAACCCAAACTCCGCGACGGGCTGTTCGTGCATTTCCTGGATTAGGCAGGCCATTCCAACGCAAAACGGTCAACCGTCTAAACACGGTTGACCGTTTTTACGTAGGGTGCGGAGAAAACTGTTACAGCGCCTTTTCCGTCTTCGCGGCGGCTGCTTCGATGGCGTCTTCGAACGTCATTGCGCCAACTTCTTCCGTGAGGCGGCGGGGATTGCGCCACATCTTGTACACGGCAAGGAGCAAGGGAACCACGCCAAGCGCGATGAACACCGTATCCGGAATCATCCGCAGCCAGAGAAGCGTATGCACGGCGGGCTGGTAGTAGAAATCGGTGGTGCGCACGAACCAGAATCCGTGTTCGATTCCCTGCATGAACTGCATAAAACCGACCGGCAGCAAGGTGATGAGAATCATTCCCATCAACCCGGCGTTCAGACCCCAGAACGAGAGTTTCACGAGCTTCTGGTTCATACCGTTCGAAATGCTGCGCATCGAGAACAGCATCAGCGCAATGCCGAGCATGCCGTATACGCCCATCAGCGCGCCGTGAGCGTGCGCCGCGGTGAGGAAGCTGCCGTGAGAGAAAAAGTTGACCGCAGGCAGATTAATGAGGAAGCCCAGTACGCCCGCGCCGAACAAATTCCAGAACGCCGTCGCAACCAGGAACATGAACGCCCACTTGTAGGGGAAATCGCGTCCGCCGAGTTTCGCGTATCTGTAATGTTCGTACGCCTCGACGACCAGCAGGGTCAGCGGAATAACTTCGAGCGCGGAGAAGACGGAGCCGAGCGCGATCCACATTTCCGGCACGCCGATCCAGTAGTAATGATGGCCGGTGCCGATGATGCCCGAACCGAGAAGGATGACGAGCTGGAAGTACAACGCGCGCAGGGTGCTCTTCTTTGTGACGAGTCCCATGTTGACCATCAGGAAACCGATAACCACGACGGCGAACACCTCGAACATGCCTTCCACCCAGAGATGGATCACCCACCAGCGCCAGAAATCAGCCATGGTGAGGTGCGAACCGGGATTCATGAAGAACGCGAATCCGTAAAACAGCGGGATCGACGCGGCTGCGTAGAGCAACAGGTGCGTCAGTCCGCCCTTGTCGCGTTCGGTTTTCAGCGCGGGTTTCAGACCGCGGTACATGATGAACAGCCACAAGCCCAGCCCGATGGCGAGAACGATTTGCCAGATTCGGCCGAGATCGACGTATTCCCAACCCTGATGTCCGAACAGGAACCAGTTTTCGCCGAACGTGCCGCGAACGCCGAGGTATTCTCCCGCCAGACTACCGCCGACGAGGACAACCAATGCCCAGAACAGAATATCGACGAGCAGCTTTTGTCCCTTGGGTTCCCTTCCGCTGACGAGCGGGGTCACGAAGATGCCCATACCCACCCATGCCGTCGCGATCCAGAAGATGGCGAGTTGAAGATGCCACGTGCGGGCAACGTTCCACGGCAAAATCGACGCCAGATCGAAACCGTAGAAGGAATTGCCTTCCACGTAGGTATGCGCCATCGATGCGCCGAGCAGCGTCTGCACCAGGAACAACAGCATCACGACGACGAAGTACTTGCCCACCGCGCGTTGACTCGGCGTGAGGAGCAGACGTTCGGTGCTGATGGAAGGAAATGCCGTGAATGCTTCCTGCGATTCGAGCCGGAAGCGCTTCCAGAGGAACAGAACCACCGCGACCATCAGCACGAGCAGCGTCACGCTGACCCCGCTCCACAAATAGGAGGCTGCGCTTTGCTGGTTGCCTGCTTCCTTATCGAACGGCCAGTTGCTGGTGTAGGAGTAGTTTTCACCCGGGCGATTCGCGGCGCTCAGCCATGCCGTCCAGAAGAAGAAATCCGCAAGGTGTTCGCTTTGGTCGCCCGGCATCAGCCACTCGCCTTTGGCTTCCCGCGTCTGGATAATCGCGTTCGGCTGCAATCCGCCGCGGGCATTGCCCTCGGTAAACAGCTTCTTGTAATACGCGCGGACGGCAAACAACGCTTCGCGCTGTCCGGCGGTGAGGGTCAATTGCTGCGTAGCCGTATTGTACCTGTTGGCTTTGATTTCGCGTTGTACGCGGGCATCGACCGCCGCTTTTTGATCGGGATTCAGGGACGAATACTCCGCTGCGTGCGACGTGCGCGCATAAAACGAGCGCATCGTGGTTGTGGTAATGTGCAGCGCTTCCGCCGTGAAATCCGGTCCGATGTAGGAGCCGTGCCCGAGCGTGGTGCCGTACTCCATCAATCCGTGACTTTGGTAGACGGCTTGTCCGCCCATGATATTATCGTACGTCGTGAGAGTCGCGCCCTGCTCGTCGACAATGCTTGCCGGTCGCGGCGCGGCTTCCTTGTACACCCAATAGCCACCCACTATGAGGACGGTAAAACCGAGGAGCATGGTAAGAAGCAGACCCTGTTTCCAGAATCCCGAATTCCAGGTTTGTTCGTTTGATGGCATGGTGAGAAGTCCTTGTACTGTTCAGATTCGTAAACGATTCATCTGAACACAACTTACCCACCCGCCGCTCCGGCGACTTTGACTTAAGTCAGATTTGGGATGTTTTTTGTCGGATTTGGGGGGATATGTGGATATGTGAACAACAGCGTATGCTGTATTCACGAGCAAGCGGTCACGAAATGTCAGCGGAGGTTATCCAATCCAATCTCATCGAAAATCCGGTATATGTGAGAACCCTCTGATTCCGGCCAGTCTTTGTCCGGCGATGGATCGTGCTGCCTTGCTCTCTCAACTGCGAGATGGAAATAGGGACAAAATTCATCTGTCTTCACATTCTTCTTATTATAAGTGCCGAGTATTTCTCTCAGTTGTGTATCTGCATGTTCGCACTTTGTGGTATTGATTGGCGGGTCGACTCGATGGAGCAACAGCCAGTATTCGAAACATGGGTTTGTGACCGCTAATCCAATTTCTTTTGTTTTTGCTTCACCGCAAACGAAATCAAACTTCTCTTTATATCCGCCAGCTATCCAAGCATCTGTATCTAGGACTAACCATTTTTTATCATCATCAATGAGGTCATATTCTGACGCGAATTCCTCCATTCTCTGGAAAACGTGCTTTGGATCCGATAACCCGTCTTGCGTTTCAAGTACACAAAACTTAAGTCCACGTACTTTAAGTGCTTCAAAATACTGCTTCGCTGCATAAGTATCTTCTGAGGCAATAATGAAGAATCTATCATCTCTCTCATGCTCAGGTCTTGTAATACGCCAGTTCATCTTTGTCATTTAGCCTGGCCCTCCGATTGATCTCTCTTGTGCAATAACTCATCAAAACCACCTAAGAAGGGAATAGCTCCGTATCTTCCTTGGATATACCCTTTATCAATCGCGAGATCCTTTCGTACCTTAAAATCAGAGAGAGGATACAAATCGGTGCCGCCGCCAGTGTCTTTTTCTGTGAACCAGATTTCATCACGCCGTAGAAGTGCTAAATCGAGAAGATGCGTCGAGTGAGTCGTAAAAATCAATTGCGTACTTTTCTCTTCGCATCCTTTAAGAAAAAGTTCAACAAATTTATACGCTAATAACGGATGAAGACTTCTCTCTAGCTCATCAATTACTAACAAACCATTTGATTTTTGAATTTGATATATAGGCAATAGTAATTCAAGAAAGCGCTGGGTACCATCTGATTCATCGGAGAAAGGAAATATTTCCTCACCACCGTTTAGAGTTTTATGAACCGTAGAGGTTACTAATTGCGTTATAGATTCCGACCCTTCATATAAATACTCACTCCCATCGGACGAAGTCAAATGCACAACACTATCTCTATCTTGAATCGCTTCAAGTTGCTTTAATATGAACTCAGGTATTGAGTTCGCCCTGCTTTCTTGATGAGTGACAGCTACGTGTTCTATTCCTGTATCAGCTACGCGGAGGAATTCACTTGCAAAATGAATAAATCCTTCAACCTCTTCCAAAACCTCGCCTTTACTACGTAATTGCGAACTAGGATGAAGGACGCCTACTCTCGTTGTTAAAAAAGAAGTTATAATATAAAGGAGTTCACCTTGGTTAGTATCATCATTAATGTTAATTATCTCCGTTAGGAACAATTGATTCGGTCTGGCGCCGACTGTCTTGAGAGCTTTTATTGTTTCGGTAGCGCTTTTCTTGAATTCCGCACCGAACTTGATCTGCGCTTTTCCATTTTCTGATTGAGTACGATGGAAAATGGACTGTCGTTTCTCGCCAATAATGCGGTTCAATTCCTCCGAATGCACTGAATCGGAATCGTAGGAATACGAGTACTTAAAAACCGAATCACCCGCGGCAATGAGAAACGAAAACGTTGTTGGAGCTTCCATCTTTTCTTTATCCAAGCGAAAAGGGTGGTATGGGATTTTCTCATTTGGTTTTGTGCCCTCTGATATCCGTTCAAGAGCAAACTCAATTGCTTTCACCAGATTCGATTTTCCAGCGCCGTTCGCCCCGTAGATCGCGGCAACGCGAAGCAATTTCTCATCCGTCCCTGGGATATCTACCAAATGTTCAGCCTCGCCGCCGGTAATCCTCTTGCTCGCCACCATACTGAGCGTTTTCTTCTCCCGGAACGAGCGGAAGTTTTCGACAGAGAACTCGATTAGCATTTCTCACCTCTTTGCGTGAATAATTCACGCGTAAGCTACGATTATTGCATCACGAACGCAACACAAATCGCAACAACCGTGATAATATCACACTTCCCTCACCCTCTCCTCGTCTTCGCCGCAAGCATTTCGTACAGCCAGCGGGGTATGTCGCGGATAATGCGGGTCATGAGGATGATGGGAAGCGGAAACTGGACCACACGATTTCCTCTCTCCAGCCCTTTGCGGATATACCGGGCGGCTTTTTCGGGTTCCCATAGAAACGGCATCTTGAACTCGTTCTTATCCGTCATCGGGGTGCGGACAAAGCCGGGACGGATGGTGACGATAGTCACGCCCGTGCCGCGCAATTCCACGCGCGCGCTTTCGAGCAGCGTACTCGCCGCCGCCTTGCTTGCGCAGTAACCCGCCGAGCCGGGGTAGCCCCGCACATCGGCAAGACTGCTCACTCCGGCTATGACGCCGCCTCCCTGCTTCAGCATCAGCGGGACCAGGAATTCCAGTCCGTGCGCAATGCCGAACACATTCACCGCAAAGGTCTGCTTGAACCGTTCGCTATCGAACCGCGCTACCCATTCCGGATCGCCGACGCCGGCATTCAGCACCGCCAGATCGATGCCGCCAAGCTGTTCGAGGGCGTAGTCGATCCCCATCCGGACATCGTCTTTCACGGAGACGTCGCACGGAAGGAAGTAGCATTCCCCACCCCTGCCACGGATTTCTCCGGTCAGTTGTTCAAGCGCATCTACATTGCGGCTGAGCAACACGAGCCGCGATCCGGATGCGGCGAATTCGCGCGCCAGCGCCTTGCCAATTCCGCTCGACGCGCCGGTAATAACAACACGTTGAAACATGATTATCCTCGATTAAGATCTTCCCTGAGCAGCGAGTACAGCGCCGCGTCGTGCGGCGCGCCATGATATTCCAGTCTGCGGCGGAGAATGCCCTCGCGCAAGGCGCCGGTTTTTTCCGCGACGCGCATGCTGGGTTTGTTTTCCACAGAACAAATGATTTCGATCCGGTTCAGCGCGAGCGCGTTGAAAGCCCACGCCGCAAGCAAGCGCACCGAGCGCGATGCGACGCCCTTTCCCGTCCATCCGCTGCGTACCCAATAGCCGAGATTGGCGGTTTTGAACATGGTATCGATACGGTTGATACCGCAACCTCCGAGATACGCGCCCGTTTCCTTGTCGATGATGGCGAAGCCGTACTCGATTTCCTCGATCCACAGATGCTCCTGAATCCCGCACCATTGCTCGCTATCCGCGATCGAGTAGGACTCGGTACACCAGGGCATCCATATCGATAGTTCGTTGTGCGATTCCCTGACCGCCAAATGCAGGTTGGCTGTATCCTCCGGTTGAATGCACCGCAGGAGAATGCTATCGTCTGCAAGAACCACGCTGTTGAACGCCGGTTTCGACGGAGCGGTCATCACGCGCTCCAGGGGAGGTTTCCCAGATCGACGTTTCCGCCCGAGAGGATGATGCCCACGCGGCGCTTCCGGCAATCCACCTTGCCTTCGAGGATCGAGCCAAGCGGCACTGCCGAGGAAGGCTCGACAACGATCTTCATCCGTTCCCAGATCATTCTCATCGCCTCGATGATGGAATCTTCCGATACAGTCACAACGGCGTAGACATGCTGGCATATCACGGCGAATGTTTTATCGCCGAGCGAAGTAAGCAGTCCATCGGCGACTGTTTTTGGATTGTTGGAGGGAATGAGACATCCAGCGTAGAACGATTGGAAAGCATCGTTTGCATTTTCCGGTTCTGCCGCTATCACCCTTGTAGACGGAGAAATGTAGGAGGCCGTAAGCGCTGTGCCTGAAAGTAGTCCCCCGCCGCCGACCGGAGTCATGACGATGTCGAGGTCGGCTATCTCATCGAACAATTCCAATGCCGCGGTGCCCTGTCCGGCGATAATCCTCCAGTCGTTATAGGGATGAATCACCTCTGCGCCGGTGCGCGCTACTACGCGTTCGAGCGTGGTTTCGCGCGCTTTCAGCGTCGGTTCGCAATAGGTTATTTCCGCGCCATAACTGGCGACGGCTTCTTTTTTAACGCGAGGCGCGTTGTCGGGCATGACGATGTACGACGGAATTCCACGCGTCCGTGCCGCCAGCGCCAGCGCCGCCGCATGATTCCCGGACGAATGCGTTGCCACGCCGCGGGCAGCCTGTTCGTCGGTCAGCGAATACACCGCATTTGTTGCGCCACGGTACTTGAAGGCTCCCACCTTCTGGAAGCTCTCGCATTTGAAGAACAGACGCGCTCCGGTAATGTCGTTGAGCGCCCGGCTTGTCATCACCGGTGTGATATGGGCGTGTCCGCGGATACGTCCCTGCGCATCGAGGATGTCGTCGAGTGTTGGAAACGATGTCGTCATAACGTTATTCAATTATACCTCGGCTGCGCAGCGTCGCCGGGAACTCGAGTAACATATGAATCAGTTCCGGTTGCGACGTCGCCTGGATCGCTTCTCGAATAGAATACCACTTCCGTTTTCTGAATTTCTCCTCCCATTCGTCGAATTCAACTTCCACCAGCATCGGAAACACTTCCACATTGCAGATGCCGCCCCATTTCCGGTATGTATAGTGCCCGATGGAATCGGTGAACACGGTTCCGTCTATCCCCGCTTCCTCGAAAGCTTCTTTTCTCGCGGAATCCTCCGGACTCATACCTAATTCAATTATCCCTTTTGGTATCAACCACTTCTTTCCGCTCCTCGATGTGATCAGCAACACTTCGACTGATGAGTGGCGCAAACGAAACGGCAACACGCCGCTTTGTTGATAATACCAGTACGGTTGATCCGGCAACGCTCTAATCCTATTTTGTCGTGTTACCGGATGCGCCCGTGTTCCGTTCGAATCGGAACGGATTCGGGAGGTATTCTTCGCTGCCGTCGTCGTAACTGACGCGGAGCTGCGGTGCATTCAATGCCGTGTAGATTTTTTCCGGTGACGTAATATCCTTCTTATAAAGAATATGTGCAAACGGCGCGTCGCCGGTATACTCAGTGTAGAACCTTACGGTTCCTTTATCGTTACTGATGTGACTGATCAGAAACGGTAGTTGTTCCGAATACTCGGGTTCGAGTAGTTGCGGCATAGAAACGGAAAACGATTCGTATACGGCGTCTTCGGCGAATCCGTTGAACTTCCAGTCCGCAGATTCGAACATCGCGCGCCGGTACTCGATCGCTGTTATACTCGATGCGGCTTCCAGCATCGACGCGCGGAATTCGCAGTCCTGCGTCACGGTTCCCTCGCCCTGCTTATACGTGACCGTAGGCGATTCAATCCAAGAGACGATCTTCTCCGGCGTCGTCACCGTAGGATCGAAGTAGAATGTCACCTGCACGGGTTCGCCGAATTTCGAATCGGCAAGGTAGAGTCCCTGATGCTGCGCAAGGAGCTGTTCGAAATCGAAGTAATCGTACGAATCGAACAATTTATCGACTCCGATGGTCACGACACCGATCTGCCGCGTGTCCTGTGCCGGCTCGGAAAAACGGAGCCGGTTCGCCGAGAACATCGCCTCGCGCACCCCATGTTCATCGATCACCGATGGATCGTACCAGATTGTTACACTGTGGGATCCGACAAAAGTCTGCACGCCTAAAACGCCTTCCACCTCACGCATGTGCGAGGCGAAGGAAGAGCTGCTGCCATAGCATTTGATGCTGCGCAGCCCGCTCTGCTGATACACCTTTGCTCTCGAGAACGCTTCCTCGCTGCCCCATTTCTCAGTAATGGTAGGAATTTGCAGAGTATTACCGAGCCACATTCCCGCAGCGATCAGTCCGAGGGCGGCGACAGACGGAAACCACTGGATATTTTTCCTGTTGATCGTAAGAGCGCCTTTTTCCGGACAGGCCTGAATGCAGTCGGTGCAGAGATGGCAGTCCATGTCGCGCACCTTGTCCGCCGTCGATACGTCGATGGCCATCGGGCAGGCGCGGTCACACTTTTTGCATCCGGTACATACCGAATCAACCCTTTGGATCACTGTGAGAGGAATTCCTGCGGACTTCATTTTCCATGCCTCCCAGGCGAAGCCAAGAATGCATACCAATGCCAGCGGGTAGAGCCAGCTCATGCCGATCCCCGAATAGCCGAGCAGCATATAGATGCCGAACACCGCAAGCGGGATGAACAGGACAGCAAAGAGATTCGTCGCGGCGCTTAGGGGACAGAGGTATTTGCACCAGAACTGCCGCACGAAGAGCGATCCGAGAACGACAACCGCGAGCGCGATGATGGCGTATGTCATATTCACATCGCTGCTGAACCCGGTAAACGCCGCGTAGTACGGGTCCCATTGCCTGCAGAATAATTCGCTCGCTTCGACGGTAAAATAAAATGTGGCAAAGAGAAGCGCGTATTTCAATACGCGCAGCGCTCTATCGAAAAATCCGCGAATGGTATACCGCATGCGCAGCTTTTCTCCGATCGATCCCAGCCATTCGGTAAACGTCCCGATGGGACAGACGAAGCTGCAAAAGAGCTTGCTGAATACTATCACTCCGATCACCAAGACAATTCCCATGGCGATCTGCATGCCTGTCATGCTGCATGCAAGCGAGCCGGATACGGTAAAACTCGCGAGCGCCTGCATCCCGCCGAACGGGCAATATGCTTCAAAGTCGGGAGCGTAGGCGGCATCGGTAAACAGCCTGACGATCATGTACGCAAGAAGCGCGAGAATTCCCAGTTGAAGAGGTTTACGGAAATAGTTGAAGCGATTCCTTTTCGATCGAGCCATAACAACACACCTGCGCGGAGATTGGACATACACTCATCCTCAATACCGGATGTTCCTGTCCTGAATGTACGAATTGAAGCGATGAGTGAAAAGAGGCCGAAATCGATGGAATGAAAAACTATCCGATGGGATCGGCGAGGAAGAAGAGCGCGCGGCTCCCCTCTGCTGCCGATGCTTTGTGGGGTAACCCTGCCGGAATCGCTATTCCGTCACCGTGACGAAAGGCTGTTTTACCGCTGTCCGTTTCAACGAAGAGCGTTCCGTCAATAACGTAGCCGTGATGCGCTTTCACGCACCAGCCGTCTTCGACGAACTCGCCGGTGATTTCGACAAGGCGGTGGGCGATGCCGTCCGACTCCACGCGTTTCTGCCTTAATCCCGGATGCGGCGTTTCCCATCCGATTCCACCGAACGATATTTTAGTGTCTGTCACGGTATTACCTCCTGTATGATACCTCCGCCCACCACATCTCCGGCCTCGTACCACACGGTAGATTGCCCGTTGGTAATTGCTCTTCGTGGTTCATCAAACATCACTCGTATTAATCCCGAACCGACCGGCTCGATAACTGCGGGCGCACCTTCGTCTTTATAACGGATCTTCGCATGAACTCGCATCGGCGCTACGGGGAATGGATGCTTTTGCATTACCACATCCCTGACGACGCATCCCCCGTGGAGGAGATCGTCTTTGCGCCCGACCGTGATGGTATTGGATGCGGCATCGATACCGGTGACGAACACCGGCTCTCCGACGGCGACGTTCAAGCCCCGGCGCTGACCGATAGTGTAGAATGGAAAGCCGTCGTGTTCTCCGATTTTCCTGCCTTCGAAGACGACATCGCCCCCTTTGACCCGTTCGTCAAGCCCGGGCAACGCATCCCGCAGAAACCGGGTGTAGTCGTTGTCGGGAATGAAACAGATTTCGTAGCTCTCGTGCTTCCTGGCGATGTGTAGTCCCAACCGTTCGGCTTCTCGCCGAATCTCATCTTTCGTCATGCCCGCAAGCGGAAGGAGCGTCCGCGAAAGACTTTCCTGACTTACCGCCCATAGCGCATAGCTTTGATCTTTCGAATCGTCGCTGCCTTTGGAAATCCAATACCTGCCGGTCGACTGATCGTGCTTCAGACGCGCGTAATGTCCCATTGCGACATAATCGGCTCCCAGACTCAATCCCTTCCGGATGAGTTGTTCCCATTTGATCTTCCGATTGCAGATAACGCACGGATTGGGCGTATTTCCGCGCATATATTCATCGACGAACATATCGATCACATTCGTCTTGAACTCATCAGAGAAATCGACAACGTAATGAGGAATACCGAGGGCGTTGCACACTTTGCGGGCATCGTTGATACCATCGAGCGAGCAGCACGAAGTTTCGTTGAGGGCGTTTCCCCCGACATCGTCGTAATTATAGGTTTTAATCGTGATGCCGATGACATCGTATCCCTGTTCGACAAGCAATGCAGCGGCGACGGAGGAATCGACCCCTCCCGACATACCGGTTACAGCCCGCTTTTTCATGTCAACCTTTCGTCGAAATGCGCAATAGTCTGGCAATTCCGGTCGATACCGGAATGCTGTTGGTATAACAACTCATTGGCACGAAAGCGTTCATCGCAAGACGCCGTACCGTAGCGTACCCGGCGTATGCAGCATAGCAACGAAAGGCAATCCGGGATTACGACCCTGCAGGATCTGCTTTTCTGATTGCATCGAAATGATCGTTGAGCCAGATCACTTCGTTGGCGTAGCTTTGCAAATCGGAGGAAATGCTGTTTTCAAAGCCGCAGAGCCATATTTCTTTCTGAAGGGTTTCCTTCACGAATTCAATCGCGTCCTCGAAGTCGCCGTCGCCGGCGCACAGAATCAACCGGTCGTATTGGTTCTGCGTCGCGAGTTTGATAATCAACGTCGCAACACCGACGTCGACACCTTTCTGCATTTTGTATTCGATGAGGTTTCCGCACTGGTTGCACTCGAGGGCATGGTTCTTCAGCTTGTACAGCTTCACACGCATTTTAGGACCCTTCGGTGGAGCCGACTTCAACCAGGTATGAAACTGGTCCTGTCCTTCCGAAAGATTATTATCCGTCGAAATAAGATAATAGCTTTCTCTGAACAGGGTCCCTACCTTCGCTTCCAGAAGTTTTTTAAGCTTCAGATAATCGAACCGGATTGGCGTCGCTTTAAACATGTACGCGCCGTCAACAATCCAGATAGTTTTTGGATGTTCTTCCATAACGCGGCAAAATAAGTATGTTTAGGGCAGTGATTTTATCGGCTGTATCGCGAACGAACGATACTCGGGGAATCTGGCGTAATTTGGACGCAATCATCAACGAGACGTTGGGCAAACGCTCTCACAAAGCCAATAACGTAACATATGGCAAATTTAAGCTATTCGCAAGCTTTAATTTACGTACACGAGCGGCAGAATACCTTCAGGATCATACCGGAATCCCGTCATCAGCCGGCTAAAAGGTCGTATTATAATAGAAGCTCAGTTCTTGAATCCCATTTGCATCTTTTGTATCTTTGTTAGCTCTGCTGTAACTGTTGAAATTCAGTCAGAATAGAAGAATATGTTCGAAGCGTTATCCGAGAAGCTTGAAAGTGCCATACGGCGAATAAAAGGCGACCACCGCATCACCGAAGAGAATGTCAACGAATCTCTCCGCGAGGTGCGCCGCGCCTTGCTGGAAGCCGACGTAAACTTCCAGGTTGTAAAGGACTTCGTCGAAAGCGTAAAGATCAAAGCGCTCGGCGCCGATGTGCTGAAAAGCCTCACGCCCGGACAGCAGATCGTAAAAATTCTCTACGACGAGCTGGTCCTGTTGATGGGGTCGGAGAAATCGGATATCGCGCTTTCGAAAACCGGTCCGACCATTATCATGATCGCCGGATTGCAGGGGTCCGGTAAAACGACGTTCAGCGCCAAGCTCGCGAACAGCTTCAAAAAACAGGGTCGGCACCCCATTCTTGTCGCCGCCGACATTTACCGTCCGGCTGCAATCAACCAGTTGAAGATGCTCGGCGAGCAAATCAACGTGCCGGTATATTCGAGCGACGAGAAAAATGCCGTAAAAATCGCCGAAGACGCCCGCGAATACGCGCGCAAACAACTACGCGACATCATAATCATCGATACCGCCGGACGGTTGAGTATCGACGAAGAAATGATGCAAGAAGTCGCCAACATCAAGTCGCGGATCAAACCGAACGAAATCCTGTTCGTTGTCGACTCGATGACCGGTCAGGATGCGGTGAACACTGCGAAGGCATTCCACGACCGCCTCGATTTCGACGGGGTTGTGCTTACCAAGCTCGACGGCGATACGCGCGGCGGCGCGGCTCTTTCCATCCGCAAGGTTGTCGACCGGCCGATCAAATTCGTCGGTATCGGCGAAAAACTCGACGCGCTGGAACCCTTTTATCCCGAGCGCATGGCTTCGCGAATTCTCGGAATGGGCGACATACTCACCCTCGCCGAAAAGGCGCAAGAAGAATTCGACGCCGCCGAAGCAGAAAAACTTGAAGCGAAAATGCGGAAGAATCAGTTCACGCTGACTGACTTCTATTCGCAACTTCAACATATAAAGAAACTAGGTCCGCTCTCGTCGGTCATCGAGATGATTCCGGGAATCGGTAAAATGATGCGCGGACAGGAACTCGACGACCGCGCGTTCGTCCGTCTGGAGGCAATCATTCAGTCGATGACGCCCGAGGAGCGGGAAAAGCCGGCAATCATCAACGGCAGCCGCCGCGAACGGATCGCAAAAGGGTCCGGAACCAGCGTTCAGGACGTGAACCGGTTTCTCAAGCAATTCGCCGAAATGCAGAAAATGATGAAACGCATTACGAAAGGCGGAATGCGGCAATTCGCCCAGGCAATGATGGGCCGTCAATAACGATTATTCGTTCAACATGTTTTTCATATACGGAGAACTCATTCAGTGGTAAAAATTCGTCTTCAACGCCGCGGTAGAAAAAAGCTCCCGATCTACAAGGTCGTCGCAGCCGATTCCCGCTCGCCCCGCAATGGACGCTTCATCGAAGCAATCGGTGTGTACAAACCGTTGGAAAATCCGCCGGTCATCGAATTCAACGAAGAACGCGCAATGTATTGGCTGAAAGTCGGCGCGCAACCGACCGACACAGCGCGCAGCCTCCTGAGCAAGGAAGGCATCATGCTCAAACTGCACCTCGTCCGCAAGGGAAAAACCGAGGCCGATATCACCAGCGAGCTCGAAGCATGGCGTACTGCGCAAGAAGCAAAAGCCGGCGCGAATAAAAAGCAGCTCCGCGCCCAAAAGCAGAAGGAAGAAGCGCGTATAAAGGCGGAAGCAGAAGCGAAAGCCAAGGCGGAAGCGGAAGCGGCGGCGAAGGCAAAGGCGGAAGCAGAAGCGAAAGCCAAGGCGGAAGCAGAAGCAGCAGCAGCGGCAGCAGCCGAAACTGCAACGGCGGCGGAAGCAGAAGCGCCGACTGAAGGTCAGCAGGAAGGATAACCTCCGCGCGGATCCGTAACCGGCGAGGAATCGAAGTATGAGTCTCTGTCTCCTCGGCAATATTGTCGGCGTACATGGAGTCCGGGGATGGCTCAAGGTCCAGGTGTTTTCGAATATCCCGGACAGATTCACCTACCTTGACCGGGTGCTGATCGGAGAAGACGAGGATTCGGCCGAAGAAGTTGAAATAGAGTCCAGCGCCGATTCCGGCTCTCTCGCACTTCTTAAAATCGTTTCGGTCGACGACCGGAATGAAGCCGAATCGTATGTCGGACTTTCGATTTACATTACCGACGAACAAATGCTCCCTCCGCCTGAAGGGATGCATTATGTGCATGAGTTGATCGGTTGCGAGGCAATCGATGCGCATACAGGCAAAGTGCGGGGCACGGTTACCGATGTAATGCTGCTCCCCGCGAACGATGTATACGTTGTGAACGACGGCGGCCGCGAGATCCTTGTTCCCGCGGTGCCTGAGTTCATCAACAACGTGGACACCAAGAACAAACGAATTACGATCAACCCGGTACCCGGATTGTTTGCAGAGACCGATGAGGATTGACATAATCACGGGCTTCCCGAATCTGGTCGGCGGACCGCTTCAGGAAAGCATCCTCAAACGCGCTCAAAAAGCCGGTCTGGTTGAAATTGCGGTGCACGATTTACGCGATTATACGCACGACAGGCACCGGACCATTGACGATTCCCCCTACGGGGGCGGCGCGGGAATGATTCTCAAACCCGAGCCGGTCTTCGAATGTATGGACGCCCTGTTTGCGCAACGGCATTACAACGAAGTAATCCTGACAAGCGCGGCGGGCGAACCTCTGACGCAGCAAATGGCGAACTCCCTCTCGCTTGTAGAGAACATCGCCGTCATCTGCGGTCATTACAAAGGCGTCGACGAACGTATTACCGAAGCGCTCGTAACGCGGGAAGTATCGATCGGCGATTACGTCCTTACAGGAGGCGAACTCCCGGCACTCGTGATCGTGGATTGCGTTGTGCGGTTGATCCCCGGCGTCATCGGCGACGGCGAGTCGTTGTTGACCGACTCGTTCATGAACAACGGACTCGACTGTCCGTACTACACCCGCCCGCCGGAATACCGGGGAATGAAGGTCCCGGATGCGTTGCTGAGCGGCAACCATAAAGAAATAGACAAGTGGCGGGAAGAGACGGCGCGCTCCATCACAAAGCAAAAGCGTCCCGATCTGCTTGGATAGCGAATGGATCTTGAAATTGAAATAGAAATTACGTAATACACTGTATCTCAAGGAGTACCACGATCATGAACCAAACACAATTGCTAGAGAAATCGATGCTGCGGGACGATCTTCCCGCCTTTCAGCCCGGCGATACGATCAACGTACACGTGCGCGTGAAGGAAGGCGACAAGGTCCGCACCCAGGAATTCCAGGGAATCGTCCTCGGAATCCGCGGTTCCGGCATGAGCCGCACTTTTACCATCAGGAAAATTTCGAACGGCGTCGGCGTCGAACGTATTTTCCCTATCAATTCGCCGACGATCGCGAAAATCGAGCGCGTCAGAACCGGTAATGTGCGCCGCGCAAAACTATTCTATCTCCGCCACCTCGCCGCCAAGCAGGTACGGGCAAAAACAACCTAATCGACCGCCCGTGCGGTCAGGTTTGTATGCTATGATTATTGCACAGGCATTCGAACATCAAGCGCTGCAGCCCATCCTCGATGGGCTGCGCGTGCGTTTAGGGAACGACGCATTTCGGCTTGAAATTCTTCCCCAAAAAGACGCCGAATGGAATCTCCTCGAAATGGGATGCGATTTCGGCGTCCTTTCTCCTATCGGCTACACCCAGCATCCACAGGATATCAAGCTGTTCAAGGGCGCCTGTATTGCCGCATACGGAGCCACGAACGATACCAACCTTTTATTCAAGCCCGGGTTACGAGAATTGAAAACCGTGACGTATATCGACGTTCCCCGATCCGAGCAAATACTTGCCGAAATTGTGCTTCGCGAAAAGTATAAGATGAATCCAAGGTTTCACCCTTTTCAGGGAACGGTCGAAGATGCGTTGCGATCTGCCGATGCGGTACTTGTTACGGGAAGCATATCCGTCGACGCCTCCTCGCCGGTCCTCGACATCACCGATGAATGGTTCGACCTGACGCAACTGCCGTTTGTGAAATTCCTGATCGCCGGCTGGAACATTCGCATGACAGAGCGCCTCGACATAGCCGTCGCGCAATCGGGAGCAGATGCGGACGCGGCATCCATCGCCGCACTGGAAAACCGGCTCGAAGGATCGCTCAGCGACACTCCCGAACATCTCATCCCCGGCCATTTCCGCTATCTCTTCGACGAACAGGCGCTCGAAGGACTCGAGACCTACTACCGCTTTGCCTATTACCACGGATTGAACAAGGATATCCCCGATATCTCCGTCTGGGAGCCTGAGAGCGAA